>NZ_JARVSG010000063.1:0-3330 GCF_030209335.1 Pseudarthrobacter sp. fls2-241-R2A-168
TGGGGGTGGGAAAACTGTGGTTACAACATTGTGGTGTTGTTATTGTGTTGTGTTTTTGTTCCCTGGACAACGTTTTGGTTTGTTGTTTGGGAACCACATAGTGGACGCAAGCGTATCTTGTTTATCTTTTTACCCTGCTTCATGGTGTGAACGTCTTTTGAATCCGTTCACGAAGAGGGTGTGTGGTGTAAGTTATCGGCCTATTAGTACCGGTCAGCTTCACGAGTCGTTAGTCCTCGCTTCCACATCCGGCCTATCAACCCAGTGGTCTGGCTGGGGGCCTCTCACACACAAGGTGTATGGAAATCTCATCTTGAAGCGAGCTTCCCGCTTAGATGCTTTCAGCGGTTATCCCATCCGAACGTAGCTAATCAGCGGTGCACTTGGCAGTACAACTGACACACCAGAGGTTCGTCCGTCCCGGTCCTCTCGTACTAAGGACAGCCCTTCTCAAATTTCCTGCGCGCGCAGCGGATAGGGACCGAACTGTCTCACGACGTTCTAAACCCAGCTCGCGTACCGCTTTAATGGGCGAACAGCCCAACCCTTGGGACCTACTCCAGCCCCAGGATGCGACGAGCCGACATCGAGGTGCCAAACCATGCCGTCGATATGGACTCTTGGGCAAGATCAGCCTGTTATCCCCGAGGTACCTTTTATCCGTTGAGCGACGGCCATTCCACAATGTACCGCCGGATCACTAGTCCCGACTTTCGTCCCTGCTCGAGATGTCTCTCTCACAGTCAAGCTCCCTTGTGCACTTACACTCGACACCTGATTGCCAACCAGGCTGAGGGAACCTTTGGGCGCCTCCGTTACTTTTTAGGAGGCAACCGCCCCAGTTAAACTACCCATCAGGCACTGTCCCTGACCCGGATTACGGGCCGAAGTTAGATGTCCAAAGTGACCAGAGTGGTATTTCAACGATGACTCCACCCGAACTGGCGTCCGGGCTTCAACGTCTCCCACCTATCCTACACAAGCCACTCCGAACACCAATACCAAACTATAGTAAAGGTCTCGGGGTCTTTCCGTCCTGCTGCGCGTAACGAGCATCTTTACTCGTACTGCAATTTCGCCGAGTTTATGGTTGAGACAGCGGGGAAGTCGTTACTCCATTCGTGCAGGTCGGAACTTACCCGACAAGGAATTTCGCTACCTTAGGATGGTTATAGTTACCACCGCCGTTTACTGGGGCTTAAATTCTCAGCTTCGCCGTGAGGCTAACCGGTCCTCTTAACCTTCCAGCACCGGGCAGGAGTCAGTCCGTATACATCGTCTTGCGACTTCGCACGGACCTGTGTTTTTAGTAAACAGTCGCTTCCCCCTGGTCTCTGCGGCCCCGATCCCCTCCCGGACGCGTAGTCCGTTCAAGGTTGGGGCCCCCCTTCTCCCGAAGTTACGGGGGCATTTTGCCGAGTTCCTTAACCATAATTCTCTCGATCGCCTTAGTATTCTCTACCTGATCACCTGTGTCGGTTTGGGGTACGGGCGGCTAAAACCTCGCGTCGATGCTTTTCTCGGCAGCATAGGATCACCAAATCCCCCCAAACGGGGGTCCCATCAGATCTCAGGCATCATGAACAGCGGATTTGCCTACCGTTCGCCCTACATCCTTAGACCGGGACAACCATCGCCCGGCTCGGCTACCTTCCTGCGTCACACCTGTTAATACGCTTGCCTCCCAGGATCAGGTCCTGCGCTCCACCAAAACCCTTCACCCACAAGGGGTGTCGGGCAGGTCTCGGGCAGTTAGTATCCCCTGTTCAGCATGGGCGGTTTTTCGCCGGTACGGGAATATCAACCCGTTGTCCATCGACTACGCCTGTCGGCCTCGCCTTAGGTCCCGACTTACCCAGGGCAGATTAGCTTGACCCTGGAACCCTTGATCATTCGGCGGACGGGTTTCTCACCCGTCTTTCGCTACTCATGCCTGCATTCTCACTCGTGTAGGCTCCACCGCTGGTTTACACCGCGACTTCACTGCCCACACGACGCTCCCCTACCCATCCAAACGCCTGAACCACAAGGGCTTAGCTAATATTTGAATGCCACAACTTCGGCGGTGTACTTGAGCCCCGCTACATTGTCGGCGCGGAATCACTTGACCAGTGAGCTATTACGCACTCTTTTAAGGATGGCTGCTTCTAAGCCAACCTCCTGGTTGTCTGAGCAACTCCACATCCTTTCCCACTTAGCACACGCTTAGGGGCCTTAGTTGGTGGTCTGGGCTGTTTCCCTCTCGACTATGAAGCTTATCCCCCACAGTCTCACTGCTGCGCTCTCACTTACCGGCATTCGGAGTTTGGCTGACGTCAGTAACCTTGTAGGGCCCATTAGCCATCCAGTAGCTCTACCTCCAGCAAGAAACACGCAACGCTGCACCTAAATGCATTTCGGGGAGAACCAGCTATCACGAAGTTTGATTGGCCTTTCACCCCTACCCACAGCTCATCCCCTCCATTTTCAACTGAAGTGGGTTCGGTCCTCCACGACGTCTTACCGTCGCTTCAACCTGGCCATGGGTAGATCACTTCGCTTCGGGTCTAGATCACGCCACTGCAACGCCCTATTCAGACTCGCTTTCGCTACGGCTTCCCCACACGGGTTAACCTCGCGACGTAACACTAACTCGCAGGCTCATTCTTCAAAAGGCACGCCGTCACAACTACTAAGGTTGCTCCGACGGATTGTAAGCACACGGTTTCAGGTACTGTTTCACTCCCCTCCCGGGGTACTTTTCACCTTTCCCTCACGGTACTGGTCCGCTATCGGTCATTAGGGAGTATTTAGGCTTATCAGGTGGTCCTGACAGATTCACACGGGATTTCTCGGGCCCCGTGCTACTTGGGATACTCTCCAGGCGGTACACAACATTACAGTTACGGGGCTCACACCCTCTCTGGCCGGCCTTTCAAGACCGTTCACCTATGCCTGCACATCACACCCCACTGTCCCGGCAGAGACAGAACGGAAAGTCCCACAACCCCGACCATGCAACGCCCGCCGGCTATCACACATGGAACGGTTTAGCCTGATCCGCGTTCGCTCGCCACTACTAACGGAATCACTATTGTTTTCTCTTCCTGCGGGTACTGAGATGTTTCACTTCCCCGCGTTCCCTCCACGCACCCTATGTGTTCAGATGCGGGTCACCAGGCAACTCGCGCCCCTGGCGGGGTTTCCCCATTCGGACACCCTGGGATCACAGTCCGGTTATCGACTCCCCCAGGCTTATCGCAGATTCCTACGTCCTTCTTCGGCTCCTAATGCCAAGGCATCCACCGTGTGCTCTTAAAAACTTGACCACAAAAGATCAAAAAACTAATT
>NZ_JARVSG010000013.1:0-178784 GCF_030209335.1 Pseudarthrobacter sp. fls2-241-R2A-168
CCAGCACACCCACATCCTGCAACAGGAAAGGGCTACGAAAAAGGTAACGAGCGTCGCAGCCGGAAAGTATCGGTGGGACGGATAGTTGATATCGAAAAACTCGCCTTCCCCAAATATATGAAGTGCCTCACAGTAGTTACAGGACCTGCACCAAACCGACCGCAGCCAGTAACCAAAAGGACTTCAACGTGGAAACTCCGCTCTCCCATCTTGCCCACCTCGAGATCACCACTCCGGACGTCGAAGCCTCGGCACGGTTCTACGAGGAAAAGTTCGGCATGCGCATCATCGACCGCGTGGACGGCAACGTCTACCTGCGCTGCTGGGGCGACTACTACCGCTACAGCCTGGTGATCACCGAAGGCGCCGAAGCGTCCCTGGGCCGGATGGCCTGGCGCACCAACTCCCAGGCAGCCCTCGAAGCCGCAGCCCAGCGCATCGAAGCGACCGGCGTGCAGGGCACCTGGACCGCCGGCGGCCACGGCTACGGCAAGGCCTATGAATTCACCGGCCCCTACGGCCACCACATGCGCCTGTTTTACGACGTGGAAAAGTTCGTGGCCGAGCCCGGCTTCGAATCCACCTACCCGGACCGCCCGGAGCGCCGCAGCAGCCACGCCGCCGCCCCCCGCTTCCTGGACCACGTCACAGTAGCCGCCTCCGATGTCCGCGGTTTCGCCAAGTGGTACAACGAGGCCCTGGGTTTCCGCGTCATGGCGTTCGTGGACCTGGATGAAGCGCCCATCACCGTGTTCTCCGTGCTGACCACCAACGAAAAGTCGCACGACCTCGGCGTCGTCCTGGACACCTCCAGCCGCGCCGGCCGCGTCAACCACATCGCCTTCTGGGTGGATGCCACCGAGGACCTGCTCCGCACCGCCGACGTCATGATGGAAAACGGGACCGCCATGGAATACGGCCCCTCCATCCACGGCGTGGGCGAGCAGAACTTCCTCTATTTCCGCGACCCCTCCGGCCTGCGCGTGGAGCTCAACTCCGGCGGCTACCGCAATTACGTCCCGGACTGGGAAGCCAGCACCTGGAAGCCCTCGCTCGGTTCCAACAACTTCTACAAGAACGGTGCCATGCCGCACTCCATGACCGAATCCTTCCCGCCGGCCGAGGGCTTCACCGCCACCGAAGAAGGCGCTTCCCCGGAAATGAAGGAAGCCCTCCTGAACCCGTACGCCAAGCAGGGCCGGGGCTAAGACACCATGGCTGAAACCTTTGCACTCATCCGCTTCCAGGAAGCCGGCGACGCCAAGGCCCGTGCCGGCCTGCTGCTTGAAGACCGTGTCCTGCCGCTGGACGGGGACATCAACTCCCTGATCGAGCACTGGGGCACCACCGAACCCCAGCTGGACAGCCTGGCCGCCTCGGCAGGCAAGGACACCGGCCTGGCGCTGGCCGACGTCGAAATCCTTGCTCCGGTGGAGCCCGCGCAGGTGCTGCAGACCGGTGCGAACTACCGCAAGCACGTCATCGACCTCGCCGCAGCCCACCGCGAACCCGGCGAGGTCGAGGAGGAAGTGCGCGCCAAGACCGCCGCCATGATGGACAAGCGCGCAGGCCAGGGCACGCCGTACTTCTTCATCGGGCTCCCGACGGCGATCGCGTCCGCCACGGACGACCTCACCCTGCCGTCCTACTCCAAGTCCCACGACTGGGAACTGGAACTGGCGGCGGTGATCGGAAAGACGGCGTTCCGGGTCACCCCCGAGGAAGCCCTGGAATACGTGTTCGGCTACACCATGGTCAACGACATCACCACCCGCGAGTACGTTTTCCGCAAGGACATGCCCGCCATCGGTTCGGACTGGTACCGCGCCAAAAACGCCCCGGGCTTCCTGCCCACCGGGCCGCTGCTGGTCCCGGCCAAGTTCTTCGGTGACCCCCAGGACGTCCAGGTCACCCTGAAGCTCAACGGCAAAGCCATGCAGGACGAGTCCACGCAGGACATGATCTTCGGTGTGGCCAAGCTGGTCAGCGAAGCGTCGCAGATCATGCCGCTGCGCCCGGGCGACCTGGTGCTCACCGGCAGCCCCGCCGGCAACGGCCAGCACTGGGGCCGGCTGCTCCAGGACGGGGACGTCATGGAAGGCACCATCACCGGGCTGGGCACCCAGCTCATCCACTGCAAGGACGAAACCACAAGTGAAGGTGTCCAGTGACCACCCAGGACACTGCATTGACCACCGGCACCGGGGAATCAACTGATTCCCCGGTTATCCGGCGTGAGGATCCGCTCGGCAGCATCCGGGCCATGGCGCAGGCCCACAACAACTGGGGCCGCTGGGGCCAGGACGACGTCCTGGGTACCCTGAACTTCATCGACGCCGGAAAGCGCATCGAAGCCGCAGCCCTGGTGAAGACCGGCGAGGCGTTCTCGCTGTCCCAGCCGTTCGACACCAACGGCCCCCAGAAGGGCTGGCGCCGCCGCACCAACCCGGTGCACACCATGACGGACACCGGGGTGGACGCCGAACGCGGCAACCAGGGCTTCCCGCACGGCTTCGGCGGCGCGGATGATGTCATAGCCATGCCGCTGCAGTGTTCCACTCAATGGGACGGCCTGGGCCACATCTTCGACCAGGGCAAGGCCTGGAACGGCCGCGCCGCCGGGGACGTGGTCACCTCCGAGGGCGACCTGGTAACCGGCATCGAGACCGCTGCCGCCAAGATCGTCACCCGGGGCGTGCTGCTCGACGTCGGCCGGGCGCTCGGCCCCGAACTGGGAAGGAACGACGGCGAACTGCCGGACGGATTCGCGATCACCCCGGAACACCTCCAGCGGACCATCGACCTGCAAGGCACCAGCTCAACCGTGGGCCGGGGCGACATTGTGATAATCCGCACCGGCCAGTACACGAGGGTCCGCCGCGACGGCTGGGGCGACTACGCCGGCGGGTCAGCCCCGGGGCTCTCCTTTACTGCCGCGCCCTGGCTGCACCGCAGCGAAATTGCCGGAATCGCCACCGACACCTGGGGTTTCGAGGTCCGTCCGAACGAGTTCGACGCCGCCTTCCAGCCCCTGCACCAGATCGCGATCCCCAACCTTGGCCTGTTCCTGGGCGAGATGTGGGACCCGGACGGGCTGGCCGAGGCGTGCGCGGCGGACGGCAGGTACGACTTCCTGCTCACCGCAGCCCCGCTCCCCATCACCGGGGCAGTCGGATCACCGGTCAACCCGATCGCCGTCCGGTAATCCCCGTCCGGTAGCTTCAGTTAAAACAGCAACAACCACCAGCAGTATCGCCGTCAATACAAAGGAGTCAGCGATGGCAGCAGTACAGAACGTCGGAATCGTTGGGGCGGGAGCCGCTGGGCTGGCCGCAGCCATCCTCCTGGCCGACGCCGGAATCCAAGTTGAAATCCTCGAAAAGGCGGACGCCCCGCAGACCCTTGGATCCGGCATTACCCTGCAGGGCAACGCCCTGCGGGTCCTCCGGCAACTCGGCGTCTGGGACCAGGTGGAGGCGAAGGGCTACGGGTTCAGCACCCTGGGCCTGCGCGCCCCGGACCCCGCCGGCACCGTCATCGCCGTCCTCGAAGACATCCGGACCGGCGGCGAGGACCTTCCCGCCACCATGGGCATGTACCGCCCGGACCTCACCGCCATCCTCCGCGAACGCGCCGAGCAGGCCGGTGCGCGGATCAGCTACGGCAGGACCGTCACCGGAATAACGGACGACGGCGGGTCCGTCACCGTGGGCACCGCCGACGGCGGCAGCGCCACCTACGACCTGCTGATCGGCGCGGATGGCCTGCACTCGGCAGTTCGCAAGGCCATCGGCATCGAGGTTGAACCCCAGTCCACGGGCATGGGAATCTGGCGTGCTTTCGTGGAGCGCCCCGAGGAAGTGGTCCGCACGGACCTGACCTACGGTGGCCCCTGCTTCATCGCCGGCTACTGCCCCACCGGCCCTGACACCATCTACGCCTACCTGGTGGAGAAGGCCCAGGAGCGCAAGCACGAGGACGGCCCCCGCATCATGGCTGAACTCGCCGCGGCCTACGGCGGACCGTGGAACGAGATCCGCGCCAACCTGGACCACAGCGCCCGCATCAACTACACGTGGTTCACCACCCACCTGGTGGACGGGCCCTGGAACCGCGGCCGCAGCGTCATCATCGGCGACGCCGCACACAGCTGCCCGCCCACCATTGCGCAGGGTGCTGCTATGGCGATGGAGGATGCGGCTGTGCTTGCCGAACTCCTGATCAGTGCCGACGACGTTACGGAGACGCTCTGGAAAGAGTTCACCGACCGCCGCCTGGACAGGGCAAAGGCAGTTGTCAACGCGTCCGTCCAGTTGGGCCAATGGATGCTCGACGGCGTCCGGGATGCCAATGTGCCCGGCCTCATGCATTCAATCTCCAGCCTCGTTAAGGAACCCGCATGAGCACCGATTCTGTTCAAGCCCCCACCGTTGACGTCCATGCCCATATCCTGCTTCCGGCCCTGCAGCAGCTCGTGGCCGAGGCCGATCCCGAGGGCTTCGGCGCGCAGCAGGCCCTGGAGGTGCGGCGCAACGGACCCGAGTCCATGGCCGCGTCGGGCCGGATGATCAAGGAGCGCTGGCCGCAGCTGACGGACCTGGACCGCCGGCTCGCTGACATGGACGCCCAGGGCGTGGACGTGCAGCTGGTCTCGCCGTCGCCGTCGCACTTCTATTACTTTGCCGGTGGGGAACTGGGTTTGAAACTGGCCAAGGCCGCCAACCAGGCGGTGCGGGAGTTCGTGGACCGCGCGCCGGACCGGCTCAACGGCCTCGGCCTGGTCCCGCTCCAGCACCCTGCCCTGATGGTGGAAGCACTGGAGCATGCCGTGCTCGAATGCGGGCTGCTGGGTGTGGAGATCGGTTCGTTCGCCGCCACCCCAAACGACCCGGAGCGCAGCACCGTGGAACTGTCCGATCCCCGGCTTGAGCCGTTCTGGGGCCGGGCCGAGGAACTGGGCGCCCTGGTGTTCCTGCACCCGTTCGGCTGCTCGCTGGATGAGCGGCTGGACCGCTTCTACCTGGCCAACACCGTGTCCCAGCCCGCCGAGAATGCGGTGGCCCTGTCCCACTTGATCTTCAGCGGTGTCCTGGACCGGCACCCGGAACTCAACGTTGTGGCAGCGCACGGCGGCGGATACCTTCCCACCACCTTGGGCCGCTCGGACCACGCGTGGAAGGTCCGCCCTGAGGCACACGGCTGCGCCCAGCCGCCGTCGTCCTACCTGAAGAAGCTCTATTTCGACTCGCTCGTCCACAGTCCCGCTGAACTGCGGGCTCTCGTGGCAGCCTCGGGTCCGGAGCAGGTGCTGCTGGGCTCGGACTATCCGTTCGACATGGGCTCCGACCTTCCCGCGGACGAGGTCCAGGCTGCCGGCCTGTCTTCCGACGACGAAACCCGGGTTTTGGGCGGCAACGCACGCACGCTGGGAATCACCGCGGCGGCCGCCCTGGCCGCCCGACGCAACGCTTAAGGAACACGTACATGGTCAAGATTGCCCGTTGGGATCACGACGGCGGGGCGCAGTCCGGCTTTGTGGACGGCGAAAACTGCTATGCTCTGCCGGCAGGGCAGTCCGTCCAGACAATGCTCGACGCGGGACTGGACGAAACCCTGCGCATTGCCCGGGATACCGTAGGTTCCGCTGCCCCCGTTCCGCTGGCGGATGTGCAGCTGCTCGCCCCGCTGGTGCCCGCCACCATCCGCGACTTCGTGGCGTTCGAGGAACACGTCGAAGGCGTGCGGAAGAGCATCGACGGTGTGGCCGGCGTCGTGCCCGAATGGTACGAGGCGCCCACCTTCTACTTCACCAACCCGCATACGGTGACGGGCACCGGCGAGGTGATCGGTATTCCGGCGGGTTGTACGGACCTGGACTTTGAAACGGAAGTGGCTGCCGTCGTCGGACGCGTTCCGGGCAGCGACGGGCGGAACCTGAGCGCGGAGGATGCCCACCGGCACATCTTCGGGTACACCGTGCTCAACGACTGGTCCGCACGGGACCTGCAGCGCCGGGAGATGAAGGTCAGCCTGGGGCCCTGCAAGGGCAAGGACTTCGCCAACACCCTGGGCCCCTGGATTGTCACGGCGGACGAGTTCGAGGACCGGCACGACGCCGAGGGGTTCCTGCCGATCTCCATGGCTGTCGAAGTCAACGGGGAAGGCATTGGCCAGGACCTGCTCTCCAACATGGCCTGGCCGTTCGCGGAGCTGGTGGCCTATGCCTCGCAGGACTCGGTGGTGCGGCCCGGCGATGTGCTGGGCTCCGGCACCTGCGGCAGCGGCTGCCTGGCCGAACTCTGGGGACGCAACGGCGCCCAGACTCCCCCGCCGCTGAAAACCGGAGACGTGGTGAAGATGACGGTGGAAGGGATCGGAACCATCGAGAACACGGTGGGCGCCCGGCGCGAGGCCGTAACCCGGGTTCCGGCCCGAACCCGGCCGCGCAACCGGGTGGCAGCTGCGGCTCCGTCCGGAATCTAGGGTGGTTTCGCTTCAGCTCGAGGGCCGGACGGTGGTGGTCACCGGCGCAGGCCAGGGCCAGGGTGCCGAGGAGGCGCGCCTGCTGGCGGAGGCCGGCGCGCGCGTGATTGCAACCGATCTTGCGGCGGAAATGCCCGACGGGCTGGGCACGGAGCCTTCGGCCTCGGCCGGCGCCCTGGTGTACCGGCAACTGGACGTGGGCGATGCCTCCGGCTGGTCCGGGCTCGCTGCCTGGATCCGGTCCCAGGGCTGGCAGGTGGACGGGCTGGTCAACAACGCCGGCATCACCCAGCGAAGCCGGCTGCTGGAGGCGTCCGTGGCCGACCTTCAGAAGGTCTACGAGGTCAACGTTGCCGGCAGCCTGTTGGGAATCCAGTCGCTAACGCCCTTGATGGGCAGCGGAGCGTCCATCGTTAATGTCGGCTCTGTTGCAGGCCTGACGGCGCATTATCCGGTGGCCTACACCGCGAGCAAGTGGGCGCTGCGAGGGTTGTCCCAAGTGGCAGCGATGGAACTTGGCCCGCGCGGGATCCGGGTCAACACCGTCCATCCGGGCTTCATCGAAACACCCATGACGGCGGGCGCCAAGCCCGAGTTCCGGCAGGCCACCCTGGCCGAAACCCCGCTGGGACGCACCGGAAGCGTGGAGGAGGTCGCCGCCGTCGTGCTTTTCCTGCTCAGCCCGCTCTCTTCCTTCGTGACGGGTGCCGACATCCCGGTGGACGGCGGCCAGGCATCCCACGGCGGCGCGAAGTCGGTCTCCGACGCCCTGCGCTGACCGCCCCCCACCCAACTGAGTAGCGCTAAGTGTCGTTTTCGAGCGTCAAAACGACACTTAGCGCTACGTAGTTGGGGGAAGGGGCGGGAGTCAGCCCGGCAGGACCGCCGACCAGCCGCCGTCGACCATCAGGTTGGCGCCGGTCACGTATGAGGCCTCGTCCGATGCGAGGAACAGGGCGCACTTTGCCACTTCCTCGGGCGCGCCGATCCGGCCCAGCGGGATGCTGCCGGCGATGGTCCGCATCGGATGGTCCGGAGCGAGGAGGTTGCCCTCGCTGGCCGCGGCGGGAAGGGGAACGGCGTCTTGGGTCTAGGTGGTATCCGCCGCGTGGATAGTCCCGCAGATAGTCAGGGCCACGGGCTCAGGCGTCTTCCGCAGGAGTGTCTGCGGCTGGTGCTGCGGCGTCTGCGGCGAGGGCCTTGCGCCGGCGGGAAACCTGGATGGCGATGGCGGTGGGGATCGCGGCCAAAGCGGTGATCCGCATCCAGGGCCGGTCCAGGACGTGGCCGGTGAGCGCATCCAGGGAGTAGAGGCCGGAGCCGCCGATCGTGAACGCGGCGGCTGCCAGGCCCAGCACTGCCGGGTACTCGAGGCCGCCCTCCTGGGCGAAGAAGCCGTTCGGGGCATGGACGCTGGCGGCGACACCCATAGTGGTGGCGGCAGCGGCGCCGGCGGCAGGAGTGGCCAGCCCCAAGGCCAAGGCCAGACCGGCTCCTGCTTCACCCACACCCGCGAGGACGGCGCTGGGTTTTGCGGGACGGAACCCCATGGCGTGCATGCCCTTGCTGGTGCCTTCGACGCCTCCCCCGCCGAACCAGCCGAAAAGTTTTTGGGATCCGTGGGCGATGAGCACGCCTCCCAGGCCCACCCGGAACAGGGTCTGTGCGGCGGCGGCCGCCTCGGGGCTGGTGGTTACATTGCGCATAACAGTCCTCCTTATGGGGTTGCCCGAGTCGCTGCCCGGCTCGCTGTCAGCACGAGTCTACGGCTGCGAAACCACCCCATCACAGGGGGAGAATCATGCAGGGTACCCCCTCCGGCAGCGGGTACAAGCCGCGGCTCTATGGGGTATCCGCCGCGTGGATAGCCACCGGATGGGTATCCACGGGGAAGAGCTCGTGGAGCCGGGCACAGGAGCGCTGGACCACGGACCGCAGCCACACGCTCGCCGGGTCCTCCGCCTGGGACGGGTGCCAGTACATGGCCTCCACGAGGGACGCCTCCGTCCCGCCGGAGAACTCCAGCACCACGATGTCCGCGCCGCGCTGAGCCCGTCCGGCCAGCATCCGGGGGACGAGTGCCACCAGGTCTGTGCCCTCAACCAGGAGCGGCAGGGACAGGAATCCGGCCACCACGGCCGCCACCCGGCGCTGGATGCCCCGGGACTCGAACAGCTTGTCCGCCGGGGTGCTGATGCCCTCACCGAAATAGCCGACGGCGTGCGGCACCGCTGTCAGGTCTTCGAGGGTCAGGCGGGGCTGCTGGAGCAGCGGGTTGCCGGCGTCGGTCACGGCCACGAAGCTGTCCCGGAAGAGCTGTTTGCTGGCTCCCTGCATCTGGTACCCCGTGGGCCCCACCAGCAGGTCGATTTTGGAGTAGTCGGCCATCTGGCCCTGGATCCCTGAGCCGGCGGTGGGGACGAAGTCCACCGAGACGCCGGGGGCTTCTTCCCGCAGGATCCCGCGCAGCGGCCCCACGATCAGCGCCGCAGCGTAGTCCGAGGCGGCGATGATGAACTCGCGCTCGCTGGTGGCGGCGTCGAACCCGGACCGCACGCGCGTGGCCCGCTGGATGTGAAGCATGGCTTCATCAACCAGCGGGACCAGCGACTGGGCAAAGGGCGTGAGGTCATAGGTGCGGCCGTTGCGGACCAGGAGCTCGTCGTCGAAATGGCGCCGGAGCCTGGCCATCGCCGCGCTGGTGGCCGGCTGGCTGAGCTGGAGCCGCTCCGCCGCCCGGGAGATGTTGCGCAGTTCCAGCAGGACCTGAAGTTGGGGCAGCAGGTTCAGGTCCAGGTTCTTCATACCCACAGGTTATCCGTGCCCGCCGTTCCGCCCTTTTAGCGGCCGCCTTTCTACGATTCGCATGGGTCAGGAACCCAGTTCCTCTGCCACCTTCCGGGCGCCGCGCACGGCGATGGCGACGCTCATCAGGGTGGGGTTCATCGCCGTCGCCGTCGGAATCAGGGCGTTGCCGCCCACCACCAGGTTCTCGTAGCCCCACACCTTGGACCAAGGATCCGCCACCGAGGTGCCGTCGTCGGTGGCGCCCATCCGCATGGTGCCCTGGTAGTGCAGGCTGGAGCCGTTGGGCATCAGCCGGGGCTCGGCAACAAAGACGCCAAGGGCCTTGCCGGCGCGGCGCAGCCGTTCCGTGGCCTGGGCGATCTCCGTTTCCTCCCGCTCGGTGAGCGCGTAGTCGATGGTCATGTTCGGGAAGCCGCGGTAGTCCGGCTCGTTGTCGTCAAAGGTGACGGCGTCCTCGAAGCGCGGGTGCTTGCGCAGGCCGTAGCCCATGTTGACGTAGCCCCAGCGGTTCTCCGAGTACGGGGTGCCCGGTTCCATGGGGAACGGCGTGGTTTCGGTGTACATCACCTGGACCGAGAAGGGGTGTTCGGGCTCGGAGAACGGGATGCGGTTCACGGCTGCCACCGGATCAGCGGAATTCAGCGCACGCCGGGCCAGCTCAGCCTTGAGGTCCTCGTCCGTGGCGAAGCGGCCCATCTTTTCGGCGTCGAGCGCCACCGTGGAAATGACTACGGGGTGCTCAGTGAGGTAGTGGCCCAGCGCCTGCGGCCGGACACCCGAGGCCCACAACAGCTGCGGGGAACGGAAGGCGTCGGCGGCCACCACCACGATGTCGGCTGCCACAAAGGAGGTCTCCCCCGTGCGCAGGTCCTGCACCGTGACGCCGGTGACGCGCTGTCCGTCCAGCTCCACCCGGCGGACCAGAGTGAGGTCGCGGAGTTCGAACTGCTTCGAGAGCGGGCTGTCCTTGTCGATCAGCGGTCCGAGGACGACGTCCGCACCCGCCCAGCGCACGGACCCGTCCGGCTGCGGGTCCCCGGCCACTGGAAGGGTGCCCACCCCGTAGCCGTCCGGCAGTTCCGCGCCGAACTCTTCGTCCAGGAGGGACCGGATGGCTTCGCCCACCTTGGAGTCCGCGAACGCGGCGCTGTGGACGTGCAGCAGCTGCTTGGCGTCCTCAACCAGGCCGTCCCACTCGTCGTCGGCGATGAAGGGGAGCTTTTCGCTGAAGGCGGGCGACGGCGTCGCGCAGGTCCAGTGCGCGCCCTGGCCGCCCACGTTGGTGGCCGCAGCCGCGGCCGGGAAGGAGGGTGCGTGGGCTGAGCCTGCACCGCCGAAGTCCAGCAGATGCGTGCCCTGGCGGGCGGTAAACATGCCCTCGGTGACGGTGCCTGCCGGAATGCCCAGCGATTCCCGGTAGGCGCCGGCCTGCGGCCCCTGGGACATCTCCCGCGCGCGCGCCTTCTCGGCAGGATCGGGGATGTTGCGGACGCTCTCGCCGGGGACGTCGGTGAGCTGCGGTCCGGCTTCGAACATCACCACGTGCGCGTTCGGGGCCTGCTCCAGGAGCACCCGTGCGTAAGTGGAACCGATGGGTCCGCTGCCGACGATGGCAATGGTGGGGTTGGACATGATGTCTCCTTTGAAATCAGGCCGAGAGGGATTCGGAAGTGGTGGAAGCGGGAACGGGGTCGTCGGAGAGGCGGCCATGCGGAAGCAGGACCGCGGCGACAATCCCCACCGCGTAGGTGGCTGCCAAGGCAATGAAGATCGGAGTGAAGACTGAGCTGTAGATCTGTGCCACGCTGGCCTGGATGGCAGGCGCGGCCGCATGCACCAGCTGCGGCGTCAGGGTGGAAGCATCAAGGCCTGCCGGCAGGAGCGCGGCGACGCCGAAGCCAACCACTCCGCCGATGACCGCCGTCGCCACGGTGGACCCCACCTGCCGGACCAGGTTGATGGTGGCCGTGATGGTGCCGGTCTGGCTGGCCGGGGCGGCGCCCTGGACTACCGCCACAATCAGGCTCATAAACGCCCCGGTGCCCATCCCCACCACGGCCATCACCATCATGGGAACCCACAGCGGAAGGCCCGCGGGCAGCATGGCCATCACCAGAAGCCCGGCCGCCCCCATCATGGTTCCCACTATCGGGAAAATCCGGTACTGCCCTGTCCGGCTGGCCAGCCATCCGGTCAGCAGGTTGCTGACCAGCATGCCGAACACCGTAGCGATCGGTACGAGCCCGGACACGGTGGCGGTGGTCTGGTAGGCCATCTGGAAGTACGTGGGCAGGTAGGCGGTGATGGAGAAGAGGCCGACGCCGATAATCGCCGAGAGTGCCGTGCCTGCAGCGATGGTCCGGTTGGCGAAGAAGTGGAGCGGCACGATGGGTTCGGGTGCGCGCCGCTCGATGAAAAAGAAGGCGGCAAAGCCGGCGATGCTTACCGCGAGGGCGGCGGCCATAGCGAAGCCTGCGCTGCGTTCGGCGGCCCAGGTAACGGCGAGCACCAGTGCCACCAGGGCGGTGGTGAAGACCGCCGCCCCGGCAACGTCCAAGTGGCGGGGCATGGGGCCGGGCTCCAGATGGGGTACGGCGATGAGCGCCAGGCCCAGCGCCGCAGCCCCCACCGGAATGTTGATCCAGAAGACCCACTGCCAGCCCCAAAAGTCGGTGATGGCACCCCCAAGGACGGGGCCTACCAGGATGGCGATCGGGAACGCCGCGCCGATGATGGCCATATAGCGGGGCCGTTCCCGCTGGGTGGTGACGCGGGCAATGATGGTCTGGGACATCAGCTGCAGGCCCGCGGAGCTCATGCCCTGCAGGACACGGGCGGCAATGAGCCAGGACATATCCGTGGCGAAGCCGCAGGCCAGTGAGGCGGCCAGGAACATCACCAGCGAGCAGAGAAAGATGCGGCGGGCACCCAGCACGTCACCGAGTTTGCCGAGTACTGGCAGCAGCACGGTGCTGGCGAGGGTGTAGCCCACCACAACCCAGCTCATGAGCGTCAATGCACCCAGTTCACCGGCGATGGTTGCCAGGGAAGTGGACACGACGGTATGGTCCAGGGCCCCGAGGAAGGAGACCGAGAGCAGGGCGACAACAAGGAGACGGAGTCTCAAAGGCGAAAGTGGCATAGTGATCTACCCGAACGATCGGGCCGTCGACGCGACGTGGTGTGCCCCCGGCGCACCATCACACCGGAGAACGGGTCCGGAAGGAACCCCGGCGCCGTTATCCATGATACTGCACTTTAGTCAGAAAACAACATAAGAATGTATGTATCAGACATGACGGAACGCTCTGCCTACGCATTGAGCAGGGCACGGGTCAGCGCCATGTCCTGCAGCAGCTCCGCCAGGTCCGTTGCCGGGCCGCCCGACAAGCAGGCGTCGAAGGTCCGGCGGAGCGCCAGGCGTGCTGACGATTCGTAGCGTTCCGGAGCCCGTAAAGACCCTTCTTCGGTGACGGTTTCCACCCGGGCGAGCCCGGCGGGCTGGTCCACGGTGACCTCCGTCCGCACCTCGCCGAGGGCAAGCACCTGGAGCAGGCCTCCGGCATGAGGACCACCGATGGCGGTTGCCGAAAGGGTGGCAGGAACAGTCCCGCCTTGGGAGTCGCCTGCGTGCAGGAGTGCGATCCTGCTGTGCACTGTGGCAATGCTTGACTGAAGCGCCACCGTTCCGCCGGCGAGGGACCGCATCCAGCCGAAGCCGTCGCAGATGAGCGCACCGAGGCCTGCGGCGGGGGCAGCACACTCAACGGTGATGATCCGGGCGGGGGTGCCGCGCCGCGCCGCAACCGCGGCGGCTACAAGATCCGGGCGGATGCGGGGTCGTTCAACGATCACCGGGATGTCCCCGGGCCAACGCTCTGACTCAACGGCTCCCCGCGGAAGAACAGCAGGATCGGCCAGCACCACGGCCGCTGCTCCGCCGGCGCGCGCGGCCAGCATCCCCTGCCACCAGTCGCCTGCTCCTGGCACCACCGCCACCGCACCATGCGCGTTTTCCGACAGGGCAGCACTCACGGGAAGCTCGGCGACGGCCGCCGTATAGGCGGGCAGTTCGGTGAAAACGCTGAACCCCAAACCTTCACTCATTGCGGCACCCCTTCAAGAACTTTGGCCGCAGCGGCGTCGGCCAGATCGATGGCGTACAGGGCGTCAGCCAACAGTTCGTCGTACTCCACGGGGGCATCTCCCTCAAGGAGCGAAGCCAGCAGGCGCCACTCGGCCACATAGCCGTCCTCATCATCCCGCGGATACTCCGTCCACAATCCGTCAACGCTCCGCATCCGGGTGGCGGCGCTTCCGGCATGGACAAAGGCAGGCGGGAAATTGACCTCGATGCGGTCATGGGAAGTAGCGATACTCATCCGCCACAGGGCATCCGGCCCTTCTGGAAGCATGGTAAGCGCCAACTGGACCAGGACTCCCCCGGCCCGGTACCCCACCAGGTAGCCGATCGGGGAAACGACCCTCGCGTAGACCACTTCGTCAATGCCCGGCGCGATGTCCCGTACGGCAGGAAGGTCATGGATTGCCAGGCCCGTCAGCAGCTGCCGGAGAATGCCTGCCGCCACGGCAGGGTTGCCAAGGTCGGGGCGTCCCTGCCGGGCAGCCTGGAAAGGACCGTCCTCGCCAACCAGCCGGTGGTACCTGTCGTTCGGCGGAAGCGCCAGCGTCACCGAGATGGCCTGCACCCTGCCCTCCAGGGCCACGAGGTGGTGCTTGGCGCGCCCCCACGCGGCGTCGAACAGATGGTTCGTCCCCACCAGCAGGGTGGCGCCTGCCGCCCTGCATGCCGAGACAACGCGGTCAGCTTCCTCCCTGCTGGTGGCCAGCGGCTTCTCGCAGAAAATGGCGCGCTTGCCCGCGGCGAGCGCCGCCAGGATCTGGCGGGAGTGCTCACCGGGCGGGCTGCAGATGGCCACCAGGTCCACAGCCGGGTCCGCCAGCAGGGCAGCCTCACCCTCCGACCAACGGGCAGCATGCCGTTCAGCCAGGACCCGGGCGCGCCCGCTTCCCGCATCGGCAACATGCACCACGGCGAACAGGTCGGCGAGCCGCCCCAGCACCGGCAGGTGAAGCGCTGCAACACCGGGCCCGGCGCCGATAGTCCCCACGTTCCAAGGCATCGTCGCCCTCCTTCTTCTGTCACTATTATTCATAAGTGCGGAAGGATCTGGCTATAGTGGCCGCAAACCGCGCGTTAGTGGGCTGCGATGTGTGAGAATTGGAAACTATGACGACAGAGTCCACCCTCCGCTTCGGAGCCCAGACCGATGAAGTGACGAGCCTCCTGAGGATTGTTAACCTCGTGCGGACGGGCGAGGCAACCACCCGCCCCGAAATCGGCAAGGTCACCGGCCTGGGCAGGGGTGTTGTCAGCCAGCGTGTGGACCAGGCCATCCAGTTCGGCTTCCTCGGCGAGGGAGAGTTCGGCGCCTCCTCCGGCGGCCGTGCGCCCCGGACCCTGCGCTTTCGCGCCGAGCAGGGGCGGATCATCATCTGTGCCCTCGGAGCGGCCCATATCAGGGTGGGTTTGACGGCGCTCGACGGCGACGTCCTGGAGCACACGCACCGCAGCTGGGATATTTCCCGCGGTCCCGAGAAGACCATTGAGGCAGTCATGGCCCTCGTGGACGAGGTGCTGGAAAAGAATTCCAACGTGCCAGTCTGGGCTGTGGTGGTGGGCCTTCCCGGCCCGGTCGACTTTGCTTCCGGGCAGCCCGTGTCTCCCCCCATCATGCCCGGGTGGAACGGCTTCGACGTCCGGACCCCGTTCGAGGAGCGCTTCAACGCGCCGGTCTGGGTGGATAACGACGTCAACCTGCTGGCCCTCGGTGAGCGTGCCCGCCGCCGTGATTCCCTGGCGGACCTTATCTACTGCAAGATCGGCTCCGGAATCGGGGCAGGACTGCTGTCCCAGGGCAGGATCCACCGCGGCGCCAACGGCGCTGCCGGGGACATCGGCCATGTGCGGGTCCTGGACTCCACCGCCCAGTGCCGCTGCGGAAAGATCGGCTGCCTGGAAGCCGTGGCAAGCGGCTGGGCCCTGGTCAGGGATGCGGAACAAGCCATTAGGGATGGCGCCAACAGCTCCATGGCCGCGATAGCGAAAAAGGGAGAGCTGACCCTCGAGGAGATCACCCTTGCGGTGCGGTCCGGCGACGCCCTGGCCATCACCTTGATTCAGAAGTCGGCGCGCGTGGCGGGCGAGACCATTTCCGCCCTGGTGAACATGTTCAACCCCAGCGTCATCGTCATCGGCGGCGCCATGGGGTCGGCCGGCGAGGTATTCCTGGCGGAAGTCCGGCAGAGGGTCTACGAGCTCTCGCTGCCGCTGGCCACCCGCGATCTGACGATCACCCTCTCCGTGGCCGACGAGCGCGAACCCCTCCGCGGCGGCGCTGAACTGGCGCGCGAGCAGCTGTTCGATGTCACCTTCCCGCGCTGGTTTGCTGATGGCCGCCCCTCACCGGAGCGGGTCGCAGTTCCCGCCTAGGATCAGCACCCGGCGCGCCGGATCAGGCGACGTCAAGGGAGACACTGGGGACCGGTTTTCCGTCCAGTTCCAGCCGGGCCTCCAGATGGAACGGCAAGACCAGCGGCGAGCCGGGCCGCGCCTGCAGGTACGGCACCATCAGCTGGAAGTCGACAGCGACGGGATGCGTCCCGGGTGGCAGCGCGCGCCGGCCCGCCAGGACAAGCCGGTCCTGCACAAACCACCAGCCCCGTTCTTCCCGCAGGGCCTCCGGGGACATTCGACGAGAGCCGAGCATCACCTCCAACTCCCCTTGCACCAAGGGAACGCCGTCCACCTCCACCGCCAGGCCGGCGATGCTGGAGAGCGGCATGGAGCGGATCCACGGCAGGCCGATGCGGAGTTCAAAACCTTCGGCAGTGGCGGTCAGCGCATCGTCGCGCACGGCGGTTCCCAACATGGCTTCCATCCTTTATCCTAAAAGTGACATAAGTTTGTCATTAACAAGCATAAAGGGGAAGACGCCCTATGGCTCCCGAAATTCCGAGCAGCTGGACGCTGTGCGCCAGCTCCTTCAACTGGACCCCTGACATCATCGCCGCGCGACGGACCGCCCAGGACGTCGTCACCGGCATCGCAGATTCTGTGGTGCAAAAGATCGAACTCGAGCCCGGACTGGTATGGCGCTCCTTTCCCGCTCCCAGCGACGCCGAAGTGGACGGGCTGCGGGATGCCCTGGCGGCGAGGGGCGGAGCCATCAGCATCCTTGGCGCCAGTCTGGATGACTTCACACCGACGGAACGCCGCCCCCTGCAGGAACGCCTGGATTTCCTGGTCCCCCAGATACGTGCCGCGCACCGCGTGGGAGCCAGCGGCATCCGGCTCCCGATCGGGCAGGCGGGGACGGAACTGCTCAGGCTGGTCCAGCCGCTGCTGCATGAGCTCGATCTGGTGGTGTATGAGGAGATCCAGGGGCAGCAGGCCCCGGGCAGCGCCGCCGTCGAACCTGCCCTCGAAGCGATAGCCGCCCTCGGAGATGACCACGTGCGGGTCCTCGTGGACATCAGCATGCTGATGCCCGCCCTTCCCGTCACCTACCTCGAAGAGCTGCACCGGGGCGGCTTGCCTGAGGACTTCCTGGGGCGGCTGGAGAATGACTGGCAGGACCCGGCCACTATCGACGCCGTCACCGCCCTCCTCCGCTCAGGAGGCGTGCCCCCGCGCATCCACACCCTCTTTATGAACCTGCTCATCCGTTTCGGCCGCAGCGACGCGGCAGACCTGCGGGGCATCCTCCCCATGGTGGGCGCCTTCCACCTGAAGTTCTGGGACCTGCACGACGACGGCGGGAGGGTTTCGCAGCCGCTGCGGGACCTGGGCGCCCTCCTGGGCCGCAACCGCTTCAGCGGCACCCTCACCAGTGAGTGGGGCGGCCACGAGTGGCTGCAGGACGACCCCACAGACATGACCCGGCGGCACCTTGCACTGGCCGGGGCAGCCCTCGTCGGGGGCCGCGTGAGTAACGTGGCCTGCTGACGGAAGGGTCCCGCTTCAGGACGCTTCAAGTACGTGCCCTAGGATTCTCCCATGAGCGCAGTGTCGGGCCATCAGCCTCCCGGGTTTCGTGCTTCGCAGCGCCGTAACGCCGATCCTGCCCACCCCTTAGCCGCCTCCCGCGAGGCGGAAGTGCGGGAGAAAGTCCTGCGGGCAGCAAGCAACCTGATCGACCGGCTCACCTATGAGTCCGTCACCATTGACGCGGTAGCCAGGGCGTCGGGGGTGAGCAAAACAACGCTGTACCGCTATTGGCCATCGCGTCAGCTGCTGGTGCTGGAAGCGTTCACCTATAAAACGAACCTGCTCACCGACGTTCATGACACCGGCGATGTGGCAAGGGACCTGCATGCCTACCTCGTGGCGCTGACCTATTGCCTGAAGGTGGGTGGAGCGGCGTCCACAGTCGCCAACCTGCTGGCTGAGGCCATCAGGGACGCAGAATTCGCCGTCCATCTTCGGCAAACAATGCTCCGGGAGCGTCGGCAAGCATTCCTGACGATCATTCAGCGGGCCCAGCACCGGGGGCAAGTGCGGGGCGACATCGACGCCGGCATGGTTATCGATGCCCTCTACGGGGCAATCCATCACCGGCTGATTGCGACAGGCCAGGACATCGACGGAGCCTTCTTGCGGAACCTGTCCGGCTTCGCCGTTGCCGGCATGGCAACCCCCGAATACCTGGAAGGCGGCCGGGCAAGGACGTAGGCCGCCGCTGCTCCCGCGCCACCGGAGGTGGAACGTCTGGTGGCAATTCGTCCCATTCAGTGGTTCCCAAGGCAGCAGGGAAGAGATGGTGGAACCAGCGCAGAAGCGCACTCCCTATCGAGCCAAGGAGCCCCACACACAATGACCGCTACAGCAATCCTCCCCAGGACCGATGTAGGTGCCCAGCACCCGGAACTGTACAAAGCCATCAATTCCGCAGCCTTGAGGGCGGACCGGGCCGCCCTGGGAGAGGGACTCTCGCCACTGCTTATAGAGCTGGTAAAGATCCGCGCCTCCCAGATCAACGGCTGTGCATTCTGCCTGCGGATCCACACCAAGGACTCGCTGGCGAAAGGTGAGAGCCCGGAGCGGCTGAGTGTGCTGCCCGCCTGGCGGGAGAGCCTGTACTTCGACGATCAGGAACGCGCGGCACTGGCCCTTTGCGAATACATCACGCTGATCCAGGACTCCCCCACAAATGCGGGCTGGTACCAGTCAGCGGCCGGGCAGTTGACTCCGGGACAGGTGTCCGCCGTGACGTGGCTGACTATGACGATCAATACCTACAACCGGATAGCAATCAGCAGCGCCTACGCAGTCAAGCCGGAATAGCCGAAAGCCCGGCCCCGGGGTTTTCCGGGGCCGGGCTTTGGGCTGAATTAGTTGGTGCTGAATTACTTCGTGCTGAAGGCGGCGTCGAAAGCTGCCGCCGAGGGCTCGTAACTGGAGAGCCTGCGGACGAATGCCAGCGCTTCGGGGGCGCCGGCCAGGCGGTCCATGCCGGCGTCCTCCCACTCCACGGACAACGGCCCGCGGTAGTTGATGGAGTTGAGCATCCGGAAGGCGTCCTCCCAGGGCACGTCGCCGTGGCCTGTGGAGATGAAGTCCCAGCCGCGGCGCGGGTCGGCCCATGCCAGGTGGGACGAGAGCCGGCCGTTGCGCCCGTTGGTCAGGCGCTTCTTCGTGTCCTTGCAGTGCACGTGGTAGATCCGGTCCTTGAAGTCCCACAGGAACCCCACGGGATCGATGTCCTGCCACACCATGTGGCTCGGATCCCAGTTCAGCCCGAAGGCCTCACGGTGCCCGATCGCCTCCAGCGTGCGCTGGGTGGTCCAGTAGTCGTAGGCGATCTCGGACGGGTGCACTTCGTGGGCAAACCGGACTCCCACCTCGTCGAAGACGTCCAGGATGGGGTTCCACCGGTCGGCAAAGTCCTGGTACCCGGCGTCCACCATCTTTTCGGAGGCCGGCGGAAACATCGCCACGTACTTCCAGATGGACGAACCCGTAAATCCGGTTACCGTCTTCACGCCAAGCTTGGCGGCGAGCCGGGCGGTGTTCTTCATTTCCTCGGCGGCACGCCGGCGCACCCCTTCAGGGTCGCCGTCGCCCCAGACGTTGTCCGGCAGGATCCCGCGGTGCCGTTCGTCGATGGGGTCATCGCACACGGCCTGGCCTTTGAGGTGGTTGGAGATCGTCCATACCTTAAGGCCGTGGCGTTCCAGGATGTCGAGTTTGCCCTGCACGTATGCATCGTCGTCCCAACGCCAGGGGTCCAGGTGGTCGCCCCAGCAGGCGATTTCCAGCCCGTCGTAGCCCCACTCGCCGGCGAGCCGGGCCACCTCCTCAAACGGCAGGTCGGCCCACTGGCCGGTGAACAGCGTAATTGGTCGTGCCATGTGTTTCCCCTCCTACGAAACCTGCGCCGGGACGCTGGCGGCGACGCGTGTCCAGGCGGACTCATTTTCGGAACTGCGCTCGACGGCGTCGAGCACCCGCTGCACCCGCAGCCCGTCAGCGAACGTGGGATGCGGATCGGTGCCGCCCACGATTCCTTCCACGAGGTCCTTGACCTGATGGGAGAACCCGTGCTCGTAGCCGAGCATGTGCCCGGCCGGCCACCACGCCGAGACGTAGGGATGCTCGGCCTCGGTGACCAGGATTTTCCGGAAGCCCTGGCGGTCCGCGGGCGCCGTCCGGTCGTAGAACTGGACGCTGTTGAGATCCTCAAGGTCGAACGCCAGTGCGCCCTTGTCCCCCGAGACTTCGATCTGCAGCGCGTTCTTCCGGCCGGTGGCAAAGCGTGAGGCCTCGAACGATGCCAGCGCACCGGATTCGAACCTGCCGGTGAAGATGGCGATGTCGTCCACCGTCACCGGGCCTTTGCCAGCACCGGCGGTGCCGGAGAGCCCGGAACCCGAGTCAAGAAGGGGGCGCTCCTTCACGATGGTGTCGATGGTGCCGGAGACCTTTTCGAGGTTCAGCCCGGTCACGAACTGGGCCAGGTCAATGGCGTGGGCGCCGATGTCACCCAGGGCCCCGGAGCCGGCATGTTCCTTCTGCAGGCGCCAGGCCAGCGGCATCTCCGGGTCCACGAGCCAGTCCTGCCGGTACGAGGCACGCACCTGGTTGATGGTCCCCACGGCGCCTTCGGCGATCAGGTTACGGAGAAACGTGGCGGCGGGAACCCGGCGGTAAGTGAACCCCACCATCGCCCGGACGCCCCGGGCGGCGGCCCGCCCGGCAACCTCAGCCATCGCTTCGGCCTCGGCCACCGTATTGGCCAGCGGCTTTTCGCAGAGGACGTGCTTCCCGGCTTCAAGGGCGGCGATCGCGATCTCGGCATGTGAGTCGCCGGGGGTCACGATGTCGACGACGTCGATATCGTCCCGTGCGATGACCTCACGCCAGTCGGTGGCCGACTCAGCCCAGCCCCATTTTTGCGCTGCGTCCGCCACTGCGTCGGCGTTCCGCCCCACGATGACGGCCATCTCCGGTTCGGCCGGCAGGTCAAACACGCGGGGTGCGGTCCGCCAGCCCTGGGAGTGGGCAGCGCCCATGAAGCCATAACCGATCATGGCCACCCGCAGGGTTGTCATGCCAGCACGACCTTGCGCTCAACCGCCACCCGGTTTCCGACGTAGCGCATGGGCGCGATCTGCATGTAAAGCAGGCGGAGGGTGAGGATGACTTCGACGTCGATCTCCTCGCCCGCGTCGGGGATGCGGTCCAGGGGGATGATGACGTCCGGCTTGTCAGCGACGAACCAGAGCGTTTCCCATTGCTCGGGCAGCTCCGCGATGGAGTAGGACTTGCCCTGCAGCTCGAAGCGGAGGGCTTCCTTGGGGATCGCCACACCGTTGACGGTGGCCGCAACATCGTCCACGGCCGACAGCCAGAGGCTGCGGTACCAGGGCAGTTGGACGGACACCGAAATGCCCTCGGGGTGCCTGCGGACGTCGGCGTCCTGGAACAGGGAGTTGTGAGTTGCCATGATGGTCCTTACTCGAAGGTCTCGACGAAAGTTTGGTGCGGCACGGGCGGTTGCGGTTCGAGCGTTTGCCGGGCCGACGGGTTGTAGGGGTGGTACTCGCTGGGGACGGGCTCGTCCGCGGGCGGCATGAACACGGGCTTGCCGTCGTCACCGAAATACATGAGGTCCAGGGCGAAGGCATGCTGGTTCTTCTCGGCGAAGCTGATCCAGTTCTCCTCAAAGGGCGCACGGAGGAGCTCGTAGCAGCGGAACTTCCAGATCTTCCATTCGCCGTCCTGGCGCAGGAAGTCCACCGCGTACTTGCACCAGACCCAGTGGGCCCAGACCTTCTTGCCCTGTACCTCGCCTGGCGAGTACATGTAGTCCGGGCTGTCCTTGGCCACTTCCGGGTCGGTCAGGCCGGACTCGTTGCCGGTCATGATCCAAACGCCCTTGGCGGTCTTGCCGTCCGCGGCCACCTCGATGACGGGCGTGGTGGTGTAGTGCAGGATCAACTTGCCCTCTGGCCGCGGACGGCCCTGGTGGTAGCGGATGACGCTGTCGTAGTCCGTGTACTGGCCGGCGTTGGTGTACCTCGCCCGGATGCCGGATGTACCCGGCTTGACCCACAGCGGGATGATTTGTTCATCCTCAAAGGCATTGTGGAGGTACATATAGCGGTTGAACAGGTTCTCAATGTCGCCCCGGTCATTGGCCCTGCGGGCCAGGTTCAGGGCTTCGGCCAGTTCGTCCCGGAGCCGCTCCACCTCGGCAGTGAGGTCGGTATCGATTGCAGACACGGGTCTCCTTAGGCCGGTACCACGGATTCTTCAATGGCGCGCCGCATGAGCGCATGCTGCTTCTTCACCAGGTCGATGGGGTCCGATTCGCCCAGGTCGGCGAAGGCATGGCCTTCCCATTCGCTGGACAGGAAGCCCTGGTAGCCGCCCTTGACGAACTGGCGCACGATGCGCGGGATGTCCATGGCGGGCTCGTTGCCGTTCCCGTCGATGTCGTAGAACTTCGCGTGGACGTGGAACATCTGCGGCATGATGTCCAGCCATTCCTCCGGCGGGACCAGTCCGTGCATGTTGAACGCCAGCCGGGTGAAGGGGCCCAGCCGGGCGGGATCGAAGCTGTTGTCGCGCAGGTAGTCCTCGAACTCCTGGTTCCGCTCCTGCATGGGCAGCGGCTTGCGCCAGATGTCCTGCATAACAGCGAAGTGTTCCTCGGGCAGGCCCATCTGGGTCAGGGTGCGGAACAGCGTGGGCGACAGGCTGTGCATGGTGGAGCTGAAGTCCGCCGTGAAGCCCAGCCGGTCGCTGCCAAGCTCCTCGTACATCTCGCGGATCTGGAGGATCTTGGGATCGTTCGGGCCCTGGGGCGCGTGGATCTCGTAGCCGAGCTTCTGGTCGTACTTCTCGGCCAGCGGAAGCAGCCGGCGGAGCAGTTCCTTGCCCGCGGACCGGATAACGATCTTGTTGAAGCCCAGCGTGTTGGCGGTCTTGAGCTGCCGGGCGAAGAAGTCGAACTCCTCGTCCGGCGTCATGTCGCGCTCTTTACGGCGGCCCATGTCCAGGTTGGTGCCTACTGCGCTGGGGGTCAGGCCGTAGCGGTCCATGCTGTCCCGCCACAGGCGGACGAAATCCTCGTCCACGTCCGGGTAGGTGCGCAGCATCTGGGCGATATTGAATTCGACGCCGGGGCCGAGGCCTTCATCGGCGACCGCCTTGATCAGGGTCTCCGGGGTGTAGAGCCCGGCGGCGAATTCCGAGGTGAGTGAGTAAAGGGTGATGCCAAGCTCGATGCCCGAGCCTGCGATGCCTTCTGACATGTCTTTGATTCCTTTTGTTTCAGCCGTGGACGGGCTGGGCGAGGTGGCTGCTGAGGATGCGGCGGGCTTCCGTTGCGTCGGTGATCATGGCGGAACCGGCATTGGCCGCTGCTGAACGCTGGACGGCCTGCTCGCCGCGGATGATCTCGAACGGGTCCTGCCAGTTGTTCCAGTGCCAGCCTTCGTATTCGCTGGAGATGGCACCCGAGTAGCCGTTTTCCACGAGTTGCCGGACCAGGCCGCGCACGGGCACTGAGGGCTCTTCGCCTTTTTCATCAATGCCGAAGAACTTGCCGTGCACGTGGCGGACCCAGGGCATGATTTCCAGCCAGGTGTCCAGCGGTGCAGGGCCGAACAGTCCCGTTCCGTTGATGCCGAAGTCGATGCCCAGGTCCGGCCGGCCGTTCCGGGCGGCGAGGCCAATGAAGGCGCCGAAACGTTCGCCGTGGACCTTCTGGTTGTTGGGCGGTCCTTCGGCATAGAAGCCGTCCCACAGGTCAACCACCTGCCGGAGCAGGTCCTCCGAAGCACCACGGCGGCGGTAGGCCTCCAGGAGGGAGGGGGCGAACCCGGTGACGGTGGCCCCCCAGTCGGCAGTGAAGCCGAGCAGCGGGGAATCGAGCTTCTCGTAGCGGTCGCGCAGGGCCAGGACGCGTTCGTGCGCGCCGTGCTGGTCGGCGTGGACTTCGAGGGCCAGGGTGACGCCGTACTTCTCGGCCACGGGCAGCAGGCTTTCCATGGCGTCGGGGGTCAGCGAGATCTGCACGCGGGCGATCGGGAAGCCGAGCCTGGCGGCGACTTCGATCTGCTTGCGCATGTATTCGACCAGCTCGTCGTGGTTCATCAGCCGGTCCCGCCGGATGCCGGTATCAACGTTCACTGCCAGCGACGTGGGCACGAGGTCCACCTCGGCCACCAGGTCGCGGAACTGGCCCACAAAGGTGTCATCGATGCGGTCCGGGAAGCCGCGCAGGCTGGAGAACCCGATAACCTCAAGGCCCGGACCGAAACCTTCGGCCGCCACCTTGCGGATGAGGCCGTCGAGGTCGTACTGCCGGGCGTGGAAAGCCCGGGTGAAGCTGTATAGTGTGACGCCCTGGATCGGCGTGCCGAGGCTGGTCATCGCTGTGCCACCTTCATGGTCTTGGTGTCGTGCTCTTCGATATGCAGCACGCCGTGGTCGGTGATGATGTAGGGGATGTAGAGCTTCAGGTCCACCCGGACCTCGTGCTCTGCGTTGTCATCCCGGACGGGAAGCTCGCCGGAAAGGACGGCCGAGTCCAGCGGGTACCACCACTCGCCGGTTTCATCCACGAGCTCTTCAAAGCTGAACGTGCGGTTGTTCATGGTCCAGCGCAGCGTGTCCTCCGGCGCGGCAACGCCGTCAACCGTCAGTGCTGCGCCGGCGATGCATGAGCCCGGAAGGGCGCGGTACCAGGGGATCCGGACTTCGACGGCGGTGCGGCCGTCCTGGGTGGTAAGTGTTCCCTGCTCGATTATGCGGTCGGCGATCATCGAGACCTCCTTGTCTGCGGCATGCCTTGCCGGTGAGTGAAATGCCTGTGCTGGAACGAAGTGGCCGCTCTACCGGCACTTATTCATTATTTAGACAGTCTATTGTCTGATTCGGACATAAGTAAAGAGCTGGTGATTTCTTCAGCGATTTTCCGTGCGCCGCGCACGGCGAGCGCCACCGACGTCAGGGTGGGATTGCACGCTGTGGCGGTGGGGATAACGCCGTTGCCGGCCACAAAGAGGCCGGGGACCTGCCACACCTGGCTGTCCGGCGAACAGACACTCTCGCCGTCGTCCGTCTCACCCATGCGCGTGGTGCCCTGGTAGTGCAGCGACGCACCCGGCGGCAGGACAAAGGGACGCTCGTCCAGCGGTTCGCCCACCGCTTTGCCCAGGCGGACAATTTCCTGCCTGGCGCGGTCCAGCACGTCGTGGTCCCGCTCGGTCAGCCGGTAATGGATGCGCATGGCGGGCATCCCGTAGGAGTCACGGGTGTCGTCGTCGAACGCCACCCGGTCCTCGCGCTGCAGGTCCTTGGCGCAGAACAGGCCCAGCCCCACGATCGAGCCCGGGACGATGGGATCATCATCAGCCAGGGGAACCGGAGAGGCATCCAACTGCATGATCTGGCCATGGAAGGGCGCCTCGTCCGTGTAGGGAACCCAGGCCACTCCGCTTTGCTCGCTGAGGGCGCCGCTGGCGGCCGCCGGCGCGTCCTCGGGCTGGACGTCGCGGAGCCTGCTCGCGAAGACCACCTGCGCCTGGTCGTTGAGGTAGCGGCCCAGGGCGTCGGGCCGGATCCCGGAAGCCCACAGCAGCTGCGGTGTGCGCAGGGCGTCCGCCCCCACCACAACGTAACGGGCGGCCACCTGATAGGTGTCACCGCTGCGGCGGTCCTGGACTTCGATGCCGGCAGCAGTGCCGTCCTCCACCAGGACACGGGTCACCAGCGATTCGTCAAACAGTTCAAACTGCGGATTATCGCGGGTGGCCTCCCCCATGACGACGTCGGAGCCGGACCATACAAGGGCGCCATCGTCCCGCCGGTGTACAGCAAGGGGCATGGGCTGGACGCGGTAGGCAGGCTTCCGGCCCTGATCCACTACCTTGGCGAGGCGTTCCCTGACCACGTCCGAGAACGGGGCACCATCAAAAGCGTGCGCGGTGACGCCCAAAAGGCGGTCCGCGTCGTTAAGGAGCTCTTCCAGGTCCGGGAGGAACGGGATACGCTCCTTGCCGCCCGGGCGCGGGCAGGCGGCCGTCCAGTGGGCGGCCATCCCGCCCACATTGCTGGACATGGCTGCGACGGGCATGCCGTCCTCGCCTGGGAAAGCGTAGCCGTCCTGCAGCAGGTAGGTTCCGGGGCGGGCGCGGCGTTCGCCGCTCTTGACGGCACCGGGCGAATTCACCGTTGCGGCACCGGCGCCGGGGCCCTCCGATGCCCGCTGTGCCAGGCTGCGGCGGTCAGGATCCTCAATGTTCTTGACATGCGCGCCCGGCGGGTTGCTGACCGTGGGGCCCACTTCGAACATGGCGATGGTGGCGCCAGGGGCTTCTTCGCTGAGGATCCGCGCGTAAGCCGAGGCCGTGGGTCCACTGCCGACGATCGCGACATCAACGGCGGCAGGATACCGGTTGCCGCTCACCGCCCCGCCACCAGTTCCTGGATGCGGCGCACCGACTTTGCCGACTCGATGGTCGGGTAGTACTCGAGGCCGATGGGGCCGGTGTAGCCGCTGTTGCGCAGGTCAGCGAACCGGGCGGGCCAGTCAATGGAGCCGGAGCCGGGCTCCCCGCGGCCCGGAGCGTCGGCGATCTGCACGTACTTGATGAGGTCCCCGGCATTGGCCAGCTCGGCAGCCACATCCTCGCCTTCGACGGTGGAGTGGTAGAGGTCGTAGAGGACGCCGAAGTTGGGCGAATTGACACCCCTGGCCACGTAGACCGCTTCCGAGGTCCGGTCCAGAAGCGCCCCGGGGTGATCCACCCGGACGTTGACCGGTTCGAGGACCAGCGTGATGCCGGAACCCTCAATATGGGCCACGCCCCTGGTGAAGATCTCGATCAGCTCATCCAGCTGGTCCTGCCGCTTGCGGCCACCGAAGCCGGTGCCGCTGCCCACCACAATCCGGGGGCAGCCCAGCTGGTGGGCGACCTCGACGCCGGCATCCAGTCCGGTGTAGAACGGCGCGTGGTCCTTCGGCGGGATCATGAACTGCATCCGCGGTTCCGCCAGCTGGGCGGTGAGCTGGACCCCGGTTTCCTCCAGCGCTTCCTTGAGGGCGGGAATGTCCTTCCCTGTGGGTCCCCACATTTCCACGGCATCGAAGCCGGCAGCGGCTGCGGCGCGGACACGGTCAGCGGCGCTGGGGCCCGCTTCAGAGAACAAAAGGTCGATATTGGGTGCGAGCTGGTACATGCGTGGCTCCTCGGTAGTTGAGAGTGGTCAGTAGGAATGTGGCCCGGCGGCCATGTCCGGGCGGGCCTGTTTTTGGGCGCAAAGGATCACGGCAGCCCGCTTGTGCGGTTGGTGCTGGGCGGTTTAGTGGTTGGCGGTTCCGGCCGTGCCGGTCAGCCCTTCAGGCCGCCGGAGAAGCCCTGGATGAAGCGCTTTTGGGCGAACAGGAACAGGGCGAGGATGGGGATCATGGACACGATGACAATGGCGAAGATCGAGTTCCACTGGGAGACCAGGGAGCCGATGTAGTAGTACATGGCCACCGGCAGTGTCTGGTTGGCGGAGCCGCCCAGGAAGATCAGCGACGTGAAGAAGTCGTTCCACACGATGAGCCCGGCGAAGATGGTGACCGTTCCGGTGGCGGGAGCCATCATGGGAAACACCACTTTGGAGAAGATCTGAGACTTGCTGGCGCCGTCGATGGTGGCCGCTTCTTCGTAGTCGGTGCCGAGGCCGCGGAAGAAGTTTGCGTAGAGGAAGATCGACAGCGGCAGGAGCATGCCGGTGTAGAGGACGATCAGGCCCCAGGCGGATCCGGTGAGTCCCAGGGCCCGTGCACCCATGTAAAGGGGGACGGCGCCGAGCTGGCCGGGAAGGATGATGGCTACCAGGAAGAGGTAGTACGCGCCCTTGCTCCAGCGGCGGGTGCTGCGGGAGATGACGTAGCCGGTGATGGAGCCGAGGGCGATGAGCCCCACGATGCTGCCCGCGGTGATGATGACGCTGTTGACCAGCCCCATCACCACATTGGAGTTGCCGGTGGCGGTGAGGACGTCGATGAAGTTGCTGAAGTCCGGGCTTTTGGGCGGAGCCAGGGCTGAGGTGGTGAACAGCTCGGTGTCCGGCTTCAGAGCAGTGGTCACCAGGAAGTAGAACGGCGTGAGGAACAGCAGTGCGAGCGCCCACAGGCCGATCTCGCGGAGCAGGGTGAGTTTGGTGTAGCGGAACATGGCTTAGTCCTCAGGGTTCGAACGCGTCAGCCGCTGCTGGATTACGGCGAAGATCAGGATGATGGCTGCGAGCACCAGGGCCAGGGCGGCACCGCCCCCGAAGTTTCCGAGCGCAAACGCCTGCTTGTAGACCTGGGTGGCCAGGGTTTCCGTTGCCCCCGCCGGTCCGCCGCCGGTGAGCGCCATGATGGGATCGAAGACGCGCAGTCCCTGGACGATTCCCAGCGTGGTGGCGATGGCGACGGCGGGACGGATAGCGGGCAGGGTGACGTTGCGGAACCGCTGCCACAGGTTGGCGCCGTCAATGGCCGCCGCCTCCTCCACTTCCGCGGGGACACCGGCCAGGCCGGCCATAAAGATCACCATGGCAAAACCGGTGGAAGACCAGACCAGCACCACCAGGACGGTCCAGATGGCCCACTGCGGGTCTGCCAGCCACGGCTTGGCCTGGTCGCCGGCGCCTATTGCGGTGAGGAAGGCGTTGAGCGGGCCGTCGAAGTCGAAGATGTATTTCCAGATGTAGGCCGTGGCCAGCGGGCTGAGCACCACCGGCATAAAAAACAGGGTCCGGAGGATGTAGCGCGTCTTGAGGATGCGGTTCAGGCCCAGCGCGATGACCAGCCCGGCGATGTTGCCCAGGAGGACTGAGCCAAAGGCAAGGAAGAGTGTGTTGGAGAGGGCTCCGACTTTCGTGGGGTCCTTGAAGATGGCCTCAAAGTTGGCCCAGCCGGTGATCTTGAACGCGCCGATGCCCGTCCAGTTGGTGAAGGCGAAGAATCCGCCGATCCCGGTTGCCACATAGTGGATGGCAAACACCAGCGCGATCCCGGGCAGGGCCCACCACCAGTGTCCGAATTCCAGGCCGTGGCCCCGGGAGCGGGCGTTCTGGCCCGCCCCCGGAGTGCGCCTGCCTCGCCGGGGTGCTTCTGCTGCTTCGCTTTTCGGTTGCATCGTCGCAGTCATGGTATTCCTTGCTTGTCCCTTTGAGTGGTCGGAACGTTGATGGTGAAAAACGCTACTGGCCCCAGGCGGCGTCCATGGCCTGCAGGACCTGGTCGGGGCTCTTCTGCCCGGTGATGATGCCTTGGACCCCCGTGGCCAGCGCGTCGTAGACGGCGGAATTCGGCCACTGGATGTTCGGCAGCGGGCCGTACTTTCCGTCCTTGATCAGGTCGCCGACGTTCTTGTAGGCGCCGCTTCCGAAGTCGTACTTGTCCAGTCCGGTGACCGGAAGGGCGCCGTCGATCTCGGCGAAGGCCTTGGTCTGCTCCGGCTCGGCAGCCCAGTCGAGGAATGCCTTGGCAGCGTCCTTGTTCTTGGAGGCTGCGTTGATGGAGAAAGCGTAGTTCGCGCTGGCGAAGACGTAGCTCTTGCCCGAGCTTTCCGCCGGCAATGCCCGGACCGAGAATTTAGCCCCGCCGGCTGCGGATTCCAGCTGCTTCCAGCTCGGGGCCGGGATGAAGCCGCTCACGGACGTTCCGCCGGCAAGGCCCTTGGTGATGGCGTCGAAACCGCCGCCGGCCGCGCCCTTCTGGAAGCAGCCCGCATCTTTAAGGGTGTTGACTGCCTGGAGGGCTGACTTCCAGCCGTCAGAACCGGCGAAGGTGGTCTCCTTGGCGGCGCGTTTGTCGTTCCACTTCGGATCTTCCGCGTAGACGCGGGAGGCCGCCAGTGACATCGCCATCAGGCCGGTGTTGGGAGGGGCTGCTCCCGCGAGCGCAAACAGGGATTTGCCGGAGGACTCCAGGCTCCTGCACTGCTCCTGGAGGGAGGAGAAGTCGGCAGGGAAGCCGCCGGCCGCCTCTGCGGCCGTCTCATTCGAGACCAGGGCAGCGACAGTGATTTCCGTGGCCTGGCCGTAGACCTTGCCGTCGGTTCCGAAGGTGCTGTCGCTTCCCTCGGGGAGCAGCTCCTTGGCGGCATCGTCCAGCGGCTCAAGGAAGCCGGCTTCGGCGAGCGGCAGGATGCTGCGTCCGGTGCCGGCTCCGGGTGAGGTCACCACGACGTCTGAGGCGTTGCCTGCCTGGAGCTGGGTGCGCAGGGTTTGGTCGTAGGAGTCATTGGGCTGCGGGTTGAACGTGATCTTCACGTCGGGGTGCGCCTCCATGTACTTCTCGGCGAGCACCTGGAAGGGGCTTTCGATGGTGTTGGAGGTGGCGAAGGACAGCGAAAATTCCTTCGAGCCTCCGGAGGAGGCGTTGCTGCCGGTGGAGGCCGAGCAGCCGGTAAGGACGAGGGCGGCGATGGTGGGGACGGCGAGGGCGCCGGCCTTGAGGCCTGAATAGCGACGGTGCTGTGTCATGTCCAGCCTTTCTGACTTCGTTGTCGAAAACATCCGGGAGCCGTGACCCCGGTCACTCATCAGTATGCAGGAGATGTGCAGAAAAAGCACATAAGTATTGCAGATGCCAGACATAAGTTTCACGGGGGTCTGCGGAAGCCCGGGTTGCATCGGGCGATGTGATGCACCACACCAGGTCTATTGATGCCGCTGATACACTGGCGGGACGAAAATTCACCGTTGAAAGATCGACGTGCCGTGACAAATAATGTCCTGCTTTCCCGGCTCGACCTCAACCTGCTGATCTCGCTGGATGCGCTCATTACCGAGCGGAGCGTGACGAGGGCAGCCGAGCGGCTTCATCTGAGCCAGCCAGCCCTGAGCGCTTCTCTGGCTCGGCTCCGGTCCCACTTCGGGGATCCCATTCTGGCCCGCCGCGGCAATGCCTATGAACTCACGCCCTTCGCCCTGCGGTTGGCTGAGCACACCACCACAGCCTTGGAGGCGGCCCGGCGCGTCTTCGAGAGCCAGGCCACGTGGGAGCCCGCCGAATCGGAACGCGAGTTCTCCATCTACGGCTCCGATTACGGCTTCACCACCATCGGCCGGGTGGTATCCGAGCTCGCGGCCGAGCGCGCCCCCGGCGTCCGGTTCCGGTTCATGCTGCACAACCCGATGGTGGTGGAGGACGCAGCCAACCGCCTCCGGTCAGTGGACGGCATCCTGATTCCGCACGGGTTCCTTTCCGGCCTCCCCTACCTGGACCTCTGGCGGGACGGCTGGGTGGCAATCGTTTCCACTTCCAACGACACCGTCGGCGAAAAAATCACCATGGAGAACATCGCCGAACTTCCGTGGGTGATGACGTACCAGACCCGATCCGCATCAACCTCGGCGGAACGGCAGATCATGCAGCTCGGTGTTGAGCCGCGGGTGGACGTGGTGGTGGAGAGTTTCCAGTCCTTGCCGCATTTTGTGGTGGGAACCAACCGGATCGCGCTCATCCAGGCGGCGCTGATACCGTTCGCGCTGCGTGTGGGCGGCGTGCGGATCCTCCCGCTCCCCTTCGATGCCACGCCGCTGGTGAACGCCCTGTGGTGGCACCCGGTGCACAACCGCGATTCGGAGCATGAGTGGATGCGGGGCCTGTTCAAGGAGGCGGCCGATATCGTCGCCGCCGCGGTCGCCAAGGACGCCCCTCAAGCCTCGGCTTAAAAACCGCAGTTAAGAGTCCCCGGCTTAAAAGCCGCAGTGCCCGGCCGGGTGAACGGACGGGCACCGGGGAGGCACAACGCTGGGGGGTCAGGCCGATGCCAGGGCAGAGCGCATGCTCTTGCGGATCAGGTCATGCTGCTTACGGACCAGCAGCAGCGGATCCACCTCGCCAAGCTCGGCGAAGGCATGGCCCTCCCATTCGCTGGACCAGTAGCCGCGGTACCCGCCCTCCACGAACACGCGGACCAGTTCCGGGTAGTCGATGGCTGGCTCGTTGCCGTGGTCGTCAATGTCGTAGAACTTCGCATGGACGTGCATGATCTGGGGCATGATGTCCGCCCAATCCTTCGGACTGACATGGCCGTGCATGTTGAAGGCCAGGTGCGCGAAAGAGCCAAGGCCGGCAGGATCGAAGTCCCGTGCCCGCAGGTAGCCGATGAACTCCTCCTGCCGCGCCCGCATGGGGGCATCGGTGGCCCAGATGGCCTGCAGCTTTTGGACCGCTTCGTCGTCGAGCCCGGCCCGTCGGACGGCACGCAGGAGCGTTGGGGACATGCTGTGCATGGTGGAGGAGAAGTCGGCCACGAAGCCCAGCAGCGGTGAATCGAGTTCCGCGTACACGTCGCGGACCTTCATGATCTCCGGGGAGTTGGGGCCCAGTGGTGCGTGGATCTCGTAGGCAAGCTTGAGCTCCAGGTCCTCGGCGAGCGGCAGCAGCCGCCGCAGCAGCTCCGGCTTCGCGCTCTGGATGCGGACCAGCGGGAAGCCGAGCTTCTTGGCGCCGTGGAAGAGCGTCTCGGTGAACTCGTATTCCTCGTCGGGTGTCATGTCGCGGTCACGGCGCCGGCCCATGTCCAGGTTGGCACCGAAGGAGCTGGCGGTGAAGCCGTGCTTGTCGAAGGCCTCCTGCCAGGAACGGGCGAAGTCGTCCGAGACGTGCGGATACGTTGGCAGGACCTGGGAGGCCACGATCTCGATGCCCGGGCCGATGCCCAGCTCCGCCACGCGGTTCAGCAGGCCGTCGAAGTCGTACCAGCCGGCCCGGAACTCGGCGCTGGCCGAGTACAGGGTGAGCCCGAGCGAGAATGGATCGTCCTCAGCCTTTGGCGGAGGCGGGGTGACCGCCGTCGTCAATTCAGGAGCCGCAGCGGCCCTGTCCGTGACGGTCAGCTCGAGTGTCTGGTTCACGAAGTTGGGGACGTACATCCCGGGCCCGCCGTCCTGGCCCGGGGCGATCTGCATGTAAGGCAGGCGCAGCTCTCCGATGAGCTGGACGGTGTGCTCCTCGCCCAGGGCCACCGGGGTATCCTGTCTGGCGATCAGCAGGGGGTGTTCCTGCAGGTACCAGAGGGTTTCGCTCTGGGCCGGGAGGTCGGCGAGCGCGTAGCGGACGCCGCTTAGTTCCAGGGCCAGGTCCTCGGCAGGCACGTCCTGCCCGTCGATACTGAGCCGCAGGCTGGAGACCGAGGAGAGCCAGAGGCTTCGGTACCACGGCAGAGTGAGCGCAAGGGCCAGTCCGTCCGGGTGGGTGCGGAGGCTTGAATCGTCAAGAAGTCCGTTTGGCATTGTCTGTTCTCTTTGCTGGGAGGGAGGGGTCAGGGAAGTTCGGAAGTGATGCGGCGGATCAGGGCGTGCTGGCGGCGTACCTGCTCAATGGCCCGCCACGGTGTGCGCTCACCTTCGTATTCGCTCGAGAGGTAGCCGGTGTAGCCCGAGTCTTTGAGCGCCTTGAGCACGGGCAGCCAGGGAATCTGCTGGTCCTCGAGTTGGTCGCTGATGTCGTGGAACTTCGCCTGGACGAACACCACGTGCTGGGCAATAGCTGCGAAGTCGGCCGGGTCCACGCCGATGCCGTCCAGGAAGGCGGGCCGGGTTTCGCGGGTCTCGCCGTCGCGCAGCGGGATGGGGCGGTCCTGGAAGATGCCGGTGTCGATGAGCAGGCCGAAGTTCTTGGTTCCGGTCCGTTCGATGAGGCTGATGTAGTCCTCGATGACGGGGTGCTTGATGGGCGTGGGGGAATGGATCTCGGGGCAGATGATGATCCCCAGTTCGTGGGCCAGGTCCAGGGAACGCTCCACAGATTCAGTCCAAATAGGGTCCGGAACCAGGTCGCTGGAGACCACGCCGATCTTGGGCCGCACGAAGCCGAAGCCCAGCCGGTGGGCCAGCCGCAGGTCGCGCTGCAGCGCCGCTGCACCCTCGGCAGCCGTCATGCTCCGGCCCGGGTGCAGGCGGGTATCGATCCAGGACCCGTAGTTCGTGGGCTCCAGGGAGTACTTCTCGAGCAGGCTGAACCAGTTGTCGATCCACGCAGGGTCGGGTTCGGGGTAGCCGGGGACGTGGCCCTCGCCGAGGATTTCAACGCCGGTGGCGCCAACGTCCGCGATGGAGGCCAACGCAGTCTCCAGGTCCATGACCGTGCCGTAGTCGCCCATGTAGCTGTAGAGGGAAACGCCGTAGCGGAAGGTGTCCCCGCCGCCCTCCGGGGCCAGCGTGACTGCGCGGCTGACACGGTGGACGGTGGGTTGGTGCTCCACGGGAATATAGGACATGCGCAGCCGCAGTTCGATGGTGAGTTCATGGACGCCCTGCGGCAGGCCGCCGTCGAACGGAACGGTGACCACGGCGGCTTCCTCGAGGGGCCAGCGCACTCCGTCGTTATCCCAGAGCTGCTGCAGCGTGTAGGTCCGCCCGCCGAAGGTCCAGAGCGGAACGGCAGGGCCGACGTCGACGATGTTGCCCACGCGGACTGCGATGCCGTCGATCAGCGACGCGGCCATGCCGCGGTAGGAAGGCATCCGGACACGGAACTGGAAGCCGGTCACACGCCCGCCCTCGGTGACGTTGCGGAAGCCGACTGACTGGATGAGGTCTCTTTCGAGAAGCATCGTTGCTCACTCTCTCTAGGTGCACACCGATCGTAGCATCGTTATGTCGCTTTCACACTAAAGTCTGTAAGCTTTCTCCCTAACCCGACTTGCCAAATAATAGGAGCCCAGATCGCATGGCTGACGTGTTGAACGCACTCATCCTCTCGGGACACATGACCTGCGAGCACGACAACGAATTCCGCAGCTTCCGGGCCCACAACCAGTGGCTCACCACGCTGCTCGAGGACACGGGCCGGTTCCGCGTGCGCGTCATCGAGGACCCGCGGGGGCTCGGCGCGAACGTCATCGACAGGTACGACGTGGTCATCATCGTGTTCGAGGGCCGGGACGGATACCACGAAAAAGCCGTCGGTTTCGGCGCTGAAACGGACGCGGCCCTGCTGAAATTTGTCCACGACGACGGCAAAGGGATCGTCTGGTTCCACGGCTCGGCTGTCCAGGAGGACGACTGGGGTTACCCCGAGGAGTACAACATCATGCGGGGCGCGAAGCTCAGCGTTCCCACCGGGCTGCGTCCGCGTCCCTGGGGTGAGGCCCTGCTGCAGACGGCCCGGCCCCGCCACCCCATCACGGAGGGCATCAGCGACACATGGACGGTCACGGGTGATGACATCCTGACGGGCGTACAACTGTACGAGGGCGCAGAGGTGCTTCTCTCAGTGTTTGACGACCTGGAGTCGTACAAGAAGGCGCCGATGTGGCCCATGCCCCACTATCCGGTGGCCATTCCGGCGGAGGGCATCGAAGGCCTCCCCGGCATCAACACGCTGCAGCCCCTTGCCTGGATCAACAACTATGGCGAAGGCCGCAGCTTCACCATCACCATCGGGCATGACATTGACACCTTCCGGCGGATCGAGTTCATCCGGATGTTCCCCCGCGGCGTGGAGTGGGCGGCCAGGGGGAAAGTCAGCCTGGAAGGACCGGACCGTCGCGGTGACCGTCGCTTCCTGCCGTGGCCTTACTACAACCACGAGGGGTAACGAAGGGCAATCCGGCCTAGCCCTCCCCCGTCGCCCCGTTCAGCTCGGCGCGCGTCGGAGGGTTGGCGCCGGGCCGGGACACCGTCACAGCCGCCGCCTTGGCCGCGTGGGCAAGGAGTTCGGCCATGCCCTCTGCCGGAAGTTCGCGCAGGTCCTTGCGGTTCTGGGCACCGTCCAGGCCCCGGTCCACCAGGCCGGACAGCAGGGCTGCCATAAAGGAATCGCCGGCGCCCACCGTGTCTGCCACCTGAACACGCGGTGCCGCCACCTGCGCCTCGCCGGCCCGGGTTACCCCCCACGGCCCGTCAGCTCCACGGGTGACCACCACCATGGCCGGGCCCTCGTTGCCGCCCAGTTCCAGCCAGCGGCGGGCAGCGTCGAGCACGTCCGTGTCCGGGTAGAGCCAGGCGAGGTCTTCGTCGGAGGCCTTCACCACGTCAGCGAGTGAGACGAACTTTTCCGTGTGGCGGCGCGCATAATCCACGTCGGTGATGATGCTGGGCCGGCAGTTGGGGTCGAAGCTGATGGTGGCGCGCGGGTGGGCGTATTCGACGGCGGCCAGTACGTCCTTGGCGCCGGGCGCCAGCATCGTCGCGATCGAGCCCGTGTGCAGCAGGGTGGTGCCCTGCAGCATAAACGCCAGCCGGTCGGCGATGCCGGGAAGCTCCCAGGTGAGGTCGAAGGTGTAGGTGGCGGCGCCGTCGTCGTCAATCAGGGCGGTGGCCACGCTGGTGGGAAGGTCGTCCGGGCCCAGCGGAAGCATCACGGAACTGGAGCGCAGGTGCGCGGCGACGGAATCGCCGTACGCGTCCCGGCCGTAGCGGCCGATGAACTGCACCGGGTGGTCCAGCCGGGCCAGGCCGACCGCAACATTGAGCGGGCTGCCGCCCACGTGGGCCTCGATCCCGGAGGCGCGCTGGACAACGTCAACAAGGCCTTCGCCAATAACTGTGAGCATGCCCATACTCTGCCAGAGGAGCGGCGCCGGCAGCAGTTTGTGTCAGGCCAGTTTGTGTCAGGCCAGCGCCGCAGCCCCCTGCGCCAGCCGGGTGATCTTTGCCCAGTCCTCGCCTTCCACCGCGCCCCGGGGCGTGAGCCAGCTGCCGCCGACGCACGTGACGTTAGGCAGCGCCAGGTACTCCGGCGCGGAGGCAAGGCTGATGCCGCCCGTTGGGCAGAACTGGACTGCCGGGATGGGCGCTCCGATGGCCGCGAGGTAATCAGGTCCGCCGGCGGGTCCGGCCGGGAAGAACTTCATCGCAGTGAGCCCGCGCTCCAGGACACCCAGCACCTCACCCACGGTGGCCACGCCGGGCAGCACCGGAACCTCCAGCTGCAGCATGTGGTCCAGCAGCGCCGGTGTCACGCCAGGGCTGACCAGGAACTGGGCGCCGGCAGCCACGGCGTCGTCAGCCTGGGCAGGAGTGAGGATGGTGCCGGCGCCCACCAGGATGTCCGGTACTTCGTTGGCGATGCGCTTCAGGGATTCAAGCGCGCTGTCCGTGCGCAGGGTCAGCTCGATGATGCGGACCCCGCCGTCGACCAGCGCCCGGGCCACCGGAACGGCGTGCTGGGGATCAGCGATGGTGACCACCGGGATGACAGGGGAAACGTGCAGGACGCTGGTTGCGTCAGCCATGGTTGATCTCTTTTCTCAGGCCATCCAGCCCGGTGTCGATGATGCGGTACCAGTGCGTCAGCAGGTCCGCGAAGGTGGTGTTGGCCGCGAGTCCGGCGTCAAAGATGCTGCGCACGCCCAGGAGCGCCGGCACCACGGTGGCGGCGGACCGCTCAGCTGGCAGGGCCTTCTGGAGCTCGTCCACCAGGGGATCGTTCAGGTCTGCCGCAGCAGTGGTGGCCACGTGGTGCATCCACGCGGCCACGGCGAGCGCGGCCCAGCGCGGTTCACGTCCGGCGTCGAGGGCGGCGCGTGCGGTGGTCAGCAGGCGGAGGCCGATTTTCTGCGAACCGTCGCTGCCTACCTTGGCGGTGGTATGGCCAAGCGCCGGGTTCGCGAAGCGCTCGAGGACCTGGGCGCAGTACGTTTCGCCGTCCAATCCCTTGGGGAGGCTGATGGTGGGCAGCGCGTCTTCGGCCAGCATTCGCTGGCATGCCACGCGGAAGGCGTCCTCCCCGACGGCGTCGCTGATGGTCGCCTTGCCGCTGGCCAGTCCGAGGTATGCCAGCATCGAGTGGCTCGCGTTGAGCAGGCGCAGCTTGGCCGCCTCCCACGCCGCCACATCGTTGCTGAACAGCGCCCCGGCTTTTTCCCAGGCGGGCCGGTCCCCCGCGAAGTTGTCCTCGATGACCCACTGCATGAAGGGTTCGGCCACCACGGCGGCCTCATCCCGGAGTCCCAGTTCACGTTCGACGGCGTCAAGGTCATCTGCTGTGGTGGCCGGCACCATCCGGTCCACCATGGTGCTGGGGAAGGTGACGTTGTCCTTCAGCCAGGCAAGCAGCGGGCCGGATTCTTCCTCGGGCAGGGCGGCGGCGAACGCCCCGACCAGGGTGCGGGTCAGTTCACCGTTGCCCGGCAGGTTGTCGCACGAGACCACGGTGAGCGGTCCTGCGCCGGCCAGGGCCCGTTTCTGGATGCCGCGCGTGACCTGTCCGATGGCGGTCAGCGGCGGGTTCCCGGCAAGATCGGCCTGGACCTGGTCATCCGCCAGGTTCAAGGAACCGGTGTGCGGATCGATCCGGTAGCCCTTTTCGGTGACCGTCAGCGTCACCACCCGCGTGCTGTCTGCGGCGATCCAGTCCACCACGGCATCCGGCCGGTCCCGGCCCGAGATGGCCTCCACGATGCTGGACACCACGCGGAGCGGTGCGGCACCGCTCCCCCGCTCAGCGACGCAGAAGAGTCCGTCCTGGGGAGCCAGCTGGCGCGCCACGGTGTCGGAACGCTGGGTGACTCCGACGATCCCCCAACCGGAATCACCGGTGGCGAGCATGGCTTCCTCGGTGAAGACGGCGGTGTGGGCACGGGCGAAGGCCCCAAGGCCGAGATGGACGATGCCGGGCTCGATGGTCCGGTCCGCAAGGGGTGCGCGGTGTTTGCCGTTACCGGCAAGGGAGGCGGCGCTCAGGCGTGTGATGGCGCTGCTCCTTCCGGTGCAAGGCCGCTGGAAGCGTGGGCGCGGGTTTGCTCCAGCGTGGGGATGAAGCCGGTGCCGCCCTTGCCGCCCACCACCAGTGATGCAGCTGCTGCACCGTACCGCGCGGCGGCGGGAAGGTTGTCGCCAAGGACCAGGCGGGCGGTGAGGGTGCCGACAAAGGCATCGCCCGCGCCGGTCTGGTCCACCACTGCCGGCGCCGGAATGGAATCGATCCAGGTTTTGTCCTGGCCTTCGCCGTCGAGCTGGATGCCGTCGGCACCGCAGGTGACTGCAACATTCCGGGCACCCAGGCTGCGCAGCTTCGCGGCGGCCTCCACCGGCGTCGGGCAGTCCAGGAGGGCCGACGTTTCACCGGGGAAGGATGGAGTCACCAGGAAAGCGCGGGGCGCGAGCTGCAGCAGTGCCGCCGTCGCCTCCTCCACGGAGGTGAGGCGGGGGCGGAAGTTGGGATCGAACACAAAGCGCCTGGCCACCGCGGCGGCCTTGAAGACCGCCGCCCGCGATGACTCTGAGATGGCGCAGGCGATGCCTCCGGCCACCACGGCGCCGGCAGCGGAGAAAACGGCCGGGTCGACGTCGTCGGGCCCCAGCGTGGAGCCAACGCTGCCGCTGCGGGCATACGAGAATTCGCGCTGCCCGTCCGGGTCGCAGTGGACCAGGTAGACGCCCTGCTGGCCGCGGCGGAATTGCAGCAGGTCGGGGGAAACGCCGAGTTCCACAATCCTGGCGGCGATCGCCTTGCCGAGGTCGTCGTCAGTCAGCACAGACAGGAGTCCCACGCGGGCACCCGCGGCAGCGGCAGCGGCGGCGACGTTGAGGGCGTCGCCGGAGATGCCGAGCTGGGCGGGGACGCCGTGGCCGAACGCCACGTCGGTGGCCACCTCAACGAGGATCTCCCCCATCACGACGACGTCGAACGGCTCTGGCTTCGAGGGTTGCGTTGGGATGCTCACCAGTCGTGCACCGATCCGTCGAGCCGCCGGTTGATGGGCAGGTACTTTGGGTCGAACGGGAACCGGGCGGCGGCTTCCTCGTTGAACTCCACGCCGATGCCGGGAGCATCCCCGGGGTGCATGTAGCCGTCATTGAACGTGTAGGAGGTGGTGAACACTTCGTTGGCGGGTTCCCGGTGGCCCATGTATTCCTGGATGCCGAAGTTGGGGATGCTCATGTCCACGTGCAGGGCCGCGGCGAAGGAGGCCGGCGACAGGTCGCCGGCGCCGTGCGAGCCGGAGCGCACGCCGTAGAGGTCAGCGAGGGAGAAGATCCGGCGCAGGTGCGTGATGCCGCCGGCGTGCGACACGGAGGTGCGGATGTAGTCGATCAGCCGTTCGGTGATCAGCTGCTGGCAGTCCCAGATCGAGTTGAACACCTCACCGACGGCGATGGGCGTGGTGGTGTGCTGGCGGATCAGGCGGAACGCGGACTGGTCCTCGGCCGGCGTCGGGTCTTCGATCCAGAAGGGCCGGTACTGCTCCAGTGAGGCTCCCAGCCGGCCGGCCTCGATGGGAGTCAGGCGGTGGTGCACGTCGTGCAGGACGTGCACGCCGTAGCCGAACTGTTCGCGCACATGGGCCATCATTTTCGGCGCGAAGTCCAGGTACGCCGTCGTCTCCCAGGTGTCCTCCTGCGGGACGTTGCCGCTGGCGGGCTCGTACAGCTTGCCGTCCACCGGGGCGATTCCGTAGGTCTTTTCCAGGCCCGGGACGGCGGCCTGGGCCCGGATGGCCTTGTAACCGAGGTCCAGGTGGTGCTGGAAGTCTGCGCCCAAGTCCTCCAGCGTGGAGCCGCTGGCGTGGCCGTAGACCATCACGCCCTCGCGGGCTGCGCCGCCGAGGAGTTCGTACACCGGCATGCCTGCGGCCTTGCCCTTGATGTCCCAGAGCGCGACGTCGATAGCGGCGATGGCGGTCATGGTCACCGGGCCGCGGCGCCAGTAGGCACCCTTGTAGAAGTACTGCCAGGCGTCCTCGATGCGGCGCGCGTCCCGGCCGATCAACAGCGGGCAAAGGTGCTCGGACAGGTAGGACGCCACGGACAGCTCGCGCCCGTTCAGGGTGGCGTCGCCGATGCCGGTGATACCGTCCTCGGTTTCAATAACGAGCGTGACGTAGTTCCGTCCGGGCGACGAAACCACTACCCGTGCGTCGGTGATCTTCACTGGTTGGTCCTTCAGGTGGGTGGTAGATAGAGCAAGTAGGTCGCAGTAAGTGTCGTTATGAGCCGCCATAACGACACTTACTGCTACTCAGTTGGGTGGGGTGGTCAGGTGGTGCTGAGGCGGAGCATGACCTTGCTGCTGCCGGCGGCCGGATCCGCGGAAACGCGCATGGCTTCCTCGGCCTGGTCAAGATCGAACGTGTGCGTGATAACCGGTGACACGTCCAGGCCTTCGGCCATGGCGCGGAGCGCGTCGGTGATCTCGTCCACAAACCGGTACGAGCCGATCCAGGTGATCTCGCGCGTGACCAGGTCCCCCAACGCCGCCGGTGCGGGGGCGCCGGGCAGGTTGCCCACCTGGACAATAGTGCCGCCGCGGGCCGTGGCGCGCAGGACTCCGCCGAGAACCGCCGGGATGCCGGTGGCTTCAAAAACAAGTTCCATGTCCTGCGGAAGGCTGCCGCCTGCCGAGACGTTCAGCACCTCATCGGCACCCATGGCCTTCGCAATAGCCAGTGACGCTTCGCTGATGTCAGTGGCGATGACGTTCCTGGCGCCGGCGTGCTTGGCCGCGGCGACAACCAGGGACCCGATGGGGCCCGCACCGTTCACCAGGACGTCCCGGCCGGTGAGGCTGCCAACCCGGCCGACGGCGTGAAGCGCGACGGCGAGGGGCTCGGCCAGTGCGCCGTGCAGCGTGTCCACGCCCTCGGGCAGCGGCCGGATCTGGGAGGCGCGGGCGAGCTTGCGTTCGCTGAAGCCGCCGTCCGTGTGGGGGTCAAAGGCGGCGGAGCCGAAGTAGCGAATCTGCGGGTAGAGGTTGGTCCGGCCCGCCAGGCGCTCCGGCATGGTGCCGTCCCCCACCAGTTCTGCGGGGTGGACGGTGACTGGCTGCCCCACCTCGAGGCCCGTGACGCCGGCGCCCAGCTGGGCGATCCGGCCGGCCACCTCGTGGCCAAGGACCAGCGGGGACTTCAGGACAGCCGTCCCCGAGCCGCCGTGGCGCCAGTACGAGAGGTCAGATCCGCAGATGCCGCCCCATTCGACGTCGAGCACTACCTCGCCGGGACCTGCTACAGGCTCCGGCCGTTCGTCGATCCGGAGATCATTGGCGCCATGGATTACAACGGCTTTCATACTGCGTCTTCCAGGCGGACCATGTCGCGGCCGCGGACCTCGGGCCCTACGAAGGCCGAGATGAGGGTGATCAGCGAGTACGCGATGAGCATCGCGGCCAGCGGCCACCAGTGGCCGGTGATTGCGGTGAGCGTGGCGGCCAGCAGCGGGCCGATGGCGGTGGCGAGGATGCCGCCGATCTCCTTGGCGAGCGCGAGCTGGGTGAAGCGGGTGCGGGCGCCGAAGAACTCGGCCATGGTGACGCTCTCCATAGCGAACAGGCTCAGCACGCCCAGGTTGAGGCCTGCCACCATGGCGACGGTGATGAGGACCGTGTTGCCGCTGGTGACCATCAACATCATGGGAATGGCGAACAGCGCGGTGAGGGAGCTGAGTGCCAGGTACAGCGGCCGCCGGCCGAAGCGGTCACCGAGGAGGCCCATGACGGGGATGGTGAGGAAGCCGAGCAGCGAGCCGTACATGATGGCGCTGGTGGCCACGCTCTTGTCCACCAGGAGGACGGTGGCGATGTAGCCGACGAGGAAGGTCTGCACGAGGCCGGAGTTGCCTGCCTGCCCGAAGCGAAGGCCGAGCGCGATGAGGAAGGCCTTGCCTTTGCGCTGGTGCAGCGCAGCTTCGATGGTGCTGGTCTTTGCCAGTTCCTGCGTTGCGGCGATTTCGCTCTTGGACAGTGCAACGCCATCGACAACGTCGGCACGCTCTTCGAAGACCGGGCTTTCCTTGAGGGACCGGCGGACCCAGACGGCGAAGATCATCAGCACGAAGCTGAACAGGAACGGGATGCGCCATCCCCAGGCCAGGAGCTGCTCCTCCGAGAGGGTTGCGGCCAGGATTGCCCAGATGGCAGATGCGGCCAGGGTTCCTGAGTTGGTGCCCAGGGACACGAGGGAAGAGATGAGGCCGCGGCGGCGGGCGGGAGCGAACTCAGCCAGCATCACGGTAGCGCCCGCGATCTCGGCGCCGGCACCGAAGCCCTGCGCCAGGCGCAGGGCCACCAGCAGGATGGGGGCCCAGACGCCGATCATGGCGTAGGTGGGGAGGACGCCGATCAGCGTTGTGGACGCACCCATCAGGGCGATAGTGATGAAGAGGACCTTCTTGCGGCCGATCCTGTCACCCATCCGGCCGAAGTAAACGGCACCCGCAAGACGGGCAACGTAGCCCACGCCGTACGTTGCCATGGCGGCGATGAGGCCGATGACCGGGCTGACGTCGGGGAAGAAGAGCTTGTTGAAGACGATGGCTGCTGCCAGCGAATACAACTGGAAGTCCATAAACTCCATGGCTGTTCCCAGCCAGCCGGAGACGGCGACCTTGGCCAGTTCGCGGGTGGGTTTTGCTTCCGCTTTGGTGTTGGGGGGCGCAATGCTTTCGGTCATCAGGTGCTCCTTTGCAGGCGATGCGAACGAAGGGGATAAAGCGGGGGACGCCGGCGGGTCTGCAGCAGTGACCAGCAGCACGTTCTACTACCATACAAGCACTACCATTCTAGTGTGTCAACAACATAGAATGAGGTCATGGCTAGGGATAAACAAGGCGCGGCCCCGCGGCTGTCCGTGCGGGACCAGACCCTTGAGACGCTTCGGCGGCGCATCATTTCGCTGCAGCTTCCCCCGGGGGAACCGCTGTCCGAGAACGAGCTCGCGCAGGAACTGGGCATCAGCAGGACCCCGGTACGCGAGAGCCTGATCCTGCTGCGCGAGGAGGGCCTGGTCCAGGTTTTCCCCCAGATCGGTTCGTTTGTTTCCCTCGTGGACCTGGCCCGGGTGTCCGAAGCGCAGTTTGTCCGGGAGGCCATTGAATGCGCGTCGCTGCGCGATCTTGCCATGGACAGCGCGGGCATCGCCGGCCTGCGGGAGATTCTGAAGGCCCAGTCGGAGGCCGATGCCGCCGGCGACGTGGAGGAATTCTTCCGGCTGGATGAGGACTTCCACCGGGAGCTGCTGCGCCTGGCGGGACACGAGTCCGCCTGGGCGGCCGTCAACTCCGCCAAGGCCCACCTTGACCGCGCCCGCCGCCTCAGCCTGCTGGACACCCGGCCGGTGGCCACGCTCATCGAGCAGCACACCGCCGTGGTGGATGCCCTGGAGACAAACAACCTTAACGATGCCGACAGCAGTCTCCGCCTCCACCTGCGGGGCGTCTTCGAGGACGTCCAGCGCATCCAGGAATCGACTCCTGAACTTTTCTCCGACGGCGCGGCGCCGCGTCCCGGCAGGCGCAGCGTCGCCCGCCTGACGTAGCAAGCGCGCACTTCTTCACGCCTCCTTGGCGGCAGAGCCCCTCGCAGTGGGCAACGACGGCAGCGGTATGGCTTTTCCCCGCTCCGTAAAACCAGTCCGCTAGAGCGTTGACAGAAAAGTGATCGATAACTAATACTGGTGTTACCGATCACTTTCCTGGCCGGCCAGCGATCGGACATCTTGTGCTGAGGAACCCATCCTCCTCAATGTCATGCACCATCTTCGGAATCCGGGAAGAACCGCCGCAGTGGCCCGTCCTTCCGGCAAGAAAGGTCTGCCTGTGAACCACCAACCAACCCGCCGGACTTACCTGTTGCTCTCCGCCGCCGCTGCTGCCTCTGCCTTGACCCTGTCCGGCTGCGCGGTCGGCGGCACCCCCGCTGCCGAGGAGTCCGGCCCCGTCACCATCCGCTTTACCTGGTGGGGCGGTGATGCCCGCCAGAAAGCCACCCAGAAAGTCATCGACGCCTTCGAGGCTGAGAACCCCAACATCACTGTGGTGGGTGAATACAGCGACTGGACGGGCTACTGGGACAAGCTCGCAACGCAGGTGGCAGCCAACGACGCGCCGGACATCATCCAGATGGACGAGAAGTACGTCCGGGAATACGGCGACCGCGGCGCGCTCCTGGATATCAAGAAACTAGCCGGCCTGGACACCTCCGGCATCGACCCGGACACCCTCAAGAGCGGGGAGGTGGACGGGGAACTGGTTGGCCTGGTCACCGGCATCGCCACGTTCTGCATCGCTGCCAACCCAAGCGTCCTGGCCAAAGCCGGGGTGGCGCTGCCGGATGACACCACGTGGACGTGGGAGGACTACCGGGAAATCGGCCAGCAGATCAGCCGGAGCGGGGCAGGCACGGGCGTGGGTGTGCAGTACGGGGATCAGGACCTCTATATCTGGGCACGCCAGCACGGTGACCGGCTTTACGATGACGGGGGCAACGTGGTGATCAAGCCTGAAACGCTCGTCTCGTTCTGGCAGAACGTCCGGGACCTGTCCACGTCCGGCGCCGGCGCCAAGCCATCGGCCATCATCGAAAGTGCCACCGCTTCGCTGAACCAGACACCGCTGGCCAAAAACGAGATGGCTTTCTCCGGTGTGTTCAGCACCCAGCTCACGGCCTACTCGGGCGCCAGCGGGCAGGAACTGAAGCTGCTGCGCCTGCCCGGCGAGTCCAGCGCCGCAGAACGCGGGGCCTATTACAAGCCATCCATGTTCTGGTCCGTCTCATCCCGCACCAAACACCAGAAGGCGGCGGAGAAGTTCCTGAACTACCTCACCAACAGCCAGACCGCGGCCGACATCATGCTCACTGAACGCGGCATACCCGCCAACGCAAAAGTCCGCGAAGCCATCGCCGCCAAGCTGAACGCCACGGACAAGGCCGCGATCGAGTTCACCAACGCCATCGCCGACGAGGTCAGGCCAGCCCCGCCCATCACGCCTGCCGGCGGCAGCACCATCACGGATATCCTCAGCCGCTACACCTCGGACATCCTTTTCGAACGCACCACCCCCGAAAAGGCCGCCCAGCCCTTCATCGACGAACTGTCCTCCTCACTCCGGAAGTAGAAATGACCCACCACAGGAATCACGACGCCGGTACGCCCCTTCGCGTCGCTGTCATCGGCACCGGCGGCATCGCCAATGCCCACGCCGAGGCACTCAAGCAGCAACCCGGCGTCGAACTCGCGGCAGCGATCGACGTGGACCCCGCGCGTTCGGAGGCCTTCGCCGGCAAGTGGGGCGTCGCCCGGACCGCGGCAAGCCTGGCAGAAGCGCTCGACGGCGGCGCGCTGGATCTCGCAGCCATCTGCACTCCCCCCTCCAGCCACTTTCCCCTGGCACTGGAAGCGCTGTCCTTCGGTCTGCATGCCGTCATCGAAAAGCCGCCGGCCTTGTCCCTGAGCCAGATGCGGCAGCTGGAAACCGCGGAGCAGGCGTCCGCCGGCTCCCTGAGCTGCATCTTCCAGCACCGCTTCGGCTCGGGCGCGCAGCGGCTGCTCGCACTTCAGCAGTCCGGGGCCCTGGGCAGGCAGCTGGTGGGCACTTGCAACACCCTCTGGTTCCGCGACCAGCCATACTTCGATGTTCCCTGGCGCGGGCTCTGGGATGTGGAGGGCGGCGGGCCCACCATGGGCCACGGCATCCACCAGTTCGACCTGCTCCTGCACCTGTGGGGTCCATGGTCCGAAGTGACGGCCTTCGCGGGCAAGCTGGCCCGCACAACAGATACCGAGGATGCCTCAGCTGCGGTGGTCCGCTTCGAATCCGGCGCGATCGCCACTGTCATCAACTCCGTCATCTCCCCCCGGGAAACCTCATACCTTCGGCTGGACTACGAGAACGCAACGGTGGAGCTCGAACACCTCTACGGCTACAGCGACCACCATTGGAAGGTGACCCCGGCGCCGGGCCAGGACGCCGTCGTCGGCCTCTGGAACGAGGGGGCGGACCACCCCAGCGGACACCCGGCGCAGTACGCGGCGATCATCCGCAGCCTGCAGGCCCGGGAACCGGCTGCTGTCTCCATCTCAGACGCCTATGCCACCATGGAGCTGGCGGCCGCTATCTACGCGTCGAGCGTCAGCGGGACCACTGTTTCGCGCGGCCAGATTGACGAGTCGAGCCCGTTTTTCACCCGCATGGACGGACACCTGGAACCCTGGAAACAAGAGGAAGCACTCGAAGCATGAGCACCGAAGCCGCACTCAGCTGGCGCGACGACAACCAGTCCCTGACCGTATCGCTCGGGGACGTGGAGATCGCCACCTACACGTACGATGCCACGGACGAACAGCGCGAGTCGCCGCGCCCCTTCTTCCACCCGCTGCGCACCACGGCGGGCGAAACGGTCACCGCCTACCGCCCGTGGGACCACGTCTGGCACAAGGGCATTGCCTGGTCCCTGCCCCACTTCGGCGATGACAACTTCTGGGGCGGGCCCAGCTACCGGCGCGGCAAGGACTACACGTGGCTGCCCAACAACGGAAGCATGCGCCACGGGCGCGTAATCGAAGCAGGGCTCGACGGCGGCGCGTTCCGTTTTGCCCACACGCTGGGCTGGTGGACGCAGGCCGGAAAGCACGTGGTGGACGAAACCCGCACCATTCGGATTACCCCGGGCCCTGACGCCGCCTGGACCCTTGTCTTCGAAACGGAGATGACGAACGTCTCCGGCGGCGACATCCACATCGGCTCGCCCACCACCGAAGGGCGGGAGAACGCCGGGTACGGCGGACTGTTCTGGCGGGGCCCGCGCGAATTTACCGGCGGCCGCATCGTTGGCCCGGGCGGAGCCAGCGGCGAAGCGCTGCGCGGGACCCGCGGCCCCTGGCTGGCATTTGTAGGCCAGCACGATGACACCTGCCGGTTTTCCACAGTGCTGATCGCTGACGCCACCACCAACGCCCAACACCCGCCGGAATGGTTTGCCCGGTCCGAGCCCTTTGCCTGCTTTGGTCCTGCCCCGTTCTTCAGCACGGAGGTCACCTTCGCCGCCGGGGAAACAATGGTCAACCGGTATGCCGTGGTGATCGCGGACGGCGACTCGGACCAGGAGCGGCTGGACCATCTCGCCACCCTGGCCGCGGAAACCCTCCAGCGGAAAGCTGTGGCGGACCGGACCAGGGCATGAAGACCCAGGCACTCCCCTTCCCCGGCAGCGTGGGCCTGACGCGCCTGAGCGTTTACGACTGGGAAACCAGCGATGGGGTGTGCGGCGGCTCTCCCCACATGCATACCGCCTCCACGGAGGCGTACCTGGTGCTGTCCGGATCCGGACGCGTGGAAACCATCCGCGCCTCAGGATACGAATCCTATGATCTGGCCCCCGATGACCTGCTCTGGTTCAGCCCGGGCACCATCCACCGGCTGGTCAACGGGCACAACCTGGAGATCCTGGCCATTATGCAAAATGGCGGACTGCCGGAGGCCGGGGATGCCGTCCTGACCTTCGAGCCGGAGGTCGTTGCGGACGCGAAGCGGTATGCCCAGGCTGCAACGCTCGACGCCGGCCCCGGCTCGCCGTCGTCCTCGCTGCCTGCTGCGGCGCGCACCCGGAGGGACGCAGCGCTGGCCGGCTACCTGCGGCTGAAGGAGGCCGCGCAGGCGGGTGACGTCGGTGCCGTCGAGCGGTTCCACCGTGACGCCGTCCGCCTGGTGCAGGCGCGGGTACCTGACTGGCAGGAGCTGTGGAAGGAGAGCATCGCACCTGAGGCTGCCCGGACGGAAGGGTGGCTTGCGGACCTTGCGGAAGGCAGGTACAGCCATTTCAAGGATGCCGCCGTCACCCGGAGCGCGCCTTCGAACGGGGAGCGCGTCCTGGGGATGTGCGGAATGCTGCAAAAATGGGACAGCAACGGCAGCAGGTGAAGGGACACCACCGGACATGGCGCAGGAAGCAGTGGCACAGGAAGCAGTGACACAGGGCAAGACAAAAGCGCCAACCATCTACGATGTGGCCGCGCTTGCCGGCGTGTCCCACCAAACCGTGTCCCGGTACTTCAAAGCCCCTGGCGGGCTCAAGCCGGCAACCCTGGAGCGCGTGGAAAAGGCCCTCGCCGAGCTTCACTACACTCCCAACCTGGCAGCCCGCTCATTGCGGTCCCGGGAGCATTACCGGGTGGTAGTGGTGGTTCCGGAAGCTTCGCTGTACTTCCCCGCCCGGATGCTGAATGGAGCCGCCGGGGCCGCCCATTCGGCCGGATACCGCGTGGACGTTGTGGCCATCGAGGGAACCGCCGAAGCCCGCGCGCACCAGCTGGAAACCCTGCTGGGCGGCGAGGACATCGCCGGTATCCTGTCCTTCGTCCCCAGGCCCAAGGGGAGCCCGGCCGCCCGGCAGTCCGCGGCTGTTCCCATGGTGGTGGCCGGCGAGTACGACAACAAGATGCGTGCGCGGGGCAGCTTGGCGGACGGCGCTGCGGCACGCAAGATCATTGAGCACCTTGCCTCGCTGGGACACCGGAACTTCTTCCACGTCGCCGGGCCAACAGCCTGGCCGTCGGCGCGCAACCGGCGGGCTGTCTACGAGGAAACAGTGGCCGAGCTTGGCCTGGTATCGCTGGGGGTTGTCCTGGGCGACTGGTCTCCGGCCTCCGGGTACGCTGCGGGGCGGAAGATCGCGGCCGTCAAGGACGCCACCGCCGTTTTTGCTGCCAACGACCAGATGGCCATCGGCGTCATCCGGGCACTGCATGAACATGGCCTTGCGGTGCCTGATGATGTGAGCGTCTTCGGCTGGGATGACATGGCGGAGTCTTCGTTCCTGATCCCCACCCTGTCCAGCGTGCACATGGACCTGGAGGCGCTTGGAGCCCGGAGCATGTCCGAACTCATCGCCCGGATCCGGGGGCAGCAGCCCGCCACTGAGGCGTTGTCCCTGGCGCCAATGGAGTTGGTATTCAGGGAATCAACGGCCCGGGTGCGGGCTTAGCGCTCCAGGTCATCCCAGCAATTCCCGGACCAGCTCTCTGCATTTTTGGTATGCCGGTTCGGCCGGATCGATGAGTGCGAAGTGGTCCCCGGGCACCGTGACCAGCTGCGCCGGAATGCTGCCAGCCTGGCTTGCTTCCACGTAGGAGGAGGACATGGCCAGCGGCACGTCGTCGTCCTCCGTGGCGTGGACGGCATAGACCGGAACGTCCAGCGGGAGCGCTGCCATCGGGTCCGCATACCGGTGACGGCCGGGATATTCCGACGACGGCCCGCCCAGCAGGTTGGCCGCCGCACCGTTGCTGAGGTTGAGCCTTTCGGCCTCTGCCAGGTTGAGGACGCCGGACTGGCTCACCACGCCGGTGAGGCGGACGCCACCGGCGTCTGCCCCGACGTCGCGGTGCTCACGTTCCCCCAACCCGCCCAGCCGGTCCCGCCCAGCCGCCCATACGGCCAGGTGCCCGCCCGCCGAGTGCCCCAACGCCACCACTTTGGCCAAGTCCAGTGAATGAGGGCTGGCGAGCTCCTGCAGTTTGTCGATGCCGGCCAGGATGTCCTGGAAGGTACCCGGCCAGCCGCCACCGTTTCCGGCGCGGCGGTACTCCAGGTTCCACGCCGCCATGCCGTGTCCGGCAAGGTCCGCGGCCAAAGGCTGCCCCAACTCGGCGCCGTACTGCGAGCGCCAGTAGCCGCCGTGAATCACCACCACCACGCCGCGGTACGTACCGCCGCCGGGAAGCTCTGGAAGGAACAGTTCGCCCCACTGGCTCGGGTCACTGCCGTAGTTATACCTGTGCCGCTGCACTGCATCCCCCCTTGTTGGTGCCACGGACGTCCCGTTCTGTTTCGGAGGAGAGCAGGCTGCCAGGCCGGCTCCCACGGCACCGGCGGCTGAGCCCGCAAGGAACGCACGACGCCGGAGCTCACCCATGCACCTGAGCCTACAGACCTGCTGCCGTCAAGCCCCTGACACAACGCCAAGCCGGTTCTGCATGAGCTCCCACTTGTTCGGCTAGCGAACTTTTGTGCACTTAATGAACAACGGCTGTACCCTTGTCGACGGAAGAAAGCATGCCGTGGGTCACGTATGGATGTGGCGGAGCTCTCGATCGGCTGCCCTTCCCTCCTTTTACTAAATCAATGAGGATTCCATGACAACTTCTCCCTCCGCCCGCCCGACGCGTTGGCCCGTGTGGCTCTGCTGGCTGGCCATGGTCCTGGACGGCTTCGACCTCGTAGTGCTCGGCACCGTCATCCCCACCTTGATCAAGACCGGCGAGCTCGGCTTTGACGCTGTGGGCGCCACTTTCGTGGCCACCATCTCACTCGTGGGCGTGGGCCTGGGAGCGCTCTTCATCGCCCCGCTCTCGGACCGCTTTGGACGCCGGAACCTGCTGGTGGCGTGTGTGCTCTGGTTCTCGCTGTTCACCCTCGCGGTGGTGTGGGCCCCGAATGTTGCCGTCTTCGGCGCGCTCCGACTGTTGGCCGGGGCCGGGCTTGGGGCATGCCTGCCGGCCGCCCTTGCCTACATGAACGACTACGCCCCGGCCAGTTCCGCCGGCAAGTCAACCACCCGCACCATGACCGGATACCATGTTGGCGCGGTGGCCACAGCCTTCCTGGCGATGATCGTCATCCCCGATTGGCGCATCATGTTTGTGGTGGGCGGCCTTGCCGGCCTGGTCCTTGCGCCGTTCCTCTGGTTCAAGCTGCCGGAGACCTTGCCCGCGGCCCGGGCTGCCGGCGCAGAGGAAAAGACCGGGTTCCGGAGCCTGGTGCAGAAGCCTTATCCCCTCATTGCGGCGGCCATCGGTGCAGCTTCCTTTATGGGGCTGCTGCTGGTGTATGGCCTGAATACCTGGCTTCCGCAGCTGATGGCTTCCGCCGGATACCCTGTCAGCGCCGGGCTTTCCCTGCTCCTGGTCTTGAATCTCGGCGCCGTTGCCGGACTGATCATCGCGGGCATCCTGGCCGACAAGCACGGGACCAAGCCCATCGTGTTGCTGTGGTTTGGACTCTCGGCCGTATGCCTCGCCCTCTTGAGCGTCAAGGTCGACAACGCGGTCCTGCTGAACGTGCTCGTCTTCGTCACGGGCGTGTTCGTCTTCAGCTCCCAGGTACTCGTTTACGCCTGGGTCAGCCAGTTGTTCCCTGCCCGCCTGCGCGCCACCGCACTCGGCTTCGCTGCCGGCGTGGGCCGCGTCGGCGCCATTGCAGGGCCTGCCCTGACGGGCGGGCTGGTTGCCGCCGGCATCGCCTACCCCTGGGGTTTCTACGTCTTCGCGGCCGCCGGCGCCCTGGCCGTGGCAGCCCTGCTGGCGGTCCCCCGCGCTGTTGCGGTCGCCCGCACCGAAACCCCGGTCAGTTAGGCGTTTCCCAGCCGGTCGGTTTGTCCGGGTGGGACCTCTTCAGAGGCCCCACCCGGAAAGCTGTTCAACTCCGCAGCAGACGCTCGACGTCGGCCGCCTCGGGATAGGCAGCCTGCGTCCCCTTCCGGGTGGTGGCCAGGGCAGCCGCCACGGAAGCGAACGCGGCAGCATCGGCGAGCGCATCGCCGGCGGCCAGGCGGACTGCGACGGCACCGGTAAAGGCGTCACCGGCACCCGTGGTGTCTACGGCGGCGACCTTGGTGGGCTGCACAAAAGTGACGAGCCGGTCCGGCGGGGCCAGCGAGTCCAACACCACGGAACCGTTCGAACCCAGCGTCACCAGCACCTGCTGGATCCCCCGCTCGGCGAACCTTTCCCGGACGGCATCCCACTGCGCGGCACGGGCATCGGCACCCGGGACGGATGCGCCCGGGCCGAGGAAAAGCGCGGCTTCATGGGCGTTCACCAGCAGGACGTCCGTCAACTCGGCCAGGGCTGACGGGATGTGCGCGTACGGCGAGAGGTTCAGCAGCACTGTTGCGCCGGCGTCGTGCCCTGCCTGCGCTGCGGCCAGAACCGTCCCCATGCTGACTTCGAGGCAAAGGCACACGACGGCGGCCTTCGCGAGGACGTCTGAGGCCTCCGCCACATCCGCCGGTGAGAGGGTTCCATTGGCGCCGGCGGAGATGATGATGTTGTTCTCTCCATTGGCGTCGACGGCGATCACCGCGACGCCCGTGGGCTCGTATGACGTGCGGACATGCCCCACGTCCACACCCGCTCGCCCCGCCGAGGAGAGCAGCATGCTGCCGTTGGGGTCATCCCCCACCGCGCCCACCAGGCTGACGTTCCCGCCCAACAGGCTGGCGGCCACTGCCTGGTTGGCGCTCTTGCCGCCCGGGTTTACGGCGAACCCGTTGCCGTGCACCGTCTCACCGGGCAGCGGGAGGCGGTCGCAGTAGATGGTCAGGTCCGCGTTCAGGGAGCCGACGACGACGATCCGGCCCGGCCGCCGCGCCTCACCTTCAGCGGCGGCTGGCTCAGCGGCGGCGCTCATTCGGCCACCTCAGCTTCAACGGGCTTGGGGATCAGCAGCGAGGCGGCGAACGCCGCCACGGTGAGGGCCAGGCCAACAACCACAACAGTCAGGTAGGACGCCTTCGCATCCCCGAGGGCCGACGTCGCCACCAGCACGGCAGGCAGCACCAGGAAGCTGAGGCCTGCGCCGAGGTTGAAGGCACCGGCGTTCATGCCGGGCAGGAAACCGGGGTTGCCGGCGGGCGAGAGGACAACACCGAGTCCATTGAGCATGATGTTGACCGTACCGGCGTACATAATGCCCAGCAAGACCGTGCCGGCAATCATCAGGGGCAGGCTGCTGAGGCCGAAGAACGCGATGATGGCCAGGGCCGCGATGCTGCCAAGGAGCCCGATGCGCAGCACCTTGGTGTAGCCCAGCACGGGGGCGAGCTTGCCACTGAGCGGTCCCACGATCCAGCCCAACAGCGCGTACGGGGTGAGGATGATCAACGACATTTCGGTGGGGCCGATGCCAAAGCCGGGATCGGCGGCCTGGACGTAGGCGGGGACGATGCCGTTGATGACGGCGAAGATGCCGGTCATGGTCAGGGTGGTGGTCAGCAGCGGCGCCCAGGTGGAGCGCTGGCGCAGGTGCGCGGTTTCCACCATGGGCTGGCCGGCCCGCTTCTCCACGGTCCAGAAGGCGTAGAATGCGGCGGCGGCCACCAGGACCAGCGCAATGCTGAGCATCAGGGTGCCGGAGGAGAAGGCGCCCACCAGCTTCGATCCCTCATTCAGGGCGGTGAGCAGCGCGCCCACGGCCACCACAATGAAGAACACACCCAGCCAGTCCATCCGGGTGCCGGCGGCGGGCTTGCTTTCGCCGGCAAGGAACGCGACCAGTGCCGTGGCAACCAGGGCCAGCACCACCATGAGCCAGAAGATGCTGCGGAAGCCGAAGTGCTCGGCGAAGTAACCGCCTACAAAGGAGTCGACACCGGCAACGCCGCCGTTGACGGCCGTGATCAGGCCCATGAGCGTGCCGTACTTGCGCGGGTTGGTGACAGCAGAGCGCAGCATGATCAGGCAGAGCGGAACCGTGGGGCCGCTGACGCCCTGGATGATGCGGCCAACAAAGAGCCAGGTGACGTCCGGGGCGAGGGCGGCGATGACCGAGCCGACGGCCATCAGCAGCATCATGCCCACCAGGATCTTCTTGCGTCCCACGATGTCGCTCAGGCGGGGCAGGAACAGGGAGAACAGCGCGGCAGCGGTGAAGAACCACGTCTGCGAGAGGCCGATGACCGCCTGGTCAGTGTTGAGCTCCTCGCCCATGGTCACCAGGGCCGGGCTGAGCATCGAGGCGTTGAGCTGGAAGGCTACGCAGGCTGCCAGCAGGGCAACCATCAGGGCAGTGACATTGCCTCGGCCGGTCTTCGCTTCAGTAACGGTGGCAGTCATTTACTTGACCCCTCCGACGGTGACGGCGGCACGTTCTTCGCGTTCGACGTCGGCCGCGTTGCCTGTGATAGTTGGCTCGCCGATGCGTTCCAGGGCGTCGGTGACCAGGTCCCAGAACTTTTTGTGGTCCAGGTCCACGGCGACGCTGGTGTGGCAGTCGGCCGGCGCGGGGGCACGGAAGTCGGCCACCGTCATGCCAAGCGTCAGGGTGCCCTGGAGTTCGATGTTGACCGGCACCTTGCGGGTGCTGACGATGCTGGGATCGATCACGTAGGCCACGGCACAGGGGTCATGCACCGGCGGGAAGTCGAAGCCCTGGGCGTCCTTGTAGGTGTGGGCGAAGAAATCCATCAGCTCGGTGACGAACCTTGCCGGTTTGGTGCCGATGGCCGCGATTTTTTCAACCACGTCCGGGGTGGCCAGCGCCTGGTGGGTCAGGTCCAGGCCCACCATCACCACGGGCCACTTCTCGTTGAAGACGATGTGCGCGGCCTCGGGGTCGATGATGATGTTGAATTCGGCCACGGCACTCCAGTTGCCCACGTGGTAGCCGCCGCCCATCAGGACGACTTCCTTGACGCGTTCCACGATGCGGGGTTCCTTGCGGGCGGCCAAGGCGATGTTGGTCAGGCCTGCGGTGGGGACCAGGGTGACGGTGCCGGGTTCGTGCGCCATCACGGTGTCGATGATGAGGTCGACGGCGTGCCGCGGGTCCAGCCCGATGGTGGACTCCGGGAGGGCGGGGCCGTCCATGCCGGACTCGCCGTGGATGTCCGGGGCGGTTTCGATGCTGCGGACCAGGGGACGGCCGCAGCCGGCGGCGAAGGGAACCCCGCTGATGCCGGCAATGGTTCCGACGGCCAGGGCGTTGCGGGTGACTTTTTCGAGCGTCTGGTTGCCCACCACCGTGGTGACGGCCAGCAGTTCTATGTCGGGGTTGCCGTGCGCGAGCAGCAACGCCACAGCGTCGTCATGCCCGGGATCGCAGTCAAGAATGATCTTCTTGCGGGGTTTGGGGTCCACGATGTTCTCCACGTCTTTGGGGCCCGCGCCAAGTGCATACACACTGCTCGGGGAGTTGAAGCGTTCAGAGTGATCATGGCACTGTCGGGAACGTCACGTCAAACGCTTGACGTTCGTGCAGGTCAAGCGCTTGATGCCAAGGGGTAAAAGAAAAAGGCAAGCCATGTCTGCGTGGCTCGGCTTAGCGCAGTTCGATGTTCAGCGCTTGGAAGTCGTCGGCTGCGTGGCGGCCCACCAGCAGGCGGAAGCTGCCCTGCTCGAAGTTCCAGCCGCCGTCGTAGTGGCCGAATGCCTTGGCAGGAATTCGGACCTCAACTGAGGCCGCGAATCAGGCTCACCGCTCAAAGCTTCCGGATCAGGGCTCGCCGGCGCCGGAATCGCCGGCCCCCTCCTCGTCCTCAGCATCATGGTGCTCGGCCTTGTGGCGGGCCTCCTGGAGGTGGTGCTCCAGCTTCTCCTCGGCGTCCCGCCGGCGTTGTCCGACGGTCCTCATCTGCTGGGTGGTGGGTGCTGCGTGTGCATGCTGGTGCGGACCAAGGTCCCGCGGGTTTCCTCGGCTGGTGTCGCTCATAAGGGCATCGTCCCACCACAAAGGCCGTTCAGGAAGACCTGCTGCACCCGCCTTCAAGGACGTCACATCCGATTCCACTAGTGCACTCAAAGTGCAGTATGCTGCACTCATGGACAAAAGCACATCTGCCCTTGCGGCGGCCATCGGCAACCGCGTGCGCCAGGAACGGCAGGCCCGGGGTTGGACCCTCGACCAGCTCGCAGACGCCGCCGGTGTGAGCCGCCGCATGGTGGTCAACGTCGAGCAGGGCGCCGCCAATCCCAGCGTGGGTACCCTGCTCCGGATCAGCGATGCGCTGGGCATCGGACTGCCGGCGCTCGTGGATGCCCCGCGTCCAAAGCCCGTGACCGTCACGCGGAGTGGCGACGGGGCCGCCCTGTGGAGTTCCGCCGCCGGCGGCCGGGGCGTGCTGGTGGCCGGGACGGATTCACCGGATGTGGTTGAGCTGTGGGATTGGACGCTGGGCCCGGGCGACAAGCATGAGAGCGAAGCCCACGCCCCGGGAACCAAGGAACTGCTTCAGGCCCGCCAGGGGTCCCTCACTGTGGTGGTGGCTGGCGAGACCTATGTCCTGGAGCCGGGCGACGCTCTTTCCTTCCCCGGCGACGTGGACCACTCGTACTCCAATGCCACCCCGGAGCCAGTGAGCTTCTCCCTGGCTGTCTTCGAGCCGGGCGTGGGTTCGGCCCACCACAAGGAGGCCCCCAATGCCTGACGTCAAGGTGCTCCAGGAATTTTTGGCAGGTGCGTGGGTTGATCCCGCCGTTTTCTCCCTGCGGCCGGATTACCGTGCCGTCCTGCTGGCGGTGGACGGGCTGGTTCCGGGTGCCAGTAACGAGGCTGGTGAAAAGCTGCTGCAGGAGGCAGAGGCTGCAGCCCGTGCAGCACTGGACGGGCGGGGCATTGAGGAACTGCCGCATGTGGCCGCCTGGCGTGAGGCGTACAAGTCCTTCGGCGCCAAACCGCAGCGCACTCGCAACAGCCTGGAGGCATTGCTCCGCCGGGCATCTTCCGGCCTGCCGCGGGTAAACCGGCTGACCGACCTTTACAACGCGGTTTCTGTGCTGCACCAGGTTCCGCTGGGCGGCGAGGACCTGGCCGGCTACGCCGGAGCACCCCGGCTGATCCGCGCCGCCGGCACGGAGTCCTTTGACACGGTGACCGGCGGGGATGAGGTGCTTGAGCATCCGGAGCCGGGCGAGGTGGTGTGGGGCGATGACGACGGCGTAACCTGCCGGCGCTGGAACTGGCGGCAAGGCCGGCGCACCCAGCTCCGCGACGGCACTACCAAAGCGTTGTTTATCCTGGACGCCCTCGAGCCCATGACCGACGCCGCCCTCGACTCAGCCGCCGACGACCTGGCTGCCCGGCTGAAAAATCTTGGCCTGGACGTTGCCATTGCCCGCCGTCGTCTGGCCGCACCCCATCACTCCAATGAAGGAAACTGAGATGACCCAGCGCAGCGCTTCATTTAACGTCCCGGTCCCGCCGTGGGGGCTGGCGGTCACGGCGATCCTGTCGGTCCAGCTGGGCTCCGCCCTGTCCGTGAACATGATCGATGCTGTGGGACCCGGCGGCACTGCGTGGTTGCGCCTGAGCATGGGCGCAGTCATTCTCCTGGTGATCGGGCGCCCGCCGCTGCGCTCCATCCGCCGCCCGGATGTGCTGCCGTTGCTTGGCCTCGGGGTCACCACCGGCGTGATGACCGTGGGGTTCCTCGCCGCGGTCGAGCACATCCACCTCGGCACCGCCGTCGCCATCGAATTCCTCGGTCCCTTGACCGTGGCGGCCCTTCGCAGCCACAACCGCAAAGCCCTCGCCTGGCCCGCTTTAGCGCTGGTGGGCGTGGTGCTGCTGACCCAGCCGTGGCAGGGCGACTTCAACCTCGTCGGGGTTGCCTGGGCAGCGCTGGCCGCCGTCGGCTGGGGCGTCTACATCCTGCTGACGCAACGGATCGGCGACAGGTTCACCGGCATCGGCGCGCTCACGCTCACCGTGCCGATCGCCGCGGTGGCGGCCGCCGTCGTCGGAATTCCCCAGGCCGCCGGGCACCTCAGCCTGGACATCCTGGCGGCCGCGGCAGGACTGGCCATCCTGCTGCCGGTGCTGCCGTTCGCGCTGGAAATGCTGGCGCTGCGGAGGATGACGCCTGCCGCGTTCGGAACGCTGATGGCCCTCGAACCCGCCGTCGGCGTCCTGCTCGGGCTGCTCATCCTGCACCAGCAGCCGTCGGCCGTCCAGGTCGTGGGGATCCTGCTGGTGGTCTTCGCCGGGGCCGCCGCCCAGCGGGGCGGCAAGCGCCCGGCCAAAGAGCAGGAAGCCAGCCCCGCCGATCTCGACTTCGTGGGCTGAGCCGATGTTCACTGGCCTGAGCGCCTTTCCCCTAACCCCGTTGGCCAGCGATGAGGTGGATGAGGCAGCTTTCGTGCGCCTGGTTCAACGCCTCGCAGCGGCCGGCGTGGACTCCATCACCGCGCTCGGCTCCACCGGTTCCTACGCTTACCTCGGCGGAGACGAGCGACGCCGGGTGGCCCGGCTGGCAGTGGAGCATGCGGGTCCAGTCCCCGTGATCGTGGGGATCGGCGCGCTGCGGACATCGCAGGTTCTGGCCAATGCGGAGGCCGCCGGGCAGGCCGGCGCGTCCGGGGTGCTGCTGGCGCCGATGACGTACCAGCCACTGACGGACGACGACGTTTTCGAGCTGTTCCGTACGGTCACGGCGCACTCGCCGCTGCCCGTCGTGGTCTACGACAACCCGGCCACCACCCGCTTCACCTTCAGCACGGAACTGTACGGACGGATCACCCAACTGCCCCAGATTGCCTCGATCAAAATTCCGGGTGTTCCCGGCGGTCCAGAGCGGGCCCGGGCGCGGGTCCAGGAGATCCGCGCGGAAGTACCCGAACATGTGAGCATTGGCATCTCCGGCGACGCCTATGCCGCCGCCGGCCTGGTGGCCGGGTGCGACACCTGGTATTCGGTCATCGGAGGCACGTTGCCTGCGCTTGCCCTGGGCATCACGCAGGCCGTGCAGGAGGGCAGGCTGGCCGACGCCCTGGCCGAATCGGACCGGCTCGCCCCGCTGTGGGGTCTGTTCGCCGAGTTCGGGGGCAGCATCCGGGTGGTTGCCGCGATTGCTGAGCACCTCGGCCTGGTGGATGCGTCCTGCCTCCCGCTGCCGATCCAGGGGCTGACGGCGGACCAGCGCCGCCGCGTGGCTGACGTTATCGGTTTGCTGGGGCTGGGCTCGTAAGGGTTCCACGTGTCCTTGTGCTGTCCGCCGCCTACTACCATCGAGGTATGGAATCCGCGGAACAGGTGCAGCAGCCCGCGCGTTCGCGGCGGATCACCGCGGCCATGGTTGCCGCCCGGGCCGGTGTCTCCACCGCCACCGTTTCGCTGGTAGCCAACGGCAAGACGGCGGGCCGCGTCTCCGAGGACAACATCTCCCGCGTCCGCGACGCCATCGCCGAGCTTGGCTATGTGGTGGACGGGATCGGCAGTTCGCTGGCCAAGGGCGTGAGCTCGATCGTGATCCTGGTGGCGCCGGATATCTCCAACCCATTCTTCGCCAAAGTGATCGCCGGGGTCCGCGAATCCCTGGGCTCGCAGTACCAGCTGCTGCTCTCCGTCACCGAGGCGGGCGAGTTCCCCGAGGCCGACGACGTCCGGCGGCTGATGTCGCTTCGTCCGGCCGGGCTGCTGGTGGACGCACCCAACGCAGGATTCCTCGAGGACCTCGCGTCGCCGTCGCCCCTTGTCCTGCTGGACGCCCCCGGGCTGGCGGGGTATGCGCCGTCGGTGAACCTTGACGTGGCCAGCGGGGCGCGGGAACTCGCGGCGCACCTGGCCAAGGCCGGGCACCGGGAGGTGGCGTACGTGGACAGCGTCACCGGCACTGAGACCTTCGCCCTCCGGCGCGAGGCCTTCCTGGATGAGGCCGCAACCCGGGGCATCAGCGTGGGTGCGGGGCGCATCATCAGCACCACCATCGACGTCGGCGCATCGGCTGCCGCGTTCGCCGACGCCTGGCCGGGGTGGCAGCGCGAGGGGGTGACCGCCGTCGTCTGCGGTACAGATACGCATGCCTATGGCGTACTGCAGGAGGCGCGGGTGGCCGGAGTGCGGATTCCGGAGGAGCTGGCGGTGGCCGGTTTCGATGACCTCCCCTATTCGGCCACGAGCAATCCCGGCCTCACCAGCGTCCACCTGCCCGCCACTCCCCTGGGCCTGAAGGCCGGGGAGCAGCTGCGCCGGCTGATGGAGGGGAAGCCGCTGGAGCAGGACGAGGTCACGCTGGAGAGTTCGCTTGTGGTGCGTGGGTCCACGGCTGCCGCGGAACGCTGAAGTACTGCCGCCGTCGTTCTGTCAGTGCCCGGCCGTAAGCTGGGATTATGCCAAGTAACTGGGAGAACCTGGACGCGGACCTGCGCGAGTCCGTGCAGCGGAACGTGGAGATCTACGAACGCGTCCGGCCTGCCCTGAAACTGGTCACGCGGGATGTCCTGCTGCAGATGCGGGACATGCTCAAGGACAGTGAGGTCACGCCGCTGTTTGTCACCGGGCGCACCAAAACGGTGGAATCGTTCAAGGAGAAGATTTCCCGGATTGAGGAGCCGCTGGAACCGGGCGGCCCGCCGGTCCTGAAGTTCCCGGACCCGTTCCGGACGTTGAACGACATGGTGGGCATCCGGGTCATCACCAAGCTGCCGGCGGAGAACGCCGCGGTGGCCAACATCATCAAGCGCCAGCGCCAGCTGTTCGACTGCCGCGGGGACCGGGAGAAGGACATCGGCTCCATCGAGTCCGGCACGTACGGGTATTCGAGCCGGCACCTGATCCTGCGGACCATCCAGAACGAGGCCGTGAAGGAATACCAGCAGGTCTTCAACCCGGACGCCCAGCCCAACGGCAGCTACTTTTTCGAGTGCCAGATCCGCACGATTTTCGCGCACGCGTGGAGCGAGATCGAGCACGATATCCGGTTCAAGGCGGAGGATCCGCGTGCTTGGACCCCGCACTTCGACCGGCAGTTCACCGCGACTGCCGCGATGCTGGAAACGGTGGAAACCGCTTTTGCCGACCTGCATGAACGGTATGAGGAAGTGCGCAGCTTCTGGGACACCGAGGGCGAGGGCGCGGCGCCGCTGACGCCCAACCGGATCCGGGACGTGTGGCGCACCCTGCTTCCGCACGTGGACCGCAAAGTGGACGACGATTGGGGCTGGGCCGCGGAGCTACTCGCCGCGCACGGCCTCAACCAGACCATGCAGCTGGCAGGGCTGCTCAGCGCCAACCGCATCACCGAAGTGCGCAAAGCCCTGGACCACCGCTACTCCCCCGGCCCGGACCGGCTGCTCGACGACCTGCTGCTGTGGCAGTACGGCACCAAACACATCGACCTCACCGCCGAAGAGGCCGACGCCGTCCCGCACCCCCGCCGGGACAGCCTCCTGCGCCGGCTCAAGCAGATTGAGCGGTACAGGCTCACGAAGAAGTAAGAGTTAGGTAGGTCAGCGCTTGTCGCGGTCGGCGAATTCCTCGTCCAGTTCGTAGTGGCGGAACTCGGTTTCAGGGTTCGGTTCGCCGTCAACAACCACTTCGTGGTCAAGCTGGCGTTGGACCTGGCTGTCGAGTACCTGCAGTTCCTGGTCCGGTACGCTTTCCAGGTCCTCCGGGAACGCGTCTGCCGGGGTAAGGTGCAGCTTTTTATTCATGTGAGCCCGCCAATTTCATGCTGGGAGTGGTTGGTTCAGTGTAGCGGTGCGGGGGTGAAGGACAGCCCCTTTTCTGCTCCGGATTAACTGGCCTCCTTTTCTTCCCTTAAACGCGCTGCCTCGACGCCGGCAATCCTGACACACGCGGCCCAAGCACCTCCCGCAATTCCCGCCGAGGGTCACCTTCCACGCGTGGCTTCTCGTCCAGGATCATCGTCCTGCGCTCGGGCCCGTAGTCCGGCCAGTCAGGCAGGCCAGGAGCCGCGGGCTGGCCTGTTCTGGCAAAGCCTGACCAGGCGGTGCTCATCATGTCGCTCAAGCCCTGCGGTGCCGTGCCGCGGGTGAGGAACTCCGCTTCGGGCGAGGCCAGTTGCCGGAAGACAAACGGGATGTCCAGGGCATGGCAGGCGCCTAGCTTGCCGCCCATGGCCGGGCTCCGCCACGCGAAGAGATAGGCGAAGTTGTTCCCGGCGGAGCCTTGCCGGGCATCCAGCAGCCGGTTGCTGGGCTGCCGGTAGACGACGTCGGAAATGGCGGCTTCCAGCAGTTGCTTTCCACTGGGGTCGGCACCTAAAGCCGAAGCGAGCGCCCGGGCATACTCCTCCTCGCGGCCTGGAGCGCCGGACTCGGCCAGCACCGCTGCTGCGCGTTCCGCATGGGAGGGCTCCGACGGGTTCTTCGGCCGCATCTCCACGGCAAAGGACCCCTCGTTCAGGTTTGTCCCGATCAGCAGGTCAACCTCGGAATTCAGCCCGCTCCGCACCCCTTCCAGCGGCGGAACCGGCAGCAACGGCGTCCCCACCGTCGGCTGGAACGGCAGCGGGACGGTGAACGTTTGCGCGCCGAAGCGCTGCACGAGTTTCTCCTGGGCTTCGAGCAGCTGCCCAACGGGAAGCGTCAAAAGGTCCCGAGCCTGTGCCGCGTCCAGCCCGCACAGGGCCACGAACTCACGGCTGATCCGGGAAGAATCCTCAGCAGTCCGGTACCTTTCGGCGGTTCCGCTTTGCATGATCGCCCGCCGGAACAGCCCCTTCGAAGCAGGCATTCCCAGCAGTGTCCCCACCGCCGCAGCACCCGCCGACTCACCAAACAGGGTCACATTGTCCGGGTCACCCCCGAACTCCGCGATGTTCCGCTTGACCCATTGCAGTGCCTCCAGCACATCAAGCAGCGCAACGTTCGATGAGTCGCCATACTCGGTACCCAGCAGCTCAGCCAGGTGCAGGAAGCCCAGCGCGCCCAGCCGGTAATTGATGGTCACCACAACGGTGCCGGTGGCAGCGGCGAGATTGCCGCCGTCGTACATTGCGTCACTGCCCGAGCCCGAAACATACGCACCGCCGTGGACCCACACCATCACCGGCAGCCCCGAACCGCCCATCTCTGGCGTCCAGACGTTCAGGTTCAGGCAATCACTCTCGCTCCATGCGCGGGGCTTGCGCCCGGGCGGAGCCGGAACCTCCGGGGTCTGCGGCGCCGCGGGCCCCGGCAGCGTGCCATCAAGGACACCGGTCCAGCCCACAGCAGGAGCCGGGGGCTTGAACCGCCGCGCACCCGCCGGAGAACCTGCATAGGGAATTCCGAGGAAGCGGCTGACCTCCAGCCCTTCGAGGATGGATGCAGTGCCGCGGATGCATCCTTCGGCGACGGTGACGATGGGAGAAAGGCTCATTCCGGCAAAACTCCTGGTGGCGTAGGTTCAACTGCCAGCATCGCAGCTCGCCAAGGAGCAGCACACTGGCCTTTCATCCATTGGAATCCCACCTCCTGCGCCGCGCAAGCTCAGGCAATGATGGAGGTCACATTCCGGCGCAGCCGGACGACTGGAAAGAAGGAACCATGTCCCTCAGCGTGGAGGAAATGAACCAGCAGCTGCCGGTGGCCAACACCCTGCCCGGCGAAGCTGTCCCCTACTACATGGCCTCGGGCGAAGGCGCGCGCTATGAGATCAACGGCCAGCTGGTCACCGTTATCGCCCGCGCGGCGGACACCGGCGGCATCTTCAGCGCCGCCTACGTCTCCGGCGGCATGGGTGCCGAATCGCCGTTCGTCAGCCACACGGTGGAACACAAGACCCTCTACGTCTTAGATGGCATCCTGCACGTCTGGCTCCCCGGCGAAAGCCGTATCCTCACTCCCGGCGACTCCGTGGTGATTCCGCCCAACACGCCCCACGCCTACCGCATGGCCAGCCACTACACGCGCTTCCTGAACTGGATGACGCCGGGCGGCGCCGAGGCCTACTACGAGCGGGTCGGCACCCCCATCGACTCCCACATCCCGCCCGTCCGCGCCGGCCGCACGGCCAGCCTGCAGCAACAGGCTGAGGTTGGCGCCGAGTTCGGAATCACCTTCCCCGACGTTGAGCGGGTGGAGCCTTCCTTCAAGCACGACGCCGGGCTGCCGCCCACGCTGAGCCCCTACTTCCTCAGTGCGCACGAGGGTGAGCGCCTGGTCAGCTACCAGACCATGTTCACCTACCTGTCCCGGCCCGCCAACACCGGCTCGAACTACTTCGCCGTGCACACCAAGGGCGCCAAGACCCCATACATTCCGCTGCACTTCCACGAGCAGCACACGGAGAACTTCCTGGTCACCGAGGGCCGGATGTGGCTCTACGCCAACGGCCGGGAAATGCTGCTGACCAAGGGCGACTTCGTCCACGCCCCGGCCGGCACCATCCACTCCTTCGCCCTGGACTCGCACAACACCCAGATGCTGGGCTTCCTCACGCCGTCGGTCTTCAACGGCTTCTTCGAGTACTTCAACAAGCCCACCGAGGACCACATGTACACCGAGGGCGGCGAGCCCTACATGGACATGGAAGGCTTCGGCCGCGCCCAGGCCGAGATGGACCTCACCGTGGTGGGCCCACCGCCGCAGCGCCGCGTGGCCCTGGAAATCTCCTAGCAAAGCCAACGCGGGGTCACTCCCGGCCCAATAAAGTCGATTTATCGGGCCGGAAGTGACCTCGCGTTGCTTTTTCCTAGCGGGACAGGTGCTGTTTGACCAGTTCGCGGCCGTAGTCGTTGCCGTTGGGTGTCCGCACCACGGTGTGCATGTGGAACGGGGCGGGCTCGTCGTTGTTGAGGAATACTCCGGTGTGGTGGTCGAGTTCCAGGACCACCACCGGGCTCTGCAGCCTGAAGTAGAAGGCCTCTTCGCCTTCCCAGCCGCCGATCCAGCTGAAGTATGTCTCGCTGTACCGCTCCTGGATCTCCCGGCGCCGGGCAGCCCGAGGCCCGTCCGGCAGGTAGGCGATGAAGTCCTCCACCACGGCGTCGAGGATGGTCCGGGCTTCGGTTGGCATGTCGGCCACCGGGATGCCCTCGTACGGGATCACCCGGTTGTCCTGGAAGCAGCCGCCCAGGTGCCGCTCGTCGCCAGGGTGAAGGCGCCCTTCGGGCATTGCCGGGTCCACCATGGATTCATACACGGTGGCTTCAGCCCGCAGCTCGGAAGGCAAGGCCGCCATCAGCTGCCTGGCCAGGGCGATGCGCTCCTTGAACACCACCACTCCCTGGTACGGCCCGGCGTCGATAACATCAGGTTCGGCACCCATAAACACGGGCGAGATCACCAGCTGCGTTCCGGCCACCAGGCAGTTCAGCGCAGCGTGGTGGCCGAACAGCTGCCACCCCCACGGCTCCGTCTCGGACGGTTCACCATACAGGGCGAAGTTGTAGCTGAACTCGTTCATCAGCAGCGGCAGCTCCACCAGCTCACCGAGGAAGCCGTTGATCCGCATGAGGTTCCGGATCAGCTCAAAACCGGCCGGGCTCAGTGATGCTTCCACCACGGCGAACACGGCGTCCCGCACCGGCGCCTCCAGCTCGTCGAGGCGGAGGCCGGTGTCGTGCTGCATAAACTCCGGGTTCGCCCAGCTCTGCCATTCGGGCGCGTCCACGGCGTAACTCAGCCGCGACGCCTGCTCCGCGGTCAGGGCGCCCACCAGCTTGCGGGCCGCGGCCGCCATCTCAAGGGTGGGCGCCTCCTCCCCGGCCCGCGCGGGAGCGAGCGGAAACAGCCCGGGGCGGAGGACGCCGTCGTTCGTGATGCCTGTGAACGGCTGCGGATACAGCTTCTTCCAGCCTTCGATCATGGGCCCGGCGAACGAATCCCTGGTTGCTGCCTCGGCGTACCCGCGGGCGTTTAGGCCGCGGATCTCAGCTACGCGGGGGTGGTCAGGGGCAAAGAGGTAATCACGGAACGACGACGCGGACACGGGCCTTCCCTTCCTGTTCGCTGTGCTGGTTCTGGTCCAGGTCTTCTGCCGTGCGCCGGCCGGCCGCCACGGCCAGGGCAGCCGCAGCCGCCTCCACCGAACTCCCCCGCCACGCCACGTGCTGGTCCGGGCGGACCAGGACGGCGTCGCCTCCCCATAGCTCGGAGGGTTGGGTCCCGTCATCGAAACGTCCGACGGCGGCAATCGCCACCGGGATGCCCTTGCGTTTCCCAGCGCCGACCACGGCGGCAAAGACGTCCTCGGCCCGCCTGCCGGCGAGCGCATCTTCATCCACGAGCAGCGTGAAATCCTGGCCCAGAAGGTCGTAAACCGAGGCGGACCCGTCCAGCCAGGCGTGCGGCAGCAGGGCCCCCGGGCTGGCTGACGGAAAGTACACGATGGGGTCCTCCACCGGGGCCGGCGACCCGTCCGGGACCACCGCCGGCGAGTCCCCGTAGGCGTACCCAAGGACCAGGCCCAGGGAATCGAATTCGCTCTGCTTCACGGCAAGGGCTTCGTGGGCGGCGGCCCTTGCGGAAGCGCCGGCAGGGCCGTCGGCCAGGAGCTCTGGATCAGCGAAGTGGTAGGCAAGGGCCTTGCCGTTGGCGGCGGCGTCGCTGATGGTGCGGGCTGCCACGGGACGGCGTTCCGCTTCGTAACTGTCCAGCAGCTCTGAGCCCGCCCAGCCCGTGATCACCGCGGCCAGCTTCCAGGCCAGGTTGGCGGCATCGCCCACGCAGGTGTTGAAGCCGTGCCCGCCCCAGGGCGGGTTGAGGTGCGCGGCGTCGCCCATCAGGAACACTCCCCCGCGGCGGTACTCCGGGGCCAGCAGCATGCGGGCCGTCCAGGGATCGGTGGCCAGGACCTCGATATCGACGTCGGCGCCCACCAGGGAGCGGACCATACCGCCGGCTTTGGCGGTATCCACGGTCTCCTCCGGATTGACGCCCTGGATGATGGCCCACCAGGTTCCGTTGAGGTCCATCGGCCCCAGCATGCCCGAGGTGTTGGCGCCGACCACCCAGTACTGCACGGCCGGGTCCAGGTTCACAGCTGAGGCCAGCCGCTCGGACCGGAACAGGATGCTGATGTTGGACAGGGCAGCGGAACCGCCTTCAAGCCGGATCCCCAGGCTCCGGCGCACGGCGGAGGTGGCGCCGTCGGCACCGATGACGTACTCGGCAGCGATGGTGCGCTTGGCACCGGAGGCATCGGAGACCACGGCTGCGTAGCCGGCATCGGAATCATCGACGGACTGAACGCTCCAGCCCGTCACCATTGTCACCAGCGGCGAGTCAACAACGGCAGCCCGCAGCACTTCCTCGAGCACGGGCTGCGGGACCTGCTGTCCGCACTCCGGCTGCGGGCTGTAGCGGCCGGGCTCGAGCTGGAAAGCTTTCCGGAACCGGCGCAGTTCATAGGCACCGGGACCGGTGAGTCCGGTGCAGAAGATGACGTCCTGGGCGTAGTCCACCGGAAGCGGGGAAGCCGCCCGAAGGGCATCGGCAAGGCCGAGCCTGCGCAGGTGCGTCATGGTGCGGGCGTTGGTGGTTTTGGCGCGCGGGCGGGCGTGGTCCACCGCATCGCGCGGCTCCACCACCAGGCTCGCGATGCCGCGGGAGGCCAGGTCCAGCGCCAGGAACAGGCCGCTGGGACCGCCGCCGGCAATCAGGATCTGCACCTCCGCGGGGATGTGCTCCGGGGAGGCGAAACGGTGGGCGACCATCAGGCACGGCTCCGCAGGGAGGCTTCGCCTACCGGCGTGGCCAGTGTGCCGAGCTTCTCGATTTCCACCTCGACGGTGTCGCCGGGCTGCAGCAGCCACTGCGGAGTCCGCGCGTAACCCACTCCTTCGGGGGTGCCGGTGGCGATGACGTCTCCGGGGTGGAGCGTCAGGGTCTGGCTGATCAGCGAGATGATGGCCGGGACGGAGAAGATCATGTCCCGGGTGTTGCCGTTCTGGACTTCGGTGCCGTTCACGCGGGTGCGGACCTGCAGGCCGTCCCGGAGGTCACCCACCTCGTCGACGCTGACCAGGGGTCCGAGCGGGCCGGTGAAGTCGCCGTTTTTGCCCACCGTCCACTGGGTGGTGAGCTTCTGGGCGCGGCGGGCGGTGAGATCGTTGAAGGTGGAGTACCCGAAAACTGATTCCGCAGCCTGGGCCTCGTCCGCGGATTCAACGCGGCGGCCGATGTAGGCCGCCACTTCGCCTTCCCAGTCCAGCCCGTCCTCCCCGGCCGGCACGGGAACAGGGACGTTGCCCACGGAGAGCGACGCGGTCCAGCGGCCGAACAGCGTGGGATAGGGCGGCAGGTCCTGGTCCTTGTAGCTGCCTTCGGCGGCGTGGGCTTTGTAGTTCAGCCCCACGCAGATCACGCGGGCGGAGGCGGGGACGAGCGGCACTTCGGTGACGCTTCCGCGCTCCAACGAGGTGCCGGCGTCGGCCGTCAGGGTAACGGCTTTGTCCTGCCAGCCGGCGGGGTCCGCCCAGAATTCGGTAATGGGCGCGAGCGGGACGAGGCGCGAGTCCACGAGGGCCGCGGCCCAGGATTCGCCTTGGTGAGTGATGCCAACAAACTGCATGGGAGGGCCTTTCAGGTCTTGCCCGGGGCTGGGTGCCCGGGATGTCTTAGGTCAGGGTCTGAATGCCTGGCGGCGGAAAAAATCGAGGGTGGCGTCGGCGGCCTTTATCGCAGCGGCAGGGTCCTGCCCCGGCAGTTGCCACATGTGGTCGGCGCCTTCAATCAGCAAAAGTTCGACGTCGGCGCCCGCCGCTTCCAGCGCCGCGGCCAGGTTGGCGGACTGTGCCGGCGGGACGAAGCGGTCCGCGGTGCCGTGCGCCAGGAAGAACGGCGGGGCATGGTTGCCCGCGTAGGTGAGGGGGCTTGCGGCGGCTGCCTTGTCCGGCGCTTCGGCCGGCTGGGCCCCCAGGAGGAGCGCCTCGCGCGAGCCCGGATCGTCGGCGCTGGCGACGGCGTTAGCGAGGCGTTGTTCACCCATGTGGAGAAGGTCGGTGGGCGGGTACCAGGCGGCGACGGCCGCAACGGCGTCGCTGATGCCCGCCTCATCACCCGCGTATTCCGCTGACCCGGCGGTCAGTCCCACAAGGCTGGCCAGGTGCCCGCCGGCAGAATCACCCCACGCGTAGATCCTGTCCGGGTCCATATTGTAGGAGGCGGCATTGGCGCGGACCCAGCGGACCGCAGCCTTGGCGTCCAGCAGCTGGGCCGGAAAGTGGGCCACGGAACTCAGCCGGTAATCGGCAGAGGCGACCACAAAACCGGCGTCCACCAGGCGTTCGATGGGGCTCAGGTCCAGCGCATCCGCCTGGGGGCCAAGGGAGGAACGGCCGCCCACCCGCCAGCCGCCGCCGTGGAAGTGGACAATAGCCGGCAAAGCAGCGGACTGCTCCGGGCTTGCGAGGAGGTAGAGGTCAAGCAGCAGCGGCGCTGAGCCCTCGGGGTGGGCGAATTCAACGCCCTTCAGAACCCGCCCTGCCGTCATCGTTGACTCCATGTCTTACCGCGCCGTTTCGTTCATGCGCCGGGCCACCAGTGTGGACCGCGTCACTACTCAACATTCGCGCACAGGGAGTCCGCTCCGCATGGCTGCTTTCACTGAATGAAACAGCTTCGGGGCTTCCTGCTGGTCAGCCCTTGCTGTCCCCCAGCGGGCGGCGGGCCAGCCATGCGGCCACGATGGCGCCGGAGATGTTGTGCCACAGGGAGAACACAGCCGACGGCAGGGCAGCGAGCGGGCTGAAGTGGGTGGTGGCCAGCGTCGCAGCGAGGCCGGAGTTCTGCATACCCACCTCGAAGGCCAGGGCGCGGCGGGCCTTGCTGTCCAGGCGGCCGATCTTGCCGGCGAGGTAGCCCAGGCCCAGTCCGAAGCCGTTGTGCAGCACCACGGCCAGGAACACGATGGCGCCCGCGGCCACGATCTTGCCGGCGCTGCCGGCCACCACAATGGCCACGATCAGGGAAATCACGACGGCGGAGGCCCAGGGCAGTGCGGGCAGCACCTTGGCCACGAGCTTCTTGAGGAACAGCCGGGCCAGCAGGCCGGCGACCACCGGCAGGAGGACTGTCTTGGCGATGTCCAGGACCATGCCTGCGGCGTCGATCTGGAGGTAGGACCCGGCGAGGAACAGGACCAGCAGGGGCGTAACGATCGGGGCGATCAGCGTGGAAACGGAGGCAACAGCCACAGACAGGGCAACGTCGCCCTTGGCCAGGAAGGCCATCACGTTGGAGGCGGTGCCGGAAGGCGCGCAACCCACCAGGATCAGGCCCACGGCCAGCTCCGGCTCCAGGTTCAGCGCGAGGGCGATCAGCCACCCGGCTCCCGGCATGATCACGTAGTGCGCCACGATGCCCAGTGCCACCGCCCACGGGCGCTTGGCCACGGCGGCGAAGTCCGGCGGGGTCAGCGTGAGGCCCATGCAGAACATGATGATCCCGAGCAGGTAGGGCACGCTGGGCGCCATCGGCTTGAAGACCCCGGGCGCCAGGAAACCAACGATGCCCGCGGCAACCACCAGCAGCGGAAACACCGTCACCGCGATCCGGGCGATCCTGCTTTCGGCGGCCAGGGCCGGGTTCAGTGGCGTTTCTGCAGGGGTGTTTTGGGATTTGGTTGCCTCAAGCATCCAACCATGCTCGCACCAGGCGGTAGTCCTGTGCCAGTTCGTGACTCCACCCGGTAATAGCCGCGCTACAGCCTCACCAGTCGTGGACCGTTCCGTCGATGAGGCGGTTGTAGGGCAGGTAGGCCTGCTGGTAGGGGTAGGCCGCGGCGGCTTCTTCGTTGAACTCGACGCCGATGCCAGGGTTGTCGCCCGGGTGCAGGTAGCCGTCCACAAACGTCTTGGACTGTTCGAAGACCTCGTTGGTCTTGTCCGAGTGCTGCATGTATTCCTGGATGCCGTAGTTATGGATGGCCAGGCCCACGTGCAGCTGCGCGGCAAAGCCCACCGGGGAAATGTCGGTGGGACCGTGGAAGCCGGACTTGATCTGGTACTGAGCGGCGAAGTCCATCACCTTCTTCAACGGGCTGATCCCGCCGAAGTGGGTGGACGCGGCCCGGACGTAGTCGATCAGCTGTTCCTTGATCAGGGTCTGGAAGTCATACACGGTGTTGAAGATTTCACCGATCGCCAGCGGGGTGGTGGTGTGCTGGCGGACCAGGCGCAGGCCTTCCTGGTTCTCGGCCGGGGTGCAGTCCTCCAGCCAGAACAGGTCATACGGCTCCAGCGCCTTGCCCAGCTTCGCGGCCTGGATCGGGGTCATCCGGTGGTGCCCGTCGTGCAGCAAAGGGATTTCCGGGCCGAACTCGTTCCGGACCGCCTCAAACACGGTAGGCAGGTGGCGCAGGTAAGCCCGGGTGTCCCAGTCCTCCTCCACCGGAAACGCCCCCCGCCCGGCGGGTTCGTAGTCATACCGCTCCCCCGAAGCCTGCGCCTGCGCCGCCACCCCGTACACAGCCTTGATACCAGGCACGGCGGTCTGGATCCGGATCGACTTGTACCCAAGCTCCAGGTGCTCCCGGACCGAATCAAACAAAGACGGCAAATCAGCGCCCGAGGCGTGCCCGTACGCGCGCAGCCCGTTCCGGGACGCCCCGCCCAGCAACTGGTACACCGGCATGCCCGCCATCTTGCCCTTGATGTCCCACAACGCCATGTCCACCGCCGCGATCGCTGCCATCGTCACCGGGCCCCGGCGCCAGTACGAGGAGCGGTACAGGAACTGCCAGGTGTCCTCGATCCGGTGCGGGTCCTTCCCGATCAGCAGCTGCGCAACGTGCTCCTTCAAGTATGCGGCGACGGCGAGCTCACGGCCGTTCAACGTGGCGTCACCGATACCGGTCACGCCATCCTCGGTGGTGATCCGGAGCGTCACGAAGTTCCGGGAGGGACTGGTCACAAAGACGTCAGCAGCAATGATTTTCACAGCAGATACAGGCTTTCTTGATCGGAAGGGGTCAGGATGCGGGGGTCAGCGTTGGGTGGTTCCGCTGGGGGTGGTGCCGAGCAGGGCGAGCTCTGCCCGGCGGGGAAGGCCTTCCCAGTCCCCGGCAGTGCTGACGGCGAAGGCCCCCATCAGGGCCCCCCGCTGCAGCCGGCCGGCCACGTCCTCGCCGTCGAGCAATGCGGACAGGTAACCGGCGGTGAAAGCATCTCCGGCACCCACCGTGTCGATGCTGGTGACAGGCACTGCCGGGGCTTCCCAGCGGCCGTCCCGGGTGTGGACGCACGCGCCGGCGGCACCGCGCTTGACCACAACTTCGCGCACTCCCAGTCCAAGGAGTTGGCCAGCCATAACCCCTTCCTGCGTCTCAGGGTCCTGGCCGCCGTCGGGCGGGATGGCTACCAGGTCAAGTTCGTCGTCGGAAGCAATCAGGATGGTGGCGTGCCGGACGAGCGGAGTGAGGGCCTCCCGGGCCTCGTCCCGGGACCACAGTTTGCTGCGGTAGTTGACGTCGAGGGACACCACCAGCCCGTCGGCAGCGGCGCGTTCGGCCGCGAACTCCACGGCCTTCCGCGACTCTGGGCTGAGCGCAGCCGTGATGCCGGTGAGATGAAGGATGCGGGCGCCCTGTTGCAGGGCACGGTCCGCATCCTCGCGGCTGAGCGTTGATCCGGCGGACCCGGAGCGGTAGTAGAAGGCGCGGGTGACGTCCGCCGTGCGTTGTTCGAGGAACATCACACCGGTCGACCGCGATGGGTCCTCGCGCTGCTGCAGTTGCACGCCCTCTGCCCGGAGCTGGCGGAGGATGAATTCGCCATGGGGATCTTCACCCACCACGCCTGCCCATCTTGCGGTGTGGCCCAGCCGGGCGACGGCCGCGGCCACGTTCGATTCGGCTCCGGCAACATGCATGGCCAGGGCGCCGCCGGCGGACAGCGGCCCGGTTGAGCGCAGCGAGACCATGGACTCACCGAAGGTCAGGAGGTCCACGCCAGGGAGGCCGGCGTCGGCAGTCACCGTTGGCTCTCCATGGCCCCGCCGCCGGAACCGGCAGCCAAGGCAGCAAAGCGGCGTGCCCGCTCCCGCATGGCGGCGAGGTCGCCCCCGGATGCCGAATCACCGAAAAGCGGGCCGCCTAGTCCGACGGCGATGGCACCGGCGGCCCAATATCCCGCCGCTTCATCGAGCCCCACGCCGCCTACCGCTATAAAGGGGATGTCCGGGAACGGATCGCGGACTGCCTTGAGATACCCGGGTCCCCCAATGGAGGCAGGGAAGAGCTTTACCGCCGTGGCACCGCGGTTCATCGCTTCGAAGGACTCGCTCGGGGTCAGGGCACCGGCCAGCACGGGGATGCCCCGGCCCGCTGCTTCTTCGATGGACGGCGCGAGGGACGGCGTGACCATGAACTGGCCGCCCGCGGCCGCAACGTTGTCCACGTCCTGTTTTGTCAGCACCGTTCCGGCACCTACGAAGCAGCCGGCAGGCGCCGCAGCCCGCACCTCACTGATGGCATCGAGGGCCCCGGGAGTGGTCAGGGCGATTTCGACATATTGGAAACCCTCCTCCATCGCGGCGAGGGCCGCCTTCCCGGCTGCCGTACCGTCGTTTCCCCGTACGATCGCCAGCAGCCGTGTCCGCCGCACGCCGGCCAGCAGTTCCTCGGGGGCCAGGGTGTTCTCCATCAGGGCCTTCTCCTTCATAGGGGTTGCTCTTCTCAATACCCGTGCTTTTGGCCGTCACCATTCGGCAAAGGCACCGTCCGGCTGGCGCCAGACCGGGCCGCGCCAGGCATGCCCGCGCTTGTCCGCGGCACGGACTACGGCCTCATCGATTTCAATGCCCAGGCCGGGGCCGGTAAGGCGTTCAATGTGCCCGTCCACAAACTTCAGCGGCGACTTGTCCACCACGTAGTCCAGGACTTCCGCGCCCTGGTTGTAGTGAATGCCGATGCTCTGTTCCTGGATGAGGAAATTGGGAGTCGCAAAGCCCACCTGCAGGCACGCGGCGAGCGCCAGTGGACCCAGCGGGCAGTGCGGCGCAAGCTGCACGTCGTAGACCTCGGCCAGCGAGGCGATCTTGCGGACCTCGGTGATGCCTCCAGCGTGGGAGAGATCCGGCTGCGCCACGGCGATGCCGGCCTGCAGGGCGGGCAGGAATTCCTGCCGGTTGTAGAGCCGCTCGCCGGTGGAGACCGGCGTTGTGGTAGACGCGGTGAACTCCCGCAGCAGGTGCGTGTTTTCCGGGACCACTGGTTCCTCGAGGAAGAAGGGCCGGTACGGTTCCAGCAGCGGTGCCACGCGGCGGGCGTTGGCAAGGCTGAAGCGGCCGTGGAAATCCACGGCGACGTCCCGGTGCTCCCCCAGGACCTCGCGGGCGGCAGCCACCCGGCGGACAACGCCGTCGAGCTCTGCCACCGAGGCGATGGGGCTCATCCGGCCGCTGGCATTCATTTTGACTGCCGTCAGCCCCACCTCCAGCTGGGCGCTGATCTGGTCCGCTACCTCGTTGGGTTCGTCTCCGCCCACCCAGCCGTACATCCGGATCCGGTCACGGACGTGCCCGCCAAGCAGCTGGTGCACCGGGGTGTTGAAATGCTTGCCGGCAATGTCCCACAGAGCCTGGTCCAGGCCGGACACGGCGCTGGCCAGGATAGGGCCGCCGCGGTAGAAAGAGCCCTTGGTCATGACCTGCCAGTGGTCCTCGATCCGGAGCGCATCATTGCCGATCAGGACTTCGGAGAGTTGTTCGACGGCGGTGCGGACCGTTTCGCTGCGGCCCTCGCAGGTCGCTTCGCCCCAGCCGACGATTCCGCTGTCGGTCTCGATGCGGACGAACAGCCAGCGCGGTGCGACGAGGAAGGTTTCGATCCTGCTGATGAAAGTCACTGTTGCCTAGCCCTTGGTGGCACCGGCGGTGAGGCCGGAGACGATGTACTTCTGCGTGAAAAGCGCAATGATCATGATGGGAATGGTCACCACTGTGGCCGCCGCCATGAGTCCGCCCCAGTCGATGCTGGCGTAGGAGACGAAGTCGAAGATGGCCACGGGCAGTGTTTTGGTGTTGGAGCCGGAAAGCACCAGGGCAAACATGAAGTTGTTCCACGAGAAGATGAACGACAGGATGCCCGCGGTGGCGATGCCGGAGACGGCGAGCGGCAGCGTGATGAGGCGGAACGCACCGATCGGGGTGAGGCCGTCCACCTGGGCGGACTCTTCCAGCTCGAGCGGCAGGGAATCGAAGTAGCTCATCATGATGTAGACGATCAGCGGCAGCGCCACGAACATGTGGCTGAGGATCAGGACCTCGAACTTGCCCACCATCCGCAGGTTGGAGAACACGTAGTACCAGGGCACCAACAGGGAAACGCCCGGGATAACGCGCGCCATCAGCACCACGAGAGCGGAGCGGTACATGGTGAACCGGCTCATGGCATAGGCCGCGGGAACGCCAAGCACGATTGACAGCGCGGTGGAAACGAACGCCACCCAGAAGCTGTTGAAGATGAAGATGAAATAGTTGTTCCGCTGCAGAACGTTGGCGTAGTTCTCACCCGTGGGCGAGAAGATCAAGGCCTTGGCGGTGTCATAGATGTCCACATTGGTCTTGAAGGAAGCCAGGAGCATCCAGAACAACGGCGCAATCAGGAACAGCACCACCACGATGAGGGCCACAACACGGAAGACCTTATAGAGGCGGGTGGGCAGGGGCTTCCGACGGCGGCGGATCACCTGGGGAGCCGCGGCGGAGGTTTGGCTGGGGGTTGTAACGGTCATTTGCTTACCGCTTTCTTGCGCATGGTCAGCAGCCACATGGAGCCGATGATGATCATGAAGAACAGGATCAGCACCGCTGAGGACAGCCCGTACTGGTTGTAGTCGAAGCTCAGGCCGTAGGCGTAGACGTTCAGGGTCTCCACCTCGTGGAAGGACCCGCCGCCCTTGCCCTTGGTGGCGTACAGGATGTCGAAGGTCTTCAGGGCGTCGATGCCGCGAAGCAGGATGGCGACAACAACGGTAGGCATCATCAGCGGCAGGGTGATGAGGAAGAAGCGCTGGAAGGAGTTGGCGCCGTCCACCCGGGCAGCCTCATCAGGCTCATCGGAGAGCGAGGTCAGGCCGGCAAGAAGGATCAGCACCACCATGGGGGTCCACTGCCATACGTCCATAAAGATCGTGGTTCCCAGCGCGGTGTCCTGGCCCGAGAGCCAGGGCTGAGGCGGGATGCCCACCATGCCCAGCAGCTGGTTGGCGAAGCCGATGTTCGGATCGAAGATCAGCCGCCACATCATTCCCACGGCAACCGGCGTGGCCACCAGCGGCAGCAGGATCGCCACCCGAACCCACTTTTCACCGCGGAACGGGCGCCAAAGGAGCAGCGCGATGCCCATGCCGAGCACCACCTCGCAGACCAGGGCCACGCCGGTGAATGACAGCGTACGGGCCACTGCCGGCCAGAAACGTTCTGTGTCAGTGAGGACTGTCAGGTAGTTTTCGAACCCAATGAAATCCGTTTTGGCGCGGACAGACCCCTGCGAATCCGTGAGGCTCAAGTACAAGGTCCACGCCAGCGGAAAGACAATCAGGACGCCGACAAAGATCATGGCGGGTGCGGCAAAAAGCCATTTGCGGTGCCGGTTCGCCCAGGCGGAGAAATTTCCACCCATGCTGGGAGGGCGTCCTGCGCTTCGGGCCGGGGCGCTGCCTGGCGCGTTCATTACAGACATGGTTCACCTAAGAGTTTGGGGTGAGGCAAGAGCGATGACCCGGCGGGACGGCAACGGGGTACCGTCCCGCTGGGCTCTGATGCGCTTTAGGGGTATGAAGCGCGGCGGCTGTTACTTCTTTTCGCTGTCCAGGAACTTCTGGAAGGAGTCATCGGCCGAGTCGGCTGCCGAGGAGGCGTCGGCGCCGGTGATGCTGGCGACGATCGGCTCCCCGACGATTTCGCGGGCCTTGCCTACCGTGACAACCTCGGGCCGGTCGTGGCCAATACCGTTCTTGGCGCTGACCGCAATGGCATCGGCCAGGTCCTTGGGGTACGTCGAGGTTCCTTCCGCGTTGGACCAGACGGAAGCGCGGGGTCCGGGGACGCCGGCCTTCTGCGCGGCCAGGGTGCGTTCCTTGCTCGTGGCCCACTGGATGAACTTCCAGGCGTTGTCCTGGTTGCTGGAAGCCTCGTTCACGGCCAGGCCCCAGGAGGGGATGTTGTAAGGCTTGGAACCCGCGGGACCTGCGGGCAGCGGCGCAAACCCTACCTTGTCCGCCACTTTGGATTTGGCCGGATCTGTGGCGTTCTTGTAGAGCGAGTCCGCCTCGGTGTAGAAGGCCGCCTTGCCCTGCGTAAAGATTGCCATCGCCTCGGGCCAGCTCATGTCGGTGCTGACGTTGGCGGGACCGTAGTTCTTGATCAGACCGCCGTAGTAGGCGTAGGCCTTCTTCGCGGCGTCCGAGTTCACAGCGGACTTGCCGCTGGAATCCGTGAAGTCACCGCCGAAACTGTAGAGGAAACTGGAGAACTGCGTAACCGCCGCGGACTTGCCGGTGCGGGCAACAAAACCGGCTACGTCCGGGTTGGCTGCCTTGATGGCCTTAGACGCAGCTTCGAGCTCGTCCATGGTCTTGGGAACCTGGAGTCCGGCTGCCTGCAGCAGGTCCTTGCGGTAGTAGAGGACTTCGCGTTCGGTGATGATCGGGACGCCCACAACCTTGCCGTCAACAGTAGTGGCCTTGACCGGGCCCTCCTGGTAGTCCTTCCAGTCCCAACCTGAGTCTGCGGAGACCTTGTCCGTCAGGTCTGCCAGGTAGCCGTTCTTCGCGAAGGCTTTGCCTTCCTGGAGCGGGCGGTACATCATCACATCGATCTCATCGCTGCCGGCGTTGAGCTTGACGTTGTACTGGTCCGAGAGCTGGTCTTCGCCGAGCTGGGTCAGCTCGACCTTAAGGCCGCTGGACTTCTCAAACTCCGGAATAGCTGCCTTGATGCCTTCAGTCCAGACGTGGTTCGCCAGGGTCACCCGGACGGTGCCGGATTCCTTGGCATCGCTGCTGCCGCCGCCGCCACTGCAGGCGGTCAGTCCGAGCGAAAGCGCCGCAGCGACAGCCGCGTACTTCACTACAGAACGTCGCTTCATTACGACTCCCTTGCTTCGAGAGGGCTGGACAAAAAAGTCAGCCCGCTTACAGATGCATCTTTACATCTGCTTTGGGAGTCAGCATAGACAAATAAAACAGACATAGACAAGGCCTTGGCAAGCACCCGTATGATTTATCTATGAAAACCCCAAAGGCGGAGTCTCCAACAAACCTGCACGCTTCACTCGTGCAGAGTTTGGGGCTTGCTATTGCTGAGGGGCGTTTTCCCGCGAACTCAGTCCTGAGGTTGGATGAGTTGGAGGCACAGCACAACGTGTCCCGTTCCGTGGTGAGGGAGGCCGCCCGCGTGCTGTCCTCCAAGGGCCTGCTCGAGTCACGCCGCCGGTTCGGCACAGTGGTGCAGCCTGAAGCATCCTGGAATCTCTACGATCCCGAAGTGATCCGCTGGCGCCTTGCCTCGTCCCGTCGGCTTGAGCAGCTGCAGTCACTCAACGAACTCCGTGGAGCGGTGGAACCGCAGGCAGCCCGACTTGCTGCCGAGCGGGCATCGTGGGACGCGGGCAGCGAGCTGGTAGCCCTCGCGGCCCGGCTGTGGGCAGCCGGCCAGCGTGGAGACCAGGAAGAGTTCCTACTGCTGGACGTGGAGTTTCACGCGGCCGTACTCAATGCTTCGGGCAACGCCATGTTCGCACAGTTGCAGAACCTGGTGACGGAGGTCCTGACTGGCCGCACGCAACATGGCCTGATGCCGCACCTCCCCCATCACGAAGCGTTGCAGCTGCACATGGATGTGGCCAGCGCCATCCAGCGCGGGGAGGCGGCCGCAGCTCATGCCGCCATGAGCAGGATCGTGGAGCAGTCCACCGAAGAGATGAGCCAGATCTGGTCCAGCAGCCACTACGGCGGCAATGCGCCGCCTGCCGCTTCAGGCAAGGCAGGAACCTAAAACCTCAGACCCGCGGCGTCGCGGGGAGCGGGCCGGGACGCCGCTGTCTGCGGTTGTTACTGTACCTTCGCGGACGCCAACTCCTGGGCCAGGAAATCCAGGACGGGCTGCGCCTCCGGGCTGCCCGCCGCGTGGTTGAGGTGCCCGTGGACGGCGCCGCGGGCCAGGAAGTAGGACACCGGAACACCGGCCTGCTCCAGGTTGGCGGCGAACAGCTCGGAGGAGCCGCGGACGTCGTCGTACTCGCAGGCGACGATGGCCGTCGGCGGCAGCCCTGACGGGTCGGCATAGCCAGGCATCGCGTAGGAGGACGCCATGCTCACGGGACCGCCCACATAGTTCTCCGCATTCCGCAGGCAGTCCTCGATCGTAAAGCGGAGGTGCCGCGGCAGCGTCGCCATCACCTCCTCGTCCAGTCCGCCCGCGGGCGGCGGCAGTTCGGCATGGAGGAAGGGATACGCCAGCAGGAGCTTCGCGGGGAGCGGCTTGCCGGCGTCGGTCAGGTAGAGCGCGGCGCCCACGGCGAGGTTGCCGCCCGCGCCTGCGCCGCCCAGGCACAGGAGATCCGCATCCAACCCGAGTCCGGCGGCGTTCCGGCGGATCCAGAACCATGCCGCCAGCGCGTCCTCGTGGGGCACCGGAAAGTGCACTCCGTCGCGGGCCAGCCGGTAATCGACGGACAGCACCGGGATCCCGCTTGCGGCGAGTACGCGGCCCAGATAGTCGGATTCGGGCATATCAAGGCCGCCGCTGACGAAGCCGCCGCCGTGCAGCCACACCAGCGCTGGCCCACCGGTGGAGGACGGCTCCCCATAGATCCGGATATCCACCGGCCCGCGCTTGCCCTCTGCGATGACAGTGCGGATGGGCACGTCGGGCCCCATCTGGCTGGGCAGGGTTTCCGGACCTTCGGGTGCCGCCATGTACAAGGCGAAACCAGCGTCAGGCGCGAGCGTCCCGCCGTCGGACGGCACGGACGATCCCCCCTGCCGGGCTGTCATGACCGGCCCAGCTTTTCGGTGAAGAAACCGACGGCGGCCGCGAGAATGTTGTCCAGCTGGTCTTCCGCGCCGAAGAAGCAGTGGTCGCCGCCCTTGATGGTGACCACTTCATGCTCAACGCCTGCTGCCGCGAGCGCCGCGGCCAGGAGGTCGGTCTGTGAGTGCGGCACCAGGCCGTCGCTGTCGCCGTGGATCAGCAGGAACGGCGCCGCGCCGGCGGTGACGTAGCTGACCGGGCTTGCCGCAGCCAGCAGCGCGGGATCGTCCGAGCCGCCCACCAGCATGTACTCGGGCTGCAGGGACATTCCGGCCGGAACAGCTGCGGTCAGCGCCGGCGGGAAGAGCCCGTCAGGGGTGTTCATCGGCGGGATTTCCACGAGCGAGGAGACCCCGTAGAAGTCGACGACGGCGCTGACGCGGCTGGAGTGCCCCTGCGCACCGAGCCCGCCGTGCAGGTCCTCCCTGGCGCCAGTCAGTCCGAGCAGCGCGACAAGGTGCCCGCCGGCGGATTCGCCCCAGGCGCCGAACCGTTCCGGGTCCACGCCGAGGTCCGCCGCATATTCGCGCAGGTAGCGGACGGCCGCCTTCAGGTCGTGCAGCTGCGCCGGGAACGGCGCCTCCAGGCAGTGCCGGTAGTCCACGGTGGCGCAGGCGATTCCGGCCTCGTTGAGCAGCCGGAACACTGAGTCCGGTGCAAAGGTGGGCGGCAGTTCGCGGCGGTCGCCCAGCTGGAAGGCCCCGCCGTGGACCCACACCACCAGCGGCACGGGCGCGGCGGCCTGGCGCGGCAGCCAGATGTCCATCTTGAGCGGCCGGAACCCGATGGCCCGCGCATACGTGACTTCACGGTGGACGGCGGAGATGTCCGAGACGTTTTCGGGCAAGCCCGGGGCGTCGAAGACAGGGAACGGGGGAACGTCCACACCACCGGGCCGGGCAGAATCGAAGGGTTTGGTTTCGTAGACCTCGGTGGCTTCGTTGACACTCATGGTGCGCTCCTTACAAGTTGGGGGTCTTTGGCAAGCTGGGGCGTTTCACCAGTGCCGCCGCGGGCGGCGGCAAAGTGGTGCTTTCCAGGTCCGACGACGGCGGGAGGCTGGCCGGGCAGGCGGACGTCGGCGATGGTCCCGGCCGGGACGGTGGCACTCAGCTGCAGGCCGCCGTCGTCCGCTGTCCACTCCACTTCAATCAGGCCGTGAGGTCCCTGATGCGAAGTGGCCGCGGAGGCCAGGCCGGCGCCGGGGCGCGGTTCGATGATGATCCGTTCGTAGCCCGCGCTGCCGGGAGCCTGGCGGAGGCCTGCGGTGTAGCGGTGCAGGAAGGACACCACAGCGCCCTTGCTGTAGTGGTTCAGGGACTGGTGCGGGGTGCCATCGGCGTCGATGCCGTTCCACAGCTCCCACATGGTGGTGGCGCCGCGGTCGACCATCACCAGCCAGGAGGGTTCAGAGTCCTGCATCAACAGCTCGTAGGCGAGCTCCAACTCACCATTGTCAGCCAGGACGGGCAGCAAATAGGGCGTAGCCAGGAAGCCGGTCCCCACGTGCGTTCCTTCGGCCCTGATCAGTTCGACGAGCTGGGCCGTCACGGCGGCGCGCCGTTCCGGGCTGACGAGGTCAAACGCGAGGGCACGGACGCAGTTGGCCTGGCTGGATTGGGTGACGTGCCCGGCGGCGTCGACGTATTCCGTTTCCCAAGCCTGCCTTACGTTCTCGGACAGTTCGGCGAGCGCGGCGGCTTCCTCCTCGCGGCTGAGAACATCGGCAATCCTGGCCAGCAGGGCGGTGGTGTTCCGGTAGTAGGCGGTGGCCACGATGCCGTGGTCGGCGGAGCGGGCGGCGAACAGGTCCGGTTCCGGGCCGTCCGGTTCCATCCATTCGCCCCAGTGGAAGCCTGTGTCCCAGAGGTACTGCTGGTGTGGCGCCGGTGTTGGACTGGCGGCCTGGCGGTCCTGGTGCCGGCGGGATTCCGCGGAGGTCCGGACGAAGTCCACCCAGCGGTTCATCGCGTCCCAGTTCTCGGCGAGGATTCCGGCATCGCCGGTGGCCAGATACAGCTCCCACGGCACCATGACAATGGCGTCTCCCCAGCCGGCTGAACCGTTAATAAAGGCCATAAAGTCCGCCGACGTGACCTCGGGACCGGGCGACGGAGAGATGTTGGCAATAACGCCGTTCTCCCATTGGTCGGCGCGGACGTCGTTCAGCCATTTGCGGGAGAACCCGGTGACGTCGAAGAGATATGCAGCAGTGGGTATAAACAGCTGCCAGTCCCCTGTCCAGCCCGCCTTTTCCCGCTGCGGGCAGTCGGTGGGGACCTCACAGGCGTTGTCCCGGAAGCTCCACTGCACAATCTCGTGGAGCTTGTTCAGCCGCTCATCGCTGCAAGTGAAGGTGCCCAGGGGCTCCAGGTCCGTCTGGACCAGGCAGGCGGTAATGTCCTCCCGCGCGAGGTCCGTCGTGAGGCCGCGCAGTGACACGTACTGGAAGCCGTGGGTAGTATGCCGCGGTTCGAATACTTTTCCCGGATCGCCCGACGCCGCCACCTCGTCAACCTGGCCTGCGGACAGGAACTGGCCAGGGTGGCGAAAGTCGAGCGGGCGCAGGTGGTCTTGGGTCACGTCACCGGAGGGGCCGAGCGCCTCCCCGTACACAAGGGTGACCTTCTCCCCCGGCGCGCCAAGCCTGGTGAGGCGCACCCAGCCGTGGATGTTCTGGCCGAAGTCCACCACCTGGTGGTCGTCTGCCAGGCGGGTGATGGACATGGGCTCGAGCACTTCCACCACCCGCGTGGCTGGTGCCACGGGCCCCGTCAGCGTTTCGTAGCTTCCGTCTCGGGCGACGGCGGCGCTCACCTGGGGCGCGTTTGCTGCCGGCACCCGGAAGTCCACCCGCTGGCCGGCCATCAGGTCCGCGCTGAGGATCTCCGTTGGCGAAACCAGCCAGGACTCATCGGTGCCGATCACCGTCCTGCTGTCCCCGGACTGCAGCTCCAGCTGCGCAAGGAGGGCTGTGTGCGTGCCGTACATGCCGGCGTCGCGCGTGAAACCGAAGGTCCCGCGGTACCAGCCGTCGGTGAGCACTGCGTGGAGGGTGTTGGTTCCGGGGCGCAGCAATGCGGTGATGTCGTAGGCCTGGACCTGGAGGGTGGTGTTGTAGCTGGTGGAGCCAGGGGTGAGTTGCTGGTCGCCAACCCGCTGTCCGTTGAGGAACAGCTCGTAGATGCCGTGGGCGGTGGCATAGATGCGGGCTGACTCCGGGGTGACCTCCAGCCCGAAGGTTTTGGACAGGCGGTAGCCGGGCCGTTCCCCGGGAGCGGGAACAGCCCGCTCCTCCGGCCCGATCCACTGTCCGGTCCAGTCAGAAGGGTGCAGGAGTCCCAGTTCCACCGGCATCGGTTCGGACCAGGCGCTCTCCGTTTCGATGCCGTTGGCATCCGCGGCCCACGTCCGCACGCGCCATTCGAACCGGCTGCGCGACTGCAGCTCGGGACCGGAGTAGGGCACCAGCAGGTGCTGCGCAGACTCCATCCGGCCGGTATCCCAGCCATTGCTGGCTGTGATCTGGTATCCGGTCTGGGCTGTTGCGCCGTCGGGGAGGGTCCAGCTGATGCGCGGCCGGGTGGTGGTGATGCCCATCGCCTCGCGGAGATGCTCCACGCGAAGCCGGGTGGGGCTGGCGGAGGCGAGGAGGGATTCCTCGACGCCGGCGTCGAGACTGGTGGAGGTCATGCAGGAGGCTCCTGAACGTGGGGCAGCTGGAGTTCCAGCTTCGTTTCCGGCGGGCCGCCTTCCACAGACATCTTTCATTGGTTGGAATGATATTGTGTTCCAGCTCACGGACTCCGGTCCGCACCTCCAACCGCGCAAGGACCTTCGGCCATGACTGTCACCCCGGACACCGACAGCACTCCCGCCCGCGGGAAGCGGCCCAAGCAGGGCGAACCGGTGATTGACCGGGCGCTGAGCCTGCTCGCGGTCTTTTCCGACCGCCGTCGCGCTTTAACCCTCTCGGAACTGGCCCGCCACGCCGGAATGCCCGCGCCCACCGCGCTGCGCCTCATTGCCCGGCTGGTTGCATGGGGCGCACTGGAGAGGCTCGACGACGGCCGTTACGTTGTGGGGGTCCGCCTATGGGAGGTGGCATCCCTGTCACCGCGCGGCCACGGCGTGCGCGAGATCGCGCTGCCCTACCTGGAGGACCTGTTCGAAGTGACCCGCCACCACGTCCTGCTGGCCGTGCGGGACAACGAGGAAGCGGTGTTGATCGAGCGGCTGTCCTCGAAGGACGCCACGGAAGTGGCGTACCGGGTGGGCGGACGCGCGCCGCTGCGGAGCACTGCCGTCGGGCTGGTTCTCCTGGCCGGCGCGGACCAGCAGTTCCAGGAGGCCACGCTGCGGAAGCCGCCGGAGCACGAACCCGGCGTGGAGCACATGCCCGAAGGCCAGCTGCGCCGGACCCTGTCTGATGTGCGGCGCACCGGGATTGCCATGATCCGCCGCTCCGCACCCTCGAAGACGGTGTCCGTGGCGTCGCCGATCTTTGACGCGCAGGGGTCCGTGGTGGCCGCCCTGTCCATCGTGGTGCCGGACGGCTCAACACCGCCTAACGTGCTGGCCCCGGCGGTCCGGGCCACGGCGCGTGCCGTGTCCAGGAACCTGGGCCACCTGGCCGAAGTCAGCCCTGACGTGCGGACACACTCGGAGGGGTAGGCGGCGGAAATGCTCGGTGTGGGCCGCCGACTTGGTCAGTGGTGCAGCTGCATCCGCTGGAGGACAGTGGCGGAGATTTCTTCAACCGACATTGACGCGGAATTTACGTAGGGCACGTGGTTGACCCTGTACATGTCCTCGGCGTTCCGTAGCTCATAAGTGCACTGGCCCAGCGAGGCGTAGTCGCTGCCCGGCCTGCGTTCCTGGCGAATCTGGCTCAGCCGGACGGGCAGGGAGGTCAGCCCAAAGCACTTGTTCACAAAAGGCAGCAATGGTTTCGGCAGGGACAGGCTGCCGAAATCTTCCTCCACCAGGGGAAAGTTGGCGGCGAGGATGCCGTGCTGCAGCGCCAGGTACATGGTGGTGGGGGTTTTTCCGCACCGCGAGGGAGCGATGAGGATCAGTTCGGCCCGCTCTAGCGCACGCACCGACTGGCCGTCGTCGTGCTCGATGGCGTACTCGACGGCGGCCATGCGGGACTGGTAGCGGACTGCGTCACCGACACCGTGGGCCTGGCCGGGCTGCCCGCTGGCGGGGACGTGGAGTGCCTGTTCCAGTTGGCCGATATGTGCGCCGAAGAGGTCGAAGAAGTGCCCTTGGCTCCGGGAAAGAACGGTGCGAATATCGTTATCGACCGTGGTGGAGAAGATGATCGGCCGGGGTCCGGCGGCGGCCAGCCGGTCGATGACGGCGACCACTTCGTCAGCCTGCTCCACCGTGGTGATGAACGGGATGGTCCGCCGCTCCAGGTGCCGGGTGGGAAATTGCGTGAGCAAGGTATTGCCCAGCGTTTCGGCGGTGATGCCGGTGCTGTCGGAAAGGAAGAACACCGTGGGGGCGGACGAGCTGCCCGCCCCCACGGTATCCATCCGGTGTTGGTCCGCCACTTAGACCGCTGAGCGCGTTCCGGAGCGGGCCAGCCGCAGCCAGGTGTCGGTGACGGCGTCAGGGTTCAGCGAGATGGAGCTGATGCCCTTTTCCAGGAGCCACTCGGCAAAGTCCGGGTGGTCGCTGGGGCCCTGCCCGCAAATGCCGACGTACTTGCCCTTGGCACGGCAGGCGGCAATGGCCATTTCCAGGAGCCTGGTTACCGCCGGGTTCCGTTCGTCGAAGCCTTCGGCCACCAGTGCCGAATCGCGGTCCAGGCCCAAGGTCAGCTGGGTCAGGTCGTTGGAGCCGATGGAGAAGCCGTCGAAGTACTCGAGGAACTCATCGGCGAGCAGGGCGTTGGCGGGCAGTTCACACATCATCACGATCTCGAGATCGTCCTCGCCGCGGCGCAGCCCGTTGGCGGCTAGCAGCTCGGTCACTCCCCGGGCCTCGTCCAGGGTCCGCACGAACGGGACCATGATCTTGATGTTGGACAGGCCCATTTCGTTGCGCACGAACTTCAGGGCTTCGCACTCAAGCTCGAAGGCCTGCCGGAACGAGTCCGAGAGGTACCGGGACGCGCCCCGGTAGCCGATCATCGGGTTCTCCTCGGTTGGTTCGAATGCGGGACCGCCCAGCAGGTTGGCGTACTCGTTGGACTTGAAGTCCGAGAGCCGGATGATGACGGGTTCGGGGGCAAACGCCGCGGCGATGGTGGAAATGCCCTCGGCCAGGCGCCGGACGTAGTAGTCCCGGGGCCCGTCGTAGGCAGCCGTCTTCTCGCGGATCTGGCGGACGGTGTAGTCCGAGAGGCTGGCCGGGCGTTCGATTTCTCCCGCCACTGCCAGCAGGGCATTGGGGTGGATACCGATCTGGCGGTTGATGATGAATTCGAGGCGGGCCAGTCCAACACCGTGGTGCGGAAGCCGGGCGAAGCTGAAGGCCTGCTCGGGGGTTCCCACGTTCATCATGATCTTGACCGGCGCCGGCGGCATGGTGTCCAGGCTGGTCTCGTTCAGTGTGTAATCCAGCAGGCCCTCGTAGACCAGGCCCGCCTCGCCCTCGGCGCAGGAAACAGTGACCGGTGAGCCGTCAGCCAGGACCCGGGAAGCATTGCCGGTACCGACGACGGCCGGGATGCCAAGCTCGCGGGCAATGATGGCTGCGTGGCAGGTGCGCCCGCCGCGGTCGGTGACGATGGCGGCGGCCTTCTTCATAATGGGTTCCCAGTCCGGGTCCGTCATGTTGGCCACCAGGACGTCCCCGGCCTGGAACGAGGCCATCTGGTCGATCGAGGTGAGGACCCGGACCTGGCCGGCGCCGATGCGCTGGCCGATGGCCCGGCCCTCCACCAGGACGGCCGAGCGCTCGTTCAGGGTGTACCGGGAGATGGTGCCGGTGGCCTTCCGGGATTCGACGGTCTCAGGACGCGCCTGAAGGATGTAGAGCTCGCCGTCCACCCCGTCCTTCCCCCACTCGATGTCCATGGGGCGGCCGTAGTGCGCCTCGATGGCCATCGCGTGGCGGGCAAGCTCCTCGACTTCTGCATCCGTCAGGCTGAAACGGCGGCGAAGGTCCTGCGGCACAGGAACGAAGTCCACTGTCCGGCCCACCTCGCGGGATTCCGTGTAAGTCATCTGGACTGCTTTTTCACCGAGGCCGCGCTTGAGCACCGCCGGCCGACCGGCGGCCAGGGCGGCCTTGTGGACGTAGAACTCGTCGGGGTTGACGGCGCCCTGGACCACGGCCTCGCCGAGGCCGTAGGAAGAGGTGATGAAGACGGCGTCGTTGAAGCCCGTTTCGGTGTCCATGGTGAACATCACCCCGGAGGCGCCGACGTCGGAGCGGACCATGCGCTGGATGCCGGCCGAGAGTGCAACTTCTGAATGCGTGAAGCCGTGGTGCACCCGGTAGGCGATGGCGCGGTCGTTGTAGAGCGAGGCGAAGACATCCTTGATGGCGAGCAGGATGTTATCCACGCCCCGGATGTTCAGGAAGGTCTCCTGCTGCCCGGCGAAGGAAGCATCCGGCAGGTCTTCGGCCGTGGCGCTGGAGCGCACTGCCCAGGACACGTCACCGCCGTGGTTGTCCGTCAAACGGTGGTAGGCGGTCCGGATCTGCTCCTCGAATCCGGCTGGAAAGGGGGTGCTGCTGATCAGGTCCCGGATTTGCTTCCCGGCCAGGGCCAGGGCGGTCACATCGCCGCTGTCCAGGTCCTTAAGGATCTCTTCGATCCGGGTGTCGAGGCCGGACCCGCTCAAGAAACGCCGGTAGGCGTCTGCTGTGGTGGCGAAACCGTCCGGGACCTTGACCCCGGCGGAGGCGAGGTTTCGGACCATTTCGCCGAGCGAGGCGTTCTTGCCGCCGACTTGATCGAGATCGGACAGGCCGAGGTCCGAAAACCAAAGAACGTCAGTCATAGGTGGTGCTCCTTCGTTGGGCACGCTCTGACAAGCGCTGAAAAAAGATGTGATGCAAGGTTGGGCGGGTAAGTCGCCCAGAAGCAACTGCATGTGACCTATGCGACACTCTGGCCATGTAACGAAGAGTCACCAAAGAGGCTAATTCGTGCTTGCTGTCGCGTGGCACACCGACAATGTTGGCGCGCACATGTGATGTCGGTTTCAGGGATCCAGACTTGCCAGGGTCTTCGCGCTGGACTGGGCCGCCCCGGAACTGGGGCGGCTCAAGTCCTGAACGTCCATCCTGATCAAGTCCACATACGCGACGGCCCGTGATGGATGCCAGCCGGAATGCGGCAGCGCCGAAACCGCGTGCCGCCGCACCCCCGCCTAGAACGGTGGTGGCTCTGGCTGTTGGAGCATATTGAGGACTTTTCCGTGGTCCGCTGGTTCGGTGGTGTATTTCCGGCCCAGCGGTGAACGCCATTCCAGGTCCCCGGAAGGGGAAGAGTGTCTGTAGCTCCACGCGCCGATGGATTTCAGCGCATGATGCCTGCGGCAGAGCATTGCCAGGTTACCGGGATCGGTCGTCCCGCCGTCCTGCCACTCGACGGTGTGATCGGGCTCGCAGACACTGGCCCGGCGGGTGCATCCCGGGAACCGGCAGGTCCCGTCACGGCACTGCAGATACCGGCGCAACGCCTTCGGTGGACGATATGCCCGCCGCCCCACACCCAACGCCTCCCCGGTGGCACCGTCCGTGAACAGCAGGTACCAGGCAGGCGCCAGCGCCGCCAAACGCCGCGCCGTGGCAGCATCAAGAGGGCCATACCCTTCCAGTTCAGCCGTCCCAAACTCAGCGCCCGGCGGTCCGGCCGCGCCAAGCCCAGCCGCGCCAAGCCCAGCCGCACCAAAACCATCCACTCCAAACCCAGCTCCCGGAGGCCCCGCCGCGCCAAGTCCGGCTGCCCCAAACTCAGCACCCGGGGGTCCGGCCGTACCAAGCCCCGCTGCCGCGGAGGGCACTGTGGGAGGTTCGGCGGGTATCGGACCGCCGTCGGAACCGGGGCTGCCGCCCATAACCTGTCCCACCGGGATAGTCACCACGATCTCAGGGCAGAACACCCCGAATTCCACCCCGTCAGGGCCCCAAAAAAGCTTGTCGGACCCGCCCGTTTCAGGGCCACCCAAGAGGCGGTAGGCCAGTGACTCGGCGCGGAACTCCGACAGCGTAGGCGCATCCACAGCAGCGCCGGCTTCAGAAACAGTGCCAGGTCCAGGAGCAGCGCCGGGTCCAGGAGCAGCGCCGACTTCTGCACCGCTGGATCCAGAAGCCGAGCCGCGCCCAGGAAGATCTTTGAGCTCCGCTACCCGTGCGCTGGCCAGCCGTGCGTCACGATCGAGTCCGCTATAGATTGCCATTCCGACCTCCGCGGTGAGGAACGCCGAGAGCGTGCACATCCCGTCCGGCTCGGCCCTGAACCACACACCGCGCTCACGCCGGGCCGCCTCCTTGCGGGCCGCCAGGCTTTCAGGATGCAACTGTTCACGCAACCGCCGCAGACAGGCCCGCAATTCAGCCGGCGTCCGCCTGCGCCCGTGCCGCGTCCGCGTGCGCCGCAACGCCACCGACGCGAACCGTTCAACCTGCCCGGCAGGCAGGGAACGGGCCTGGTCAACAATGATCCGGGCATGCACCTCGGAAATGTCGCCGGCCTCCAGGGCCTCAAGGACCTCCCAAAGCGACCCCGTCAGCTCCGCCGCATCATTAAGCACCCGTGCAGCCGTGCCCTCCGAAAGCGCACACGCCGTTGACACTTCGGTGACAGCAAGCGCATGCACCTCATCCCCGCCAAACCGTACCGGCTGGCTCTCCTCCCGTGCGGGAGCTTCCTCGGCAATAGCTTCCTCGACCCGGGCAAGCGCCCCCTGCTTCATGCCCGTAGCCCACGCGATCAACCTGTCAGCAGACTGCACCATCCGGACCGCACCATCCGCCGTCAGGAACGCGGGAACCGGGAAACTCACCGTCCCCGCCAGGAGCGAATCCTCCCCGTCCGTGAACTCAACAGCCGGAACCCACGCCTCCTCATCAATGACGAACGGCTGAACCTCCACGCTGCACCCCCTTCACGGAACCACCGTCCCTCCTCCTCGGGACACCTTCAGACTAGGGGTGGGGTCTGACATTCATGCCGCCAACCGATCCGGGCCGCGGCATGCAGCCTCGTGCTGCCGGAAAGGGGTCCAGGGTCAGTACTCGCCCTTGATCACAAAGTAGGAGCCGCGGATGACGCCGGCGAGCTTGGATTTCTGGCGCGCGAACTTGAAACTGGATGCCAGTTCCTCGGGAACGTCCATCCCGTCGGAGAGCTTGAACCCGACCGCCCGTTTCCCGCCTTCCTCAAGGCCGTACATCACGTTGATTGCCAAGCCGGACTCATAAAACACGTACGCCATGCGCAGCCCGTCCACTTCGAAGGAGGACACTTCGAGTGGACGGGACGCGATGACGAGATTGCGCTCGGTGGAGAGGATGTTGTGCACATAGGCCACCGTCTCCGGCGCCTCGGCGGCAGGGGTGACGGTGAAATCGTGGTCGTACTTGTTCTTGTAGTACCGCGCTTCGTTGGCGCGCAGCCCCGCCAGCGCTTCCGCCACGGGTGACGACTCCAAACCAACGGTGGAGACGTCCTTGAAATCAACGGTGTACGGCAATGGGTCCTCCTGGGAGTTTTCCTTCGCAGCCTAGACCAAGTTCTCCACCAGGGACACGTCACGCACCGCACCCTTGTCGGCCGACAGCGCCATGGCGGCGTAGGCGCGGAGGGCCGGGGAAACGTAGCGGTCCCGGTTCTTGGCCTTGTACCCGCCATTGGCTTCCAGTTTTTCGCGCCGTTCGGCAAGGACCTCGTCCGAAACCTGCAGCTGAAGGGAACGCCGCGTGATGTCAATGCTGATGATGTCGCCGTCCTCCACCAGGGCGATAGCGCCGCCGGAGGCAGCCTCCGGTGAGATGTGCCCGATCGACAGGCCCGAGGTGCCGCCGGAGAAGCGCCCGTCCGTGATGAGGGCGCACTTCTTGCCCAGGCCGCGGCCCTTGAGGAACGACGTCGGATACAGCATTTCCTGCATGCCCGGTCCGCCGCGCGGACCTTCGTAGCGGATGACGACGACGTCGCCTTCCTTGACGCCCTTGTTCAGGATCTTTTCCACCGCTTCGTCCTGGGACTCGCATACGACTGCCGGGCCTTCAAAGACCCAGATGGACTCGTCCACGCCGGCCGTCTTCACTACGGCGCCGTCGACGGCCACGTTGCCGCGGAGCACGGCCAGTCCGCCGTCCTTGGAATAGGCATGCTCCACCGAGCGGATGCAGCCTTCTGCGGCGTCGGTGTCCAGGGAGGTCCACTGGTTCGACTGGGAGAACGCGGTGGAGGAGCGGACGCCGCCGGGAGCCGCATGCCACAGGGCCTTCGCCTCTTCCGTGGCCTTGCCGCCGCGGATGTCCCAGTCATCCAGCCAGCCGTCCAGATCCGCCGAGTGCACGGAGTGGACGTTCTTGTGCAGGAGGCCGCCGCGGTTCAGTTCGCCGAGCAGCGCAGGGATGCCGCCGGCGCGGTGTACGTCCTCCATGTAATAGGTCTTGTCCTTGGCAACGTTTGGGGCAACCTTTGCCAGGCAGGGCACCTGGCGTGACTTGGCGTCCATCTCGGCCAGTCCGTACTGCACGCCCGCTTCCTGGGCCGCGGCCAGCAGGTGCAGGATCGTGTTGGTGGAGCCGCCCATCGAGATGTCCAGGGCCATGGCGTTGTCAAAGGCCTCGGCAGTGGCGATGGAGCGCGGCAGAACTGAGTCGTCGTCGCCGTCGTAGTAGCGCTTGACGAGCTCGACGACGGTGGCGCCGGCCTTCTCGTACAGCGCCTTGCGTGCGGTGTGGGTCGCCAGCACGGAGCCGTTCCCCGGCAGGGCCAGGCCGATGGCCTCGGCGAGGCAGTTCATGGAATTGGCGGTGAACATGCCCGAGCAGGAACCACAGGTGGGGCAGGCGTTCTCTTCGATGAGGTTGATGTCTTCATCGGAAATGGACTCGTCCACGGCGTCGGCAATCGCGTTCACCAGGTCCAGGGAGCGTACGGAGCCGTCGGTCAGGGTCACGCGTCCGGCCTCCATGGGACCGCCGGAGACGAACACTACGGGGATGTTCAGGCGCAGCGCGGCCATGAGCATGCCCGGCGTGATCTTGTCGCAGTTGGAGATACAGACCAGGGCGTCGGCGCAGTGTGCGTTGACCATGTACTCCACGGAGTCGGCGATCAGGTCGCGGGACGGCAGGGAGTAGAGCATCCCGGAGTGACCCATGGCGATTCCGTCGTCCACGGCAATGGTGTTGAACTCGCGCGGCACGGCGCCGGCGGCGAGGATGGCGTCAGAGACGATCCGGCCCACAGGAGCGAGGTGGGTATGGCCGGGGACGAATTCGGTGAAGGAGTTGGCCACGGCGATAATCGGCTTGCCGATGTCTGTGTTGGCGACGCCGGAGGCGCGCAGCAGTGCGCGGGCGCCGGCCATGTTGCGGCCATGGGTGACAGTGCGGGAACGGAGTGCAGGCATGCTACCGATCCTGCCGTGCCCGGCGCTCGTGCGGAAGACAGTGCTGATACTAGTAGTGGGAGTACCAGAGTACTAGTGTTGATTCCCGTGAAAGATGCCGGGGACAGACGCAAGGAGCTGGGCCTGTTCCTGCGGGCGCGCCGGGACCAGGCACTGCGGTCCGAGTATGGATTACCGCCAGTCGCCCGCCGGCGTGAGAGAGGGCTGAGGCGGGAGGAAGTGGCCTTCCTTTCCGGCGTCAGCGTCACCTGGTACACATGGCTGGAGCAGGGCCGGGACATCAGGCCCTCCCGCGAAGTCCTGGAAGCCGTGGCCCGCACCCTGCACCTTTCGGAAACCGGGCGTTCCTACGTCCTGTCATTGGGCGGCTATTCAGTGCCCGTCACAGCCGGTCCGGTCGCGGCCGACGCTCCCGCCCACATCCAACGCCTCCTCGACGCGTTGGGCCCGAACCCCGCCTTCGCGCTGGCACCTGACTGGAGCGTGACCGGCTGGAACAGGGCCTACGCCGCGCTGTATCCCAACATCGCCAACGTCGCCGCGCCGGAGCGGAACCTGCTCTGGCTGGTCTTCACGGACCCATACGTCCGGGAGCTGCTCCCGGACTGGGACGTCACCAGCAGGCGGTTCCTGGCCGAATTCCGGGCCGAAGCGGGTCAGCGGCTGGGCGATCCGGATGTGGCCTACCAGGTGGAGCGGCTCAAGGACACCAGCCCGGAATTTAAGGAAGGCTGGGACCGGTACGACATCCTCGGTTTCGAATCCCGCGAACGGCTCTTCCACCACCCTTCGGTGGGAGTGCTCCGGCTGGAACACCACCAGGTCTCGCCCTCGGACCGCCCCGACCTGCATCTTGTGGTCTACACCCCGGCGCCCGGCAGTGACGCCGCGGTGCAGATCCAGCGGCTGCTCTCGGCCGGCAGCTAGGCCGAGAGCTGCCCCCGGCAAGCCTACGAGTCCGTGTGCCTGCCCTTCAGCTTGTCCAGGATCCGGTCCACCATGCCAACGCCCGGTCCCAGGGTTTTGTGGAACAACTCGGAATGCGGTGCGCTGGGGTGCGGCCTGGTGGGTGCCAGCTTTTTCGCTTTCTCCACCTTTTCGCCGAGGTCGACGAGTTTCTCCCGGGGGATGTGCAGCCGGAGCTTGGGAAACTGTTCAGTCTCCTCGTCGTTGGCGTGATGGCTCAGCTGCGCCTCAAGCTCATTGACCAGCTCCATAAAGGCCGGTTCGGCAGGCTCCACCTTCTCCAGCCGCTTCATGAGCTTGACGATCTCGTCGTGCTCCTTCTTGTCATGTTCCACTTCTTCCTTGCCGTTGGGCACGTGGTCCTCGACGGCCGGATAAACGTACATTTCCTCGGCAACCGCGTGACGCATGACCTCCGCGATCAGGGTGTCCGCCAGGTCCCGTGCGCCGTCCCCGGACGCACTCCTGATCTGCGCTATCAGCGCAATCATGTCCTGGTGATCACTGGTCAGGATGTCCACAACGTCCACGTTCGCTCCGGCGGAATTGGTATCACTCATGAGCTTGCCCTCCTCCTGGATCGCTCCCTGTAAGCGACGTAAGAGGGTCAAAATACCATGCGGCAACAGGGCGATCCATAGGTGGAAAGTGCCCCGGATCAGGCTACCTAACGCGCCACCTTAAGCTGCTCGAGCAGGTCCTCCCACAGCGCGGCACTAGCGATCCTGTTGTGGATCACGGTTCCCGAATCAGCAACGATCCCGGCCATACCGGGGCCTGGCACAAACGGCACCAGGACACTATCGCCCAGGGTCAGCGTGCTGCCCAGCTGCACAAAAGACGGAACGTCCAGCAGCCGCTCCGCCAGCCAGGACCCCACCGGCGATGCGGCAGCCAGCTCGTTCTTCACCGCATCCACTGCAACGGTCATCTGGGCGTACTCCTCGCACGGGATCCGGACCAGGGGCATCCCCGACGCCATCACCTCCGCAACGGATGCGGCGTCCGTGTCCGAGTTGTATTCCCCGCGGTCCGCTTCGGCCAGTGTGCCGCCCACCCACACCAGCGCCGCACGAACGGCGAGCGCCGGGTCCAGCCGCAGCGCCGCAGCAATATTGGTCAGCGGTCCTCCGCACAGGATCGTGGTCCGCTCACAGCGCGCGGAGGTCTCCACGATCTCGCGCGCCGCGGCGCTGACCTGCCACGCGCCGGTTCCGGGAGCCTCGGCACCCGTCATCACCCGGACGTCGTCGATCCCCATCAGCTCCAGCAGCTCCTCGGCCAGTTCCGTCCCCCGGCTGGCTGTGGTTGCAGGGTCGGCTCCTGCTGCCTTGGCAAGTCCCGGATCCAGGGGTGAGCTCGTCACCAGGACCGTCGCGTCCGGGCCGCACCGCAATAGGATGTGCGCCAGGGCCACAAGCCCGTCGGGATCGCCGCCGAAGTCGTTATCCACGACCAGCAGCTCCGGCAAAGCCGCCACGCCTACGCCCCGGCCGGGACGGCCAGCACGGCAGGCACGCTGAAGCTGTGCGTACCGGCACCGACGGTGCGCTGCCCACCGCCCGGAAGTACGACGTCGGCCTCCACTCCCCCAGGTACCGTTGCCTCGAGGCGGAACGCGCCGTCGTCGTGCTTCCATTCCACGCGGACCGTTCCGTGCGGAGTCTTCAGCGAGGTCTTGGCCCAGTCGATGCCCCCGCCCGGCACCGGCGCGACCCGCACCTTGCTGTAACCGGGTGCGAGCGGGCTGATGCCCCCAACAGTCTTGTGCAGCCAGTCGGCTACCGCACCCAGGGCGTAGTGGTTGAAGCTGGTCATCTCGCCCGGGTTGATGGTGCCGTCCGGGAGCATGGAGTCCCACCGCTCCCACACGGTGGTGGCGCCCATGGTCACCGGGTAGAGCCAGGACGGGCAACCCTCCTCCAGCAGCAGGCGGTAGGCCTCCTCGCTGTGGCCGGTGTCCGTGAGCGCGCCGGTGATGAACGGGGTGCCTGCGAAGCCGGTGGACACCCGGTAGTTGTTCTTCCGGACCAGCTCGGCGAGGCGCTCCCCGGCGAAGTCGACGTGCTCGGCGCTGGGCAGGATCCCGAAGGCAATAGCCAGGGCGTAGACGGTGGTGCAGTCGCTGCGGATGGTGCCGTCGGCGGCCACGTAGTGCTCCAGGTACGATGCCTGGACCCGGGCGGCAAGGTTTTCGAAGTACTCGGCATCGTCCTGGTGCCCCAGCAGCCGGGCCGTTTGGGCCGTGATGGAGGCGGTGCGGAACATACACGTGGTGGCAACAACCCCGGTGTCCGCCTTCGCGTCCCACGGCTTGTCCGGATCGGCGTCCGGGTCCAGCCAGTCGCCGAACTGGAACCCTGAATCCCAGAGTCCCGTGGGCGAGAGCAGGCCTTCCACCCGGCGGGTGTGGGAGGACATGGATTCGTACTGATTCTGCAGCACGGTGAGGTCCCCATAGGCCTCCCACAGCGCCCACGGCACCCAGACCGAGGCCTCGCTCCACAGCGCTGACGATTCCGGCGCCGGGAACTCAGGCGGCTGCGGGCAGTACTTCAAAGCATCCGGCACGGTGATGGGCACCAGGCCGTCCGCCGCCTTCTGTTCCGCGGCAAGGTCAAGAAGCCAGTCCTGCAGGAAACCCTTGACGTCGTAGAGGAACGCCGCGGTGGGCGCGAAGACGGCGATGTCCCCGGTCCAGCCGAGCCGCTCGTCGCGCTGCGGGCAGTCCGTGGGAAGGTCCAGAAAATTGCCCCGCAGGCCCCAGACGATGTTGCGGTGCAGCTGGTTGACCAGTTCGTTGGAGCACTCGAAGGTACCGGTACGCTCCAGCTCGGAGTGCACCACCACCGCCTCAAGTGAATCGGCGGTCAGGGCTCCGGGCCAGCCCAAGACTTCGGCGTAGCGGAACCCGTGGAAGGTTTTGGTGGGCTCGAAGGAGTCCTCGCCGCCGGACAGGATGAACGTGTCAGTGGCCTTGGCCGACCGCAGGGGCCGGACGCCCAGCTCGCCGTCCTCCAGCACCTCGGCGTGGCGCACGGTAATGGCCTGCCCCGCCTCACCCCGTACGGTGAACCGCAGCCAACCCACCAGGTTCTGGCCGAAGTCCACCAGCGTTTTGCCGGAGGGTGAAGCGAAGATTTCGACGGGACGCACGACGGCGGTACGCACCACGGGCGGGCCCACCGGCTCAGCCAGCCGGCCGGCGTCGAACTCCAAGGTGCGCACCCCGGCCCACGTTCCGGCGTCGAAGCCTGGCTCCGCCCAGCCCGGCTGGTTCCGTCGGGCGTCGATGGTCTGCCCGTCGTAAAGATCGTTGAATATGGTGGCGGAGGGGCCGGACTGCCAGGAGGAATCCGACGCAACGGTCTGGACATGTCCGTCCTCGAATTCGATGTCCAGCTGTCCGAAGAAGCCCAGCTCGTCCCCGTAGAGGTTGGACATGCCGTGCCAGGCGAGCCGGCCCCGGTACCAGCCGTTACCCAGAGAAACCCCGATGACAGTTGTAGGCCCCACGAGCGCCGTCACGTCGTAGCTGCGGTACCGGAGCCGCCACTCGTAGGAACTCCAGCCCGGGCTCAGCACATCCTCGCCCACCGGAACGCCGTTGACCAGGGCCTCGTAAACCCCGAAAGCGGTGGCACGGAGCGTCGCCTTGGCCACCGCGCCGTGCCCTTCGGCCAGCCGGAATTCCTTACGGAGCAGCGGGGCGCCGTCGAACTCTTCGTCAGGGGTGATCATGGCGGCGTGCCAGGGAGTCGAAGTCATGCGGGATGTTCCGTTCTGCAGTCTGTGTAAAAGATATTTAGGCGTAGTGGCAGGCGACGTCGGAGCCGCCCACCGTGCGCAGGGTCGGGCGTTCGGTGGCGCAGAGCTCGGTGGCCAGCGGGCAGCGAAGACGGAAGGGGCAGCCGCCGGGTCCGGGCACCGCGGCCGCTCCCGTCCGCACCCCCAGGGACTCGCGGGCCTCCCGGCGCGCGGCCTGCTCGGCGGGCCGGGGTACCGGGGACGCGGCAACGAGGGCCTGGGTGAACGGGTGCCTGGGGTTATCGGTCACGGCAGCCGCTGGTCCGCTTTCCATCACCTGGCCTCGGTACAGGACCACAACGCGCTGGGCCAGGAACTGGACCACGGCGATGTCGTGCGCGATGAACAGGTAGCCCAGGCCGCGCTCGTCCCGCAGGTCGGCCAGGAGGTTCAGCACCTGGGCCTGGGTGGAGAGGTCCAGGGCGCTGACGGCTTCGTCGCAGACCACCAGCTTGGGGTCGCAGATCAGGGCGCGGGCCACGGAGATGCGCTGGCGCTGGCCGCCGGAGAACTGGCTGGGGTACCGGTCCACCGCCTCGCGGGGCAGGCCGACGCGTTCCAGCATGTCCTCGGCGCGCTGCCGCGCCTCCGCCGCACCTACGCCGCGGAGCCGGAGCGGTTCGGCCAGGGAGGAACCAATGGTGTTGCGCGGGTTCAGCGAGGAGTTGGGGTCCTGGAAGACGGCCCGCAGTTCACTTCCCAGGGCCCTGCGCTGGGAAGCCCCGGCGGAGGTGATGTCCTTGCCCTGGTACGTGATGGACCCGCCGGACACCTTCTGCAGGCCCAGGATCGCCTTGCCGACGGTCGATTTGCCGGAGCCGGACTCCCCCACCAGCCCCACGGTTTCCCCGGGGGCAATGCTGAAGCTGACGCGGTCCACGGCGGCGGGAGCGGCTGCTGCCTTGCGGCCCCGTCCGTAGCGGACCACCAGGTCCTTGACCTCCAGCAGGGGCTGGGCGGCGGCGGGCAGCGGCGCTTCGGGGCGGACCGAGGTTGTGGTGCTCATGCGGGATCCTTTTCAGCAGTTCGGGTTGCAGCAGCCGGGGCCTCAACCAGGTTCAGGATGTGGTGGCTGGGAACGTCCGAGGCCACCCAGTCCAGGCCTTCGACGGCGAGTTCGTCGGCCTTGACGCAGCGCACCACGCCGTCGCCGGTTCCGGAGGGAAGCAGCGGGATGGGGACCAGGCAGGCGGACCCGGCGAACTGGCAGCGGGCGGCGAACCGGCAGGTGCTGGGCCAGTCCTTGGGCTGCGGGACCTGTCCGCTGATGGTGGCGAGCCGCTCGGGCATGTCCGCTGCGTGGTTTGCGTGCGGATCCGCTGCGAGCAGGGCGAGGGTGTAGGGGTGGCGCGGGTTGTCCAGGATGCTGTCCGTGCGGCCGTTCTCCACCACCTCGCCGGCGTACATCACGGCCACCTGGTCGCAGAGGTCGGCCACCACGCCAAGATCGTGCGTCACCATTACTACGGACATTCCGGTCTCCTTCACCAGGGACCGGAGCAGCGAGAGGATCTCGGCCTGCACGGTGACGTCCAGCGCGGTGGTGGGCTCGTCAGCCACCAGCAGGCGGGGACGGCCGGCGAGCGCCAGGGCGATGGCCACGCGCTGGGCCATGCCGCCGCTGATCTGGTGCGGGTAGGTCTTGAGGATGCGGGCGGCGTCAACGATGCCCACCTTCTCCAGCAGGCCCAGGGCTTCGGCCTTCGCCTCGGCCCGGCCTATCCCGCGGAGGCGCCGGACGGTGGCGGTGAGCTGGTAGCCCACGGTGAACATGGGGTCCAGGGCGCGCATCGGTTCCTGCGAGATGAGGGCGATGCCGCGTCCGCGGATGCCTTCCATGTCCTTCTCGGTGGCCGCGGCCAGGTTCCGGCCGTTCCAGAGGATCTGGCCGCCGGTCACGGAAACCCCGGAGGGCAGCAGGCCCAGGAGCGACAGTGCCGTCATGGTCTTGCCGCAGCCGGATTCCCCCACCAAACCAAGGACGGTGCCGGGTTCGACGTCGAAGGAGACGTCCGTGACCAGGCGGACTCCCTTGCCGGCACCCGCAGCGTCGACGCCCACGGAGAGGTTGCGGACACTCAGGGTGTCCTTGGCGGCGTCCTGCGAAGCCGGTGCAGCAGCGGCGATCGCCGCGACCGCTTTCGCGCGCTGGCGCCGGGCTGACGCCGAGGGCAGGTGCGAGACGGTGGCGTTGGGCGCCTTGCCCAGGGCATTGCCGATGGCGTTGGCAGCCAAGACCGTCAGGGCCAGCACCGCGCCGGTGGGGACCATCAGCCAGGGGGCGTCGTAGACGTGCTGCGAGGCGCCCTGGATCATGCCGCCCCAGCTGGGCTGCGGGATGGGCGGGCCGAAGCCGATGAAGGCCAGCCCGGCCTGGATGAGCATGCCGACGGCGAAGATCAGGGCTGCCTGGACCACGATGGTGTTGGTCAGGCCGGGCAGCACGTGCCGCAGGCTGATGCCGGCCGTGCTGACGCCGTCCACCTTGGCCGCGTCAACGTAGAGCTGGGACTGCAGGGACTTGGCCTGGCCCAGCATCACCCGGTAGATGCCAGCGGAGATCAGCACGCCCAGGATGCCCATGATCAGCGGGATGTTGGTTCCCACGGCGCCGATGACGGCCAGGATGATCACCGTGCCGGGCAGGGACATCATGATTTCGGTGACGCGGCTGATGACGTTTTCCACGCGTTCACCGGCGGCTGCGGCCAGCATCGCCAGGAGGGTTCCGAGGCCGACGGCGACAATCACCGTGATCATGGACGTCCCCAGCGTGCCGGCCGCCGAAGCGAAGATGCGGCTCAGGAGGTCCCGGCCCAGTTCGTCGGTGCCGAGCCAGTGGGCGGCGGTGGGTCCGGACAGGACGGCGGTGAAGTCCTGGTCCTCGGTCTTGAAGGGCAGCCACAGCGGCGCGGTGAGGGAGGCAACCACCAGCACGGCCAGCCAGATCACTCCGGCGATGCTTGCGGGTGAGGCGAACAGCTTGCTGCGGGAGAATTTCCTGGCCGCGCTTTGGCGCGGGGCGGCCTTGGGAAGGACGGCAGCCGCCGTCGGCTCCGCTGCATCTGCAGGTGCGGGGGCAACGTTGGGAATCATGAGGCACGCAACTTCGGGTCGAGGAACTTGGTTGCGAGTTCCAGCACCAGGTTCACGGCGACCACCACCACGGTGGCGATCACTACGACGCCCTGGACGGACGGGGCGTCATGGGTGCTGACGGAGTTCTGGACGGCCTGGCCCAGGCCCGGCATGGCGAACAGCTGCTCGGCGATGACCGAACCGCCAAAGAGCTGGATGAACTGCAGCGCGATGCCGGCCACGATGGGGAGGCTGGCGTAGCGCAGGGCGTGGATGTAAAGGATTTTCCAGGTGGGGGTGGCTGTGGCGCGGAGGGTCCGGATGTGTTCCTGCTGGAGCGCCTCGAGCATGGAGGCCCTGGTCTGGCGGGCGATGAACGCTCCGCCGCCCACGGCCAGGGTGATTACCGGCAGTGCCAGGGACAATGCCCAGTCCTGGGGTGAAACCTCGAACGGGACGTAGCCGGTGGCCGGGAAGACTGAGGACTGGACGGCCAGGAGGTAGACGAAGATGATGCCGATCCAGAACGCCGGAAGGGCTACGGCCATGCCGGCCACACCACCAATGATGCGGTCCACGGTTCCGCCGCGGACAGCCGCGGTGACGCCCAGGGCGATGCCGAGGACTGCGCTGAGGAGCGTGGCGCCGGCGGCCAGCGAGGCCGTGACGGGGAGCCTGCTGGCCAGGTCCGCGCTGACGGAACGGCCGTCGATGAGCGAGATGCCGAGGTCCCCCTGGACTGCGGCGCCGAGCCAGCTGATGAACTGGACCAGGAGCGGATCGTTCCAGCCGAGGCGCTGGTTGACTTCGTCGATGGCTTCCTGGGAGGCGCCGGCGCCGAGGGACACGGCGCCCGGGCTGCCGGGCATTGCGTGCACCAGCAGGAATGCCAGTACCGCAACCACCAGCACGGTGGCCAGCGCCATCAGCAGGCGCTTGGTGATGAATAGTGCCATGGTGACCTCCATCGGTCAGGCCCTGCCGGGCGGGCCCTCCTCCTTGGTTGGGAGTGCCCGCCCGGCAGGTGCGGGTATCAGCTGGCCGGCTTGTAGGACGAGAGGAGCGGGTAGGCGTTGGTTCCGGCGAACTCCACCGGCGCCACCTTCTTGGTGTTGTAGCCCTGGTTGGTGAGGGCCTCGTACAGCGGGATCATCCAGCCGGATTCCACCAGGCGGTTGTTCAGCTTGGTGGCGGCGGCCTTGACGGCGGCATCGTCCTTCGCGGCGGCCAGCTCGCCGGTGGCTGCGCTGAGCTGCTCGTCGGTGGCTTTCTGCACGTTGGTGAAACCGTTCAGGATGGCGCCGTACATCACGCCCACGGGGTTGTCCCAGTTCAGCGGCGCGTAGCCCAGGGGCGTGGTGGCGACGGCGGCGAAGGCTTCGTCCGTGGACGAGGCCATCTTCACGTTCATGGTGATGCCGACGGCGGCGAGGTCCTTCTGGACGGCCTGCAGGTCCGTCTGGGTCTGGGCGCTGGCGATGATGGTGAAGTCGAAGCCGTTCGGGTAGCCGGCTTCGGCCAGCAGGCTCTTGGCCTTCCCGGGGTTGTAGGCGAACGTGGTTTCGATGTCCTTGCTGAAGCCTGCGGAGTCCTTGGGCAGGGCGTTCCAGGCCGGGATGTCACCCTTGTGCAGGGCATCCACCAATGCCTGGCGGTTAATGGCGTACTGGATGGCCTGGCGGACCTTTTCCTCGGCGAATGCGGGGGCGGTCTTGCCGATCTTGTCGAAGGAAATCATGGTGTTGACGGTCCCGCCGATCTGGGACACGCCCACACCCTTGGACTTGGCGAAGTCAACCGTGGAGGAGGTCAGCATGGCCACGTCCGCCTGGCCGGAGACCAGGGCGTTGGCGCGGGCCTGGGGGTCCTGGACCACGCTGAAGATCACCTTTTTGAAGGCGTACTTGGAGGCTTCGGGGCTCTTCTCGTTCTTCACCAGCACGTACTTGTTGCCCTTCACAGTGGAGGCATCCAGGGTGTAGGGGCCTGAACCGTCAGGGGTGGCGGCGAGGCTGGCGGAGTCAGTGACGCCGTTCTTGCCCACGATCATGCCTGTGGTGGATGCCAGGTTCTTTTCGAAGCCCGGCTGCGGCGCGGCGAAGGTCAGGGCCACCTGGGTGGGGCTGACCGCGTCCACGGACGTGATTTCCTGCGCGCCGCCCTTGGCGACGGCGGAGTAGGCGCTGAGCGCAGGATCGGACCGGCGGTCCAGGTTGGCCTTGACCAGTTCGGCGTCGAGCTTGGAGCCGTCCGTGAAGTTCACGCCGTCCTTGAGGGTGAGCGTCAGGATGGTGTTGTCCCCGTTGTAGCTGAACTCCTTGGCCAGGCCCGGGCCTGCCGAGCCATCGGGCTGCAGCGTCATCAGGCTCTCGTAAAGGCCCTCGAAGAACTGCCGCTGGGCGGCTGAAACCCGCAGCGGATCGAAGCCGAACGAGGCCGAGTCACTGTCGATGGCGAGCGTCAGGGAGCTGGTGTCTGCCTTGGCGGTGGCCTGGCTGGAGCCGCCGCCGCAGGCGGTCAGCGATCCCAGCAGGAGCGCTCCGGCCAGAACGGCGGAGCTCGCACGGGCGGTGGAGTTCAGGAGTTTCATGTAGTGCGCCTTTGCATTCTGATGTGACAACGGAGGGAATGTCTTGGGGCTGGCTGCTGGCCGGCTCCTTCCAAGCATCAAGCGGTGGCTGCAGGCGCTCACATGAGAATGTCATTGATTGAAAAAGTATTGTGGCCCCGGTCACGCGGGCGGTCAGGATGGAAAGCCAGGGCAGAGAGGCCCCGTGCGCTGTACGTCGGCGCTGAACCGAAAGGAACTACATGACCACCGCATCAGCATTCCCGCAGGACTTCCTCTGGGGCGTCGCCACGGCCGGGCACCAGGTGGAGGGGAACAACGTCAACAGCGACACCTGGTTCCTCGAACACCTTCCGGGCAGCATGTTCTCCGAGCCGTCCGGGGATGCCGTGGACCACTATCACCGCTACCGCGAGGACATCGCCCTGATCGCCGACCTCGGGTTCACCAGCTACCGCTTTTCCATCGAGTGGGCGCGCGTTGAGCCGGAGGAGGGGCTGTTCTCGCAGGCCGAACTGGACCATTACCGCCGCATGCTGGAGGCTTGCCACGAGCGAGGCCTCACCCCCGTGGTGACGTTCCACCACTTCACGTCCCCGCGCTGGCTCCTGGCCTTGGGCGGGTGGGAGGGCCCGCGCACCGCTGAGCTCTTTGCCCGCTACTGCGACCGGGTGATGGCGCACCTGGGCGACCTGATCGGCGTCGCATGCACCCTGAACGAACCCAACCTGCCGTGGCTGCTGGAGTCCTTCGGCATCGGCGGCGTGGCCCCGGAAAACCGCGGTTCAGTACCCGTGTGGGCGGCGGCAGCCGAACGCCTTGGCGTCGACGCCAGCACCGTTGCCCCGTTCCAGTTCTGCTCCACGGAGGCCGGGTTCGAGGTGAAGCTGGCGGCGCACCGGGCGGCTACCGCAGCGATCAAGGCACACCGGCCGGAGCTGCTGGTGGGCTGGACGCTTGCCAACTCCGACATTCAGTCCATCGACGGCGGCGAGGAACTTGCGGAAAAGGTCCGCCGCGGCGTGAACGAGCGCTTCCTCGAGGCGTCACGCGGCGACGACTTTGTGGGCATCCAGACCTACGGCCGCACCGTCTACGGCCCGGACGGGCACGCAGCGGCGCCCGAAGGGGTTCCCACGAACCAGATGGGCGAGGAGATCTACCCGCAGGCCCTCGAAGCCACCATTCGGGAAGCCCACCGGATCGCGGGCATTCCCGTGATGGTCACGGAAAACGGCCTGGCCACCGAGGACGACGCCCAGCGGGTGGACTACCTGCGTACCGCGGTGGACTGCGTGGCCTCCTGCCTGGCGGACGGCATCGACGTCTGCGGCTACATCGCCTGGACGGCCTTCGACAATTTCGAGTGGGTGTTCGGCTACGGGCCGAAGTTCGGCCTCATCGCCGTAAACCGCGAAACCCAGGAACGGACGCCCAAGGAGAGCGCCCACTGGCTGGGCCGGCACGCGCAGCTGTGCACAGCTCAGGCAAACGACGCCGAGGTCAGCAGGGCACCCCAGCCGGCCTGACCGCCGTCGTGCATTCCACCGGCGCCCGGTGCACGTCCGCCTCACCGTGAACGGAACCGGTGAGGACCTCCACAACGGCGAGCTGGCCGGTGGTGTCCGGGACGCCGGGGAACTGGACCTGCGGCTCCTCAGCCGGCACCACCGGCTGGGGAGCCGCTGCGCGCATGCGGTAAAGGGCGATGGCGGAGATCAGGAACCAGGCCACGTTGGTGACCACGGAAGGCCAGGCCTCGTGGAGGGTGCCGTTGATGATGAAGGCGACGGCGCCGAACAGGTTTGCGGTCTGGAAGCCTTTGCCGGCCTTCAGCCAGCCCATGGAAACGGCGAGGTAGGCAGTGAGGATCGCAACCGCGCCGGCCCACCCGGCGATTTCCCACAGCAGTTCCATGGTGTCCTTTCAGGGCCTGCCAGCCGGAGCCGGGCAGGGGTGATGAGGGTTTTGAAGGTTGGTTGTGCCGGACAAACCGTTGACTCGAGCCCGGGAGGGCGAGGACCTCGTTTGTGGGTCGGCGGGATAATCATACCTGCCGGAAGGGGCGGGTAACTCCACCTCTGCGACTGCCGCCTTCAGCCCTCCACAGCGTGGATCCTGCAGGCCAGCGCGTGTGACTGTCCCGGCGCCAGGACAACCAGGTCCTGGCCGGAATTGAAGGCATCGGGCGGGCAGGTCATGGGCTCAACAGCGAGCCCTTTCCGGCCCCGCAGCTCCCCTGAGTAGAGCTGCAGCCAGGGGGCATCCGTACCCGTTGATTCCACCACCGCCGAAAGCTGCCGGGCCGGGTGCCGCAGCCGGACGTCCCATGTCCCCTCGGGGAGGGCAGTGAAGGCGTGGTCGAGTTGCTGCCCAGCCAGTAAGCGGGCCTGGGAGAAGTCGAAGTCCGTGCCCGTGATGTCGCGGAGCTCGGTGGGCTGGAGTTTTTCATCCGTCATCAGAACCTTGCCCCCAGGGAAGGTCAGCTCACATGTGGAGATGTTCTCGCCGCCCACGGTGATGTAGGGGTGGGAGCCGCAGCCATAGGGGGCGGGGGCGGTTCCCTGGTTCCTGGCCCCGAGTTCGATGGTCAACCCGGTTTCGGCGTCCAGGGCGTAACGGGCCGTCAGCGCGAGCTGGAACGGGTAACCCGGTTCGCCGTGCAGCAGGTGCGTCAGCATCACCTCGGCATCCGAGCGCCGTTCCACCTGCCAGGCATTCCACAGGGCCAGCCCATGCAGGGCGCTGCCGGTGCCCGCCTCGTTCACCGGCAGTTCGAAACGCTGCCCGGCAAAGCTGTAGGCGCCGCCAGCCACCCTGTTCGGCCAGGGCATCAGCACCTTTCCTGCATAGGCCGGGGGCAGTTCGTCCGCCGGGAAGGGCAGGACAAGGTCCGTGCCACCGAAGGACATGCTCACCAGCCCGGCCCCCACACTCGCGACAGTTGCCTCGTAGTCCCCCGCGCGAAGGACGGTCAGCTCACCGTTGGGAGAGGTCCTGGATGACATGGGTGTTCCCTTTCGAAAAGCCGGACTCAAGCCGCGGGCGGCGCGGTGGAGTCTCGGACGATCACCTGCGTGGCCAGCTCAACGCGGCGGGAATCCAGGACCTCGCCGCGGGCCTGGCGGAGCAATGACCGCAATGCGGTCCGGCCCATTTCCTCAAGCGGCTGGGACACTGAGGTGAGGGCGGGGACCGACTCCTCGCCCTGGATTGTGCCGTCGAAACCGATGAGGCTCAGCTGCTCGGGGATCCTGACTCCCTGGCGGGCTGCTTCGCCCAGGACACCCAACGCGATGCTGTCGCTCGCGGCAAAGATGGCCGTTGGCCGCTGGTCCAGCTTGAGCAGGGCCTGCAGCCCCGCAGTTCCGCTGTCGCGGCGGAACCTGCCGCCGGAAACGATGTACTGGGGATCCACAGGGACGCCGTGTGCCGTCAGGGCGGCCATATAGCCGTGCAGCCGCGCCTGGTTGCATTCAGCCTGTTCGATGCCGCCGATGTAGGCGATGCGCCGGTGCCCCAGCTCCAGCAGGTGTTCGGTTGCGGACTTGCCGCCTGCCCAGTTGGTGGCACCGACGCTGACCACGTCCGCCGGGGGCGGGTTGAGCGGGTCAATCACGACGACGGGCAGCTTGCGGCGTCGGAACGCCTGCAGTTGCGCCTCGCCGAAGGCTGATGTCACCACAATCATTCCCGCCCTGCCCTCGTCCACCATCCGCTGGGCACGCCGCTCAGGGCTTTGCGCCGTGGAAGCCATGCCCGATGCCGCCGGCCCGGTGGCGCTGATGAGGACTTCAACGTCTGCTTTCGCGGCGAACTGCAATATGCCGTCAAGGACTTCAACGGTGTAGGCGGCGGTGAGCACGTCCACCACCACCTCCACGACAGTGCTGGTCTTCGTTGCGGTGCGGCGCTGCAGGGGCGACTGGTACCCGGCCTGTTCAAGTGCGGCAAGGACCCGCGCACGGGTTTCAGGCGCCACGTCCTCCCGGCCGTTCACCACTTTGGAAACCGTGGGTGTTGAAACCCCGGCCTGCAGGGCAACAGCTGCCAGGGTGGTTTTTTCCGGCCGCACATTTGTAGCCAAGGGTCAGTCCCGTCTTTCGAAATATTTCGATAGGTTCAATACTGCATCGAAGAGAGCAACGGCGTCAACGGTGCAGTAAATCCAGCGCAATATCGCAGGAACGCCCCCTTGACTGTGATGCGCCTCACCGTTAGATTTGCTTCACCGGTCGCAAGCTTTTCGAAAAGTTTCGAATATTGCCAGTGCGGCCCAGAACCGAATTGATGCAGGCATCCGCTTCGAAGCCGAGGTGCATGCCCGCGTTACACGTTACCGGGACCCAGCGTTGAGCCCGGAGGATGAACGGAAGCGAAATGAACATTCGAAAGTTGCGCTCGGCAGCCATGGCAATTTCCGCTGCGGGAGTGGCAATCAGCCTGGCCGCCTGCGGTTCTGCAGGTCCTGCCGGTTCAAACGTGAGCAGTGACGCGGCCACCATGTGGGGTCTTACCGGCGGCAACCAGCCGGTCCTGCAGAAGTCCGTGGACGACTGGAACCAGGCAAATCCGGACAAGTCGATCAAGCTCGACTTCTTCGCCAACGATGCTTACAAAACCAAGGTCCGCACCGCCGTCGGTGCCGGCGAAGGCCCCACCTTCATCTACGGCTGGGGCGGCGGCGTACTGAAGTCGTACGTGGACGCCGGTCAGGTGGATGACCTGTCCGGTTTCCTGAAGGACAACCCGGAGGTCAAGGACCGCTATCTTCCCTCTGTACTGAAGAACGGCGAGGTGGACGGCAAAACCTACGCCCTGCCGAACAACAACGTGCAGCCCGTGGTCCTCTATTACAACAAGGAAGCCTTCGACAAGGCGGGCGCGCAGCCCCCCAAGACCTGGGACGAACTGATGGCCCTCGTGCCGAAATTCAAGGACGCCGGCATCGCCCCGTTCTCGCTCGGCGGGCAGTCAAAGTGGCCGGACCTGATGTGGCTTGAGTACCTCGTCGAGCGCATCGGCGGACCGGAAGTCTTCGCCAACATCGCGGCCAATAAGCCCGGCGCGTGGTCAGACCCGGCAGTAAAAGAGGCACTCACAAAGATCCAGGAGCTGGTTGACGCCGGCGGATTCATCAACGGCTTCTCGTCCATTGCCGCGGACAGCAACGCTGACCAGGCTCTCATGTACACGGGCAAGTCAGCCATGATCCTGCAGGGCGGCTGGATCTACCAGGGCATGAAGAAGGATGCTGCGGACTTCGTCAAGAGCGGCAAGCTTGGCTACACCACGTTCCCCACGGTGCCCGGGGGCAAGGGCGACCCCGCCAACGTGGTGGGCAACCCGTCCAACTTCTGGTCCATCTCCGCCAAAGCAACGGACGCCCAGAAGAAGGCCGCCCTGGACTACGTCAAGGACGGGATGTTCACCGATGCCAACACCGATGCCCTGATCAACTCCGGAGCCGTGCCCGTGGTCCAAGGCATCGAAAGCAAACTCGAAGCCTCGCCGGACAAGGATTTCCTGACGTTCGTCTACGGGCTGGCCAAGAACGCCCCCAGCTTTACGCTCTCCTGGGACCAGGCGCTGAGCCCGGCGCAGGGTGATGCGATGCTCTCCAACCTGGACCAGATCTTCCTGAAGAAGATCACCCCGGAACAGTTCATCACCACGATGAACGCCACGGTGGGGAAGTAGGGACCGTGGCATCTCCAGTTACTGCTGGCCGAGGGGTCCGCGACGCGGGCCCCTCGGGGTGGCTGGCCGCTCCGGCGCTGATCTTCTTCCTCGTATTTGCGGTGGTCCCGCTCATCGGGGTGGTCTTCCTGAGCTTCACCAGCTGGAACGGCCTGGGCGAAATCAAACTGGACGGACTGTCCAGCTGGACCACCGTCCTGACCGATCCCGTGACAGGCAACGCCCTGGTAGTGACGGCCAAGATCATGTTCTTCTCGTTCATCGTCCAGGCACCGGTCAGCCTGCTCCTGGGCGTCTTCACGGCGGGCGCCCAGAAATACCGTGCCGCCCTGGCCGTGCTCTACTTCCTGCCCCTGCTGCTCTCCTCCGCCGCAGTTGCCATCGCCTTCAAAGCCCTGCTGGATCCGAACTTCGGCCTGGGCCCGGGGTTCGGGCTTCCCGCCCTGGCCCAGGACTGGCTCGGGAATTCGGACCTGGTGCTGTTCGTGGTGGTCTTCGTCATCGCGTGGCAGTTTGTTCCCTTTCACACGCTGATTTACCAGGGAGGCGTGCGGCAGATCCCGGCGTCGCTCTATGAGGCAGCAGAGATTGACGGCGCCGGACGGTTCCGGCAGTTCTGGAGCATCACGCTGCCCCAGCTGAAGTACACGATCATCACCTCGTCCACCCTGATGGTGGTGGGAAGCCTGGCGTACTTCGACCTCATTTTCGTGCTCACCGGCGGAGGACCCGGCTACAGCACCCGGCTGCTCCCGCTGCACATGTACCTGACGGGGTTCAAAGCCAACGACATGGGAGCGGCGAGCGCCCTGGGCGTGATGCTCGTTGTCATCGGCCTCGGACTGGCTTTGTTGCTGCAGCGCCTGGGCGGCAAAAACCGTAATGCAAGCCAATTGGAAGGTGCCTGATGGCGTCCACAACACAACTCCCGGTTCCGCCTTCCCCGGCCGCCAGCCGCGTCGCAGCAGCACCTGTTACCCGCACCAAGGGGCCGGGACGGCTGCGTCCGAACCTTTTGGGCGGCCTGGGAGGTTGGCTCTGGCTCGCGATCATCATCGTCCCGATCTATTACGTGGTGATTACCAGCTTCAAGAACCAGGCAGGCTTTTTTACGTCCAACCCGATGCTTCCGTCAACGGAGCCGACGCTGGACAACTACAAGCTGGTACTGGAGAACAATTTTGTCCGCTACTTCACCAACAGTCTGATCGTCACGCTTGGCACGGTGCTTCCGGCCCTGCTGGTGTCCTTTATGGCCGCCTACGCAATCGTCCGCGGCAGGGGCCGGTTCCTGTCCATGACGAACAACCTGTTCCTCCTGGGCCTGGCCATCCCGCTCCACGCCACCATCATCCCCATCTACTGGATGATCACCCGGGCGCACCTGTATGACACCCTGCTCGCCCTGATCCTGCCATCCGTGGCGTTTGCCATCCCGGTCAGCGTGCTCATCCTGTCCAACTTCATGCGCGATGTCCCGAACGAGTTGTTTGAATCGATGCGGCTGGATGGCTGCTCGGACTGGGCCATGATGTGGCGGCTCGCCCTCCCCATGACCAAACCGGCGGTCATCACTGTGGGTATCTATAACGCCCTGCATGTCTGGAACGGCTTCCTCTTCCCGTTGATCCTGACCCAAAGCCCCGCCACCAGGGTCCTGCCGTTGTCGCTCTGGACTTTCCAGGGAGAGTTCAGCGTCAATATCCCCGCGATCCTGGCCTCCGTGGTCCTGGCCACGCTCCCCCTCCTGGTGATTTACGTCGTCGCGCGCCGCCAGCTGCTCGCCGGCCTCACCGCCGGCTTCAGCAAGTAGAAAGGAACTTTCATGACCACCGAAAAGCCCCTGCGCGTCGGCATGGTGGGCTATGCCTTTATGGGTGCCGCCCACTCCCACGCCTGGCGCACCGCACCGCGGTTCTTTGATCTGCCGCTGCAGCCCCAGCTGGCCGCGGTGGCCGGAAGGAATGCCGACGGCGTCCGGGCCGCCGCGGACAAGCTCGGCTGGGAGTCGGTTGAGACAGACTGGCGGCGCCTGATCGAGCGGGACGACATCGACCTGATCGATATCTGCACGCCGGGCGATACCCATGCCGAGATTGCGATCGCCGCCCTGGAGGCCGGCAAGCATGTGCTGTGCGAGAAGCCGCTGGCCAATTCCGTGGAGGAGGCAGAGAGGATGACCCTGGCGGCGGAATCCGCCGCCAAGCAGGGCGTGGCCTCGATGTGCGGCTTCAGCTACCGGCGCACCCCCGCCCTGGCGCTGGCCAAGCGGTTCGTGGAACAGGGGAGGCTGGGCGAGATCCGGCACGTCCGCGCGCAATATCTGCAGGACTGGCTCTCGGACGAAAATGCCCCCATGACGTGGCGGCTGGACAAGAGCAAGTCCGGGTCCGGCTCCCTGGGCGATATCGGAGCGCACAGCATCGACGCCGCTCAATGGGTCACCGGGCTGAACATCACCGGCGTCTCGGCACTGCTCGAAACGTTCGTGCCGGAGCGGCCGCTCGCCGGGGACCTCGTGGGCCTGGGCGGGCACGGCGACCTCAGCAACGACACTCCCCGCGGCAGCGTCACGGTGGACGATGCGGCCATCTTCAGTGCCCGCTTTGAAGACACAAAGTTCGACGGCGGTGCTGCTTCCGCGGGAGCCATTGGCGTCTTCGAAGCCACCCGCTACGCGCTGGGCCGGAAGAACGCCATGCGCCTGGAGGTCAACGGCAGCAAGGGGTCACTGGCCTTCGACTTCGAGGACATGAACGTCCTGTCCTTCTACGACGCAGCCGAATCCCCCGACGCCGGCTTCCGCAAGATCTACGTCACCGAGCCCGAGCACCCCTACGTCGGCAACTGGTGGCCGACCGGTCACGGGCTGGGGTATGAACACGGCTTCACCCACCAGGTGGTGGACCTGGTCACGGCCATTGGCGAAGGCCGCCAGCCGGAACCATCGTTCGCCGATGCCCTGCAGGTCCAGCGCGTCCTGGCAGCCGTGGAGTCCAGCGCCGCCAACTCCAGCCAGTGGCAGAAAGTCTAGAAACGATGACACGACCAATCACTCTTTTCACCGGCCAGTGGGCCGACCTGCCGTTTGAGGAGGTGGCCCGGCTCGCCGGCGAGTGGGGCTTTGACGGGCTGGAGATCGCCTGCTGGGGAGACCACCTGGACCCGCGACGGGCGGCGGAGGACGACAACTACCTCCAGGGCCGGCTGGACATCCTGGAAAAGAACAACCTCCAGGTCTTCGCCATCGCCAACCACCTCACCGGCCAGGCCGTCTGCGACGACCCCATCGACGAACGCCACCAGGGCATCCTGTCCGCCGAAATCTGGGGCAACGGCGATCCGGAGGGAGTCCGCGCCCGGGCCGCCGAGTCGATGAAGGACACCGCACGGGCCGCGGCCCGGCTCGGCGTGAAAACCGTCACCGGGTTCACCGGGTCCTCCATCTGGAAGGCCGTCGCGATGTTCCCGCCCGCCCCGGAGTCAATGATCGACGCCGGCTACCGGGACTTTGCGGACCGCTGGAACCCCATCCTTGACGTCTTCGAGGAAGAGGGTGTCCGGTTCGCGCTGGAGGTCCACCCCTCCGAGATCGCCTACGACTACTGGACCACCAAACGCACCCTGGAAGCCATCGGGCACCGCAGCAGCTTCGGGCTGAACTTCGACCCCTCCCACTTCATCTGGCAGGACCTGGACCCCGTGATGTTCCTGCAGGACTTCGCCGAACACATCCTCCACGTCCACGTGAAGGAGTCCGTCCGCCAGCTCGATGGCCGCAACGGACGGCTGGGCTCACACCTCGCGTGGGCGGATCCCCGCCGCGGCTGGGACTTCGTCACGGCAGGCCACGGCGACGTGCAGTGGAACCGCATCTTCCGGACCCTGAACGCGATCGGCTATGACGGCCCCACCAGCATCGAGTGGGAGGACGCCGGCATGGACCGCCTCGTCGGCGCACCGCAGGCGCTGGCCATGGTGCAGGAACTGGGCCGGATCGCCCCGCCCGCAGCAGCCTTCGACGCCGCCTTCTCCAGCCGCTGACCCGACCTGTGCCGGCAAAAACAAAAGCCGGCAGCCAACCAAAGGAAACCCAATGACAGAACCCAAAAATGCCCTGGTGGTCCGCGGCGGCTGGGACGGCCACCAGCCGTACGAGGCCACCGAGCTGTTCATCCCCTATCTCAAGGACAACGGCTACGACGTCCGCGTGGAGGAATCCCCGAAGGTTTACGCGGATGCCGAATACATGGCCGGCGTGGACCTGATCATGCAGTGCATGACCATGACCACCATCGAAAAGGACGAGTTCGCCGGGCTGCGGACGGCGGTGGAAAACGGCACCGGCCTGGCCGGTTGGCACGGCGGGATCGCCGATTCCTACCGGAACAACTCCGACTACCTGCACCTGATCGGCGGCCAGTTCGCCTGCCACCCGGGCAAGCACCCGGACGAGTGCATCGGCGAGCAGTCGGACAACTACGTGCCCTACACCGTGAACATGCTGCCCGCAGCCGCGGAGCATCCCATCACCCGGGGCATCAAGGACTTCGACCTGGTCACCGAACAGTACTGGGTCCTCTCCGACGACTACATCGACGTCCTCGCCACCACCGCCCAAAAGGTCCGGGAATGGGACCCCTGGAACCGCGAAGTCACCTCCCCCGCCATCTGGACCCGCCAATGGGGCAAGGGCCGCATCTTCGTCGCCACCCCCGGCCACCGGGTCGAAATCCTCCAGGACACCAACGTCCGCACCATCATCGAAAGGGGCCTGCTGTGGGCAAGCCGTTGAAAGTAGGAATCATTGGCTGCGGCGCCATCATCGCGCAGTACCTCACCAACTTCCGCAAGCTCCAGGACCTCGAACTTGTAGCGGTGGCGGACCTGGATCCCGCTCGCGCCCAGGCTGTGGCTGAGCAGTACGACGGCGTCCGCGCCGTTTCCGTGGACGAACTCCTCGCCGCGGACGACGTCGAACTGGTCCTGAACCTCACCATCCCCGCAGCGCACGCCGAGGTGGCGCTGAAGGCCATCGCAGCGGGCAAGAGCGTGTACGGCGAGAAGCCCCTCGCCGCCACCGCCGCGGAGGCACGCACGGTGCTGGAGGCAGCGCGGGAGGCCGGCGTCGTCGTCGGCTGCGCGCCTGACACGGTACTGGGCACCGGCATCCAGACCGCCCGCAAGGCGATCGATGACGGCCTGATCGGCGCACCCATCTCCGCCTCCGCCACTATGGTGACCCCCGGCCACGAGCGCTGGCACCCGAACCCGGACTTCTACTACCAGCCCGGCGGCGGGCCGCTCCTGGACATGGGCCCCTACTACGTCACGGCCCTGGTGACCCTGCTGGGCCCGGTGGTCTCGGTGACGGGCGCGGCGAGCCACACGCGCAGCGAACGGACCATCGGCTCCGGTCCCCGGCAGGGCGAAAAGGTCCCCGTTGCGATCGACTCCCACGTCACCGGCGTCCTGACGCACGCTTCCGGCGCGCTCTCCACCCTGTTCATGAGCTTCGACGCCGTGAAGTCCAAGTCCCCGAACATTGAGATCCACGGCGAACACGGCTCCCTGGTGGTGCCGGACCCCAACCATTTCGACGGCGACGTCCAGCTGTTCTCCCTGGGCGCCGATGCGTGGGAGACCCTCCCCGTGTCCGCCGGCTACGTTGACTCAGGGCGCGGCTTCGGCATCGCCGACCTCGCCGCCACCCCGGAAGGTGCCGAGCCCCGCGCGGGCGGCACCCTGGCCTTCCATGTCCTTGAGGTGATGGAGTCAGTGCTGGAGTCGGCCCACACCGGTTCCTCAGTGCGCATCAGCAGCACAGTAGAGCGGCCTGCCGGCGTCGAATTGACCGTCCTTACGGGGGACGTGCGCGAACTCCAGGCGCAGGAGGCTGCTTCCTAGCCAAAGCGCCGGCTTGCGCCCAGCCGGGCAGGGTCCGTGAAAGCGGTCCCTGCCCGGCATTGTGCTGTGTCAGGTCCGCAGGTTCCGGGACTCTGGACAACTCCGCCGGGCCGTAGCACGATCTGAAGTGTGACCTCCAGCCCCCTCTCCGACGCCCGCCTCCGTGAGCTTACGGATCTTCGCCGCGTCAAGGACCGGATCGACCGGGAATATGCGCAGCCGCTGGACGTCGAGTCCCTGGCCCGCGGCGTCCACATGTCCGCCGGGCACCTGAGCCGCCGCTTCAAGGCTGCGTACCAGGAATCGCCCTACAGCTACCTCATGACCCGGCGCATCGAGCGGGCCATGGCGCTGCTCCGCCGCGGTGACCTTTCCGTCACGGACGTGTGTTTCGCCGTCGGCTGTTCCTCGCTGGGAACCTTCAGCACCCGCTTCACGGAGCTTGTGGGTATGCCGCCCAGCGTCTACAAACAGGAGGCAGAAATGTCGACGGCGGGCATTCCCGCGTGCGTGGCGAAACAGGTCACCAGACCGGTCAGGAATCGAGAAGCGCCCGTGCAGGAGCCGCAACTAGCATGACTGCCATGAACAAGATCAGCATTTCCTCAACCTTCCTTCCGCACACCGATCCCGACGCCTCCCTGGCGTTCTACCGCGACGCCCTGGGCTTCGAGGTCCGTAACGATGTTGGCCGCGGCACCATGCGCTGGATCACGGTGGGCCCTGCAGGGCAGCCGGATGTTTCCATCGTCCTGCACCCGCCGGCCGTGGATCCCGGCATCACCGACGACGAACGCCGCACCATCGCCGAAATGATGGCCAAGGGCACCTACGCCACCGTGATCCTGTCCGCCCCGGACGTGGACGCCGCGTTCGCCTCGGTGGAGGCCACCGGAGCCGACGTGGTCCAGGAACCCGTTGACCAGCCCTACGGAATCCGCGACTGCGCCTTCCGCGACCCGGCCGGCAACACCGTCCGCATCAACCAGCAGCCCTGAGCTGCGAGGATAGGAACCAGCGGCACGAGGGGGAGGCTGCGGGCGCGGCCTACCCCTCGCAGGACATATTGCAGCCCGACAGATGGAGACCCGATGAGCACGGACACCAGTACCGCCACGAACACCGATCCCCAGACCAACGGGCTGCACGTTGCCGACACCCACGACCTGATCCGGGTGCAGGGGGCACGGGAAAACAACCTCAAGGACGTCAGCGTTGAGCTGCCCAAGCGCCGGCTGACAGTGTTCACGGGTGTGTCCGGTTCGGGCAAGAGCTCCCTGGTGTTCGCCACCATCGCCGCCGAGTCGCAGCGCATGATCAATGAAACCTACAGTGCGTTCGTACAGGGCTTTATGCCCTCGTTGGCCCGGCCCGAGGTGGACTTCCTGGAAGGGCTCACCACGGCCATCATCGTGGACCAGGAGCGGATGGGCGCCAACCCGCGCTCCACCGTGGGCACCGCCACCGACGCGAATGCCATGCTGCGTATCCTCTTCAGCAGGCTCGGCTCACCATACGGCGGCCCGCCGACAGCGTTTTCCTTCAACGTGCCCACCCGCAAGGCCAGCGGCGTGATGTCCACGGAGAAAAGTGAAGGCCGGGTGGAGAAGGCCGTGGTCCAGCAGGCCGTCTACCTGGGCGGCATGTGCCCGCGCTGCGAGGGCATGGGCGCCGTCAGCGATATTGACCGCACGGCGCTGTACGACGACGAAAAGTCCCTGGGCGAGGGAGCGCTGCTTGTTCCGGGGTACTCGATGGACGGCTGGTACGGGCGCCTGTTCGAGGGTATGGGCCTGCCGATGGACAAGCCCATTGCGAAGTTCACCAAGAAACAGCTGGAGACCATGCTGTACGCGGAGCCCACCAAGATCAAGGTGGAGGGCGTCAACCTGACCTTCGAGGGCATCATCCCGAAGATCCAGAAGTCCATGCTGTCCAAGGACCCCGAGGCGATGCAGCCGCACGTGCGCCGGTTCGTGGAGCGCGCCGTGACGTTCCAGACGTGCCCCGAGTGTGAGGGGACCCGGCTGACGCAGCAGGCGCTGTCCTCCAGGATCAACGGGAAGAACATCGCCGAGCTCTGCCAGATGCAGATCAGCGATCTCGCCGAGTGGATCCGCAGCCTCAAGGACCCCTCCGTGGCTCCCCTGCTCAAGGGCCTGCAGCACCTGCTTGACTCGTTCTCCGACATCGGACTGGGCTACCTCAGCCTGGACCGCCCGGCCGGGACGCTCTCCGGCGGCGAGGCCCAGCGCACCAAGATGATCCGGCACCTCGGTTCCTCCCTCACCGACGTCACATATGTCTTTGACGAACCCACCATTGGGCTGCACCCGCACGACATCGAGCGCATGAACCAGCTGCTGCTCCAGTTGCGGGACAAGGGCAACACCGTGCTGGTAGTGGAGCACAAGCCGGAAACCATTGCGATCGCGGACCACATTGTTGACCTCGGGCCCGGTGCCGGCACCACGGGCGGCACCGTCTGTTACGAGGGCACAGTGGAGGGCCTGCGGTCCAGCGACACCATCACGGGGCGCCACCTCGGGGACCGGGCGTCCCTCAAGGAAACGGTCCGGAAAGCATCCGGAGCGCTCGAGGTGCGCGGGGCGTCAACGCACAACCTGCAGGCGGTCGACGTCGACATTCCCCTGGGCGTGTTGACGGTGGTGACGGGCGTAGCCGGCTCGGGCAAGAGTTCGCTGATCCACGGTTCGGTGGCCAAGCGCGAGGGCGTGGTGGTCATCGACCAGGGCGCCATCAAGGGCTCCCGGCGCAGCAACCCGGCCACCTACACGGGCATGCTGGAGCCCATCCGCAAGGCCTTCGCAAAGGCCAACGGGGTGAAGCCGGCGCTGTTCAGCTCCAACTCCGAGGGCGCCTGCCCCACCTGCAACGGCGCCGGCGTCATCTTCACCGAGCTGGGTGTGATGGCCACGGTGGAGTCGCCGTGCGAGGACTGCGAGGGCCGCCGCTTTCAGGCATCAGTGCTGGAATACACCCTCGGCGGGAAGAACATCGCCGACGTTCTGGCCATGTCCGTCACGGAGGCCGCCGCCTTCTTCGCCGAAGGCGAAGCCAAAACGCCGGCGGCACGCACAGTCCTTAACCGGCTCGCGGACGTCGGCCTGGGCTACCTCAGCCTCGGCCAGCCGCTCACCACACTGTCCGGCGGCGAGCGCCAGCGGCTCAAGCTCGCCACCCAGATGGCCGAAAAGGGCGACGTTTATGTCCTGGACGAGCCCACCACGGGCCTGCACCTCGCCGACGTGGAGAACCTGCTGGGCCTGCTGGACCGGCTGGTTGATTCCGGCAAGTCCGTGATCGTCATCGAGCACCACCAGGCGGTAATGGCGCACGCTGACTGGATCATCGACCTGGGGCCGGGAGCAGGGCACGACGGCGGGCGGATCGTTTTCGAGGGCACTCCGGCTGAGCTGGTGGCTGACGCCTCCACCCTCACCGGCAAGCACCTGGCGGCCTACGTGGGTGGTTGAGCCTGCGGAACCCAAGGCAGGTTGTTGCTGTCAGGAAATCGCGGGATCGAGAAGCCATGCGAGTGCCTCATCACGGGACGTGAAGAAGCGTGTGGGGCATGGCAGGGCCTGCCGTTCAATGGTGAAGTTGGCAATGATGCGGTCCACCGGACTTGAGCCAAGCAAGGCAATCCGCGACGCTGCACAGGGGATCTGGAAGGCGGACTTGGCCTGGCGGGTCACTGCCTTGGTAACCCCCATGTCCACCAGCATCGGGTATTCGGACCCTGCGGAAATGTCATTGACCTTGTCCATCGCCGCGTGCACGTCATCGCTTTCCAGGACGATCCCGGGTTGCCAGACAAGGTGAATGATTCCGTCGGCGCCGAGTCTTACGGTGCCCTTGCCGCCGTCAACAGCGATTGGTTCCAATTTCTGCTCCCCCAATAGTTCCGATCAGCGATCTCTGCGCCTACATCAAACTACGCTGGCGGTATGGCCGAACACTACCGGTACGACGTCGAAATCCTGCACCTGCTGGTGTCTCCCGGGCATGCCTACTTCGGGCGGGCCAAGGACGGCCCTGCGGACGTGCCGACGCTCGACGCCGGCACCGCTGAGGTGGTGGCCGGCAAGGGCATCGTGGGTGACCGGTTTTTCGGCAAGGCCGCGCACATGGATGCTGCGGTGACGCTGTTCGCCGTCGAGGCCCTCGAAGCCATGGCCGCGGAGCTGGAGGCAGGGCCGTTCGATCCGCTGGCGACGCGCCGGAACGTGATCCTGCGGGGCGCGCACCTGGCTCCGCTGCTGGGGCAGGATTTCGCGCTGGAATCCGGCGGCTCCGTGGTGGAGTTCCACGGCGGGCGGCCTGCCCACCCATGCGCCTGGATGAACGAGGTCCTTGCGCCGGGGGCCCATGCCGCGATGCGGGGCAGGGGCGGCGTCCGCTGCCGGGCACTCTCCAGCGGCACCCTGCACCGCGGCCCTGCGGTTCTGGTCAGTCCCGTTCCGCTGGATCCTGCACAAGCCGGCGTGCCTTCGGTGCTCCGGCCGAGCCGGCTGCCGTAGCTAATCCAACTGCACGTCCTAGTCCAACTCCACGCCCCGGAGCAGCAGCATCGTCCCGCCCACCACCGCGGCGGACGCAAGGAAAACACCCCCTGCACCGAGCCCTGCCGCGACCACCCCGATGGCACTCGGCATCACCACCTGGCCCACCCGGTTCCCGGCGAGCCTCAGAGCCAGCGCCCGTCCTCGCTGCCCCGCGGGGGCCTGCGCCGAAAGCCAGGACATGGTCAGCGGCTGGCCGATGCCCAGGCCCAGCCCGAGAACGGCCATCACAACAAACAACAGCCACGTCGGCATGGGAATCGCCGCCACGGCCAAGGCGACGGTGGACAGTGCCAGGCTCAACACCAGCAGCCTCATGCGGCCCAGCTTCCGGGACACCCGGCCCAGCAGGATCCGGGAAACCATGGAGAACACTGCCCGGACAGTGAGCATGGCGCCCACCGTTGCCGCAGTAAGCCCGCGTTCGGATCCGAGTGCCGGGAGGTACACCATGGTCAGGTCCACCACGGCAAGCACGGTGGCGCTGGTGGCCAATGCGCGGGCGACGCCAGGAGTCCGAAGCAGCGAGAGTGCGTTGCCGGTGTTGCCGTCTCCTGCAGCTGCCTTCCTCTTCGCGCCGCTGACATGTGCTGCCACGCCAAACGTGGTCACGAAAAGCGCCAGGCTCATGCACGTCGACAGGAAGAAGATCGCCTGCGTGTCGGGGCGGATGGAAGCGCCTCCCACGAGGGAAATCGCCAGGGGTCCCAGGGCCTGGCCCAGGGATGCGGCGAAAGTCAGGTAACCGAAAGCTGCGTCCATCCGGGTTGGGGGAGCGTTGTTGGCCACCACGGCTTGCTGCCCTACAACGCAGGCGAGTTGCCCGGCACCCAGCAGCGCGGTTCCGATGACCAGGGCGACGATTGACGAGCCCCACAGCAGCAGGAAAGCAGAACAGGCAAGAACGACGGCGGACCCGACGGCCATCAGCCGGCGCTCACCCAGGCGGTCCACCAGGCCGCCCGTCGGGACCGCGAGCAGCAAGGGGAAAACAGCATAGCTTGCTGCCAGAAGGCCCAGGGCAAAGCCGGGAACGTCCAGCTCAAGCGCACGGTAGGTTGCCGCGGGCCGGACCAGGAAGGTCACGGCCTGGATCAGCGCGGAATGGACCAGGAGGGAAGTTGTTGTGCGCCGGCCAAGTTCGCCGATCATGAGATGCCCGGGCCGCTGCCCGAGATGGCACGCACAGCGGCATCCCGCGCGCCCATGACATGCTCGAAAGCAATCTTCGCAGCGTTGTCCGGATCGCCCGCAGCCACGGCATCCACCAGGGCCCGGTGCTGGGCCAGGGCCTGGTCACGCCGTTCCTGGGTGCTGTTGGTGAAGTGCCGGTACCGCTCCATCTGGCTTGACACCTGCCCATGGAAACGGCGGGCCCAGGAATTTCCGGCAATCTCCGCAAGCCTGCTGTGCAATGCCATGCCCTGCCGCATGGCGTCATCGGCGAACTCCACCACTGCAGCGTTACGTGCCAGGATGCCGCGGAGCGCTTCGATGTCAGAAGGCGTCGCCTTAATGCAGGCGTTCCGTGCCATCAACGACTCCATGGCCGCCCGGACCTCGTATAACTCCGAAATGACTGCCTCGTCCAGGTTTGGCACCAGGACGGCCCCCGTGGGCTGCTGCTCCAGGAGGTTCTCCGAGATGAGCCTCCTCATGGCCTCACGCAGCGGCGTACGGCTCACCTTCAATGAAGCCGCCATTGCAGGCTCGAAAACCCGTTCCCCCGGCTTCAGTTCAAGGCTGAGGATCTGCCGTTTCAGTTCCGCATAAACAAAATGCGCGCCGGTGTTCCGGGCAGGTAAATCAGTCATGTTCGACCTCCGGTACCCATCATAGTTGTATAGATGTATACAAGTATGATTCCCTCGGGGAACGCGACCGATAAGGTGTAGGGATGCGTGTTTTTATCACCGGATCCGCTGACGGGCTTGGACGGGCTACCGCCCAGACCCTCCTGGAAAACGGCCACGACGTCGCTGTGCATGCCCGGAGCACTGCCCGGTTGGATGCCGTCCAGGATCTGGTGGACGGCGGGGCCGCAGCCGTGGTGGGCGACCTCTCGGACCTGGAACAGACGCGCGATCTCGCCCGTCAGGTCAACGCGATCGGCCGGATGGACGCCGTCATCCACAACGCGGGAGTGCTGCACAGCCCGGACATCTTTACGGTGAACGTTGTCGCTCCGTACCTCCTCACCGTGCTCATCGAACGCCCGCAGCGGCTGGTCTACCTCAGCAGCGGGATGCACCGCGGCGGGCACGCCGATCTCGGCAGGCTCGAACCGGGCACGGACGACGTGAGCTACTCGGACAGCAAGCTCTACCTCACAGCCCTCGCCGCCGCCGTCGCCCGTTTATGGCCCGACGTCCTCAGCAACGCCGTCGATCCCGGTTGGGTGCCCACCCGGATGGGCGGCGCTGGGGCCCCGGACGATCTCCGGCTCGGACACCTGACCCAGGAATGGCTCGCCACGAGCGATGACCCGGCGGCGCTCACCAGCGGCGGCTACTGGTTCCACCAGAACCGGGAGAAGCCGCACCACGCAGCCCGCGACGAGCGGTTCCAGAACGCGCTCCTGGACCACCTGGCCGGAATCACCGGCGAGAGCCTGGCCTGATCTGGCGCTTTCTGAGGCTCAGATGGTCTGCCCCGCGTCGGCGAGGAGGGTGCTTCCGGTCATGATGGTGGACAAATCGCTCGCGCAGAAGAGGACAACGCGTGCGATGTCGTCGGGGGTTCCCATCCGGCCGATGAGGCTGTTGGTCATGACGGCCATAGCCTGGCCGGATTCTTCCGTTGGCGCGTGAGCTGCGGCCGCGGCCATGTTGCCTTCCGTAGGCACGAAGGTGGGCGCGACGCCAAGAACGCGGATCCCGAGGGGAGCGAACTCAAGGGCCATCTGCTTCGTCATGCCGCGCACGGCGTGCTTGGATCCGACATAGGCGGAGAGTCCGGGAGCTGTCCCGGTGAATCCGGCGGTGGAGACGATGTTGATGATGACGCCGCCCCGATCAGCGCCCGTCATGTGCCGGGCCGCCTCGCGGGAGCCGTTGAAGACCCCGCGGGTATTCACGGCGAACACCTGCTCCCAGGTCCCATCCGGTGTTTCCAGGACCGGGACGCTGGGGAAGATGCCCGCGTTGTTCACCCAAATGTCGATACCGCCGAACACCTCGACGGCGGATGCAGCGGCGGCGCGGACGGATTCGGAGTCCGCAACGTCCATGGCGGCGCCGAGTGCCCGCACCGGAAAACGTGCAGCTATATCGTCTGCCGCGGCTTGCGCCCTTTCGGCGTTGATGTCGCCGATGAGGATGTCGGCGCCCGCTTCTGCCAGCCGGAGCGCGATGGCTTTGCCGAGCCCCTGGGCTCCGCCCGTGACCACCGCCTGCCGGCCGGCCAGGGACAGGAGCTCTGCGAGGGGTGCGGCGGAAACGTCGGCGAACGCGGTGGTCACGAGAGGACCCCGGCGTCCAGGGCGTTGTGCTGGGCCACGCCGCCGAGCCACGCCAGGCTTGGCTTTGGCGTCCGTACGAAGGTGTCCCGGTCGACGGCGATCAGGCCGAAGGTGGGCTCCCAGTGTCCCCACTCGAAATTGTCCAGGAGCGACCAGTGCAGGTAGCCGAGCACGTCAATGCCCTCAGCCATGGTTTCAAGGAGGCCAACGAGCGCTTCGGTGGTGTAGCGGATCCTTTGTTCGTCATCGGCGGTGGCGATGCCGTTTTCCGTGATGAGGACGGGCACGCCGCCGGTGATGTCCCAGGCGTGGCGGACGGCAATGCTGAGCGCGTCGGGCCGGTACGCAGTGCCAACGAGTGTGTTGTCGGGGTGCGGCGGGTGCGGGACGAGGCCGTTGACGTCCACTTCCTGGCTGGAGTAGGCCTGTACGCCGACGAAGTCGTCGCCACGGCTGCCCTCCCAGTAGACGTCCTCTTTGCCGTACCGGATTTCGAGGAGCTTTTCCTCGCCACCGGGGGCGGGGGTGAGGGCTCCGGCGGCGATGGTCCAGCCGACCTTGGCGTTGGTGCGTGCGCGGACGATGTCACGGGCGGCGTGGTGGATGGCCGTGAAGGCGCGCCCGATTTCGGGATCCGCGTAGGTGAGGAAGTCGCTGTGCGTCTGCTTCTTTTCACCCTCCCCTTCGACGGTGGGGCTCTGCCACTGGGCACCCTGGTTCTGCTGCATGCGGCGCATGGCCGTCATGATGGCCGCCTGCATGTTGGGTTCGTTCATGGTGACCACCCACTCGACACCGTCGAGGATTTCCGTGGTGGCTGTGACGTAGCGCTGGAACTTTTCGGACGCATCCGGAGCCAGCCAGCCGCCGTCGTTCGCGAACCATTGCGGAGTGGTGAAGTGCTGCAGGGTGACCACGGGCGTGACGTTCCGCTCGAAGCAGTACTCGATCATGCGTCGGTAGTGGGCCAGCTCCGCCTTGGAAAAGTGCCCGGCAACCGGTTCGATCCGGGACCACTCGAGGCTGAACCGGTAGGAAGTCAGGCCCGCGTCTGCGAGGAGGGCGATGTCCTCGCGGTAGCGGTGGTAGCTGTCGCAGGCGTCGCCGGAAAGCTCCATGCCGGGCATGGTCAGCTCGCGGGCCCACCAGTCGCTGTTGACGTTGTTGCCTTCAATCTGGTGGCCGGCGGTTGCGGCGCCCCACAGGAAGCCGTCGGGGAAAGTAGTCATTTGGTCCTCTAAGTTGCGTACGTTAGGTGGGTGTTGGTGGAGGGGATGGATCTTGCAGCGCGGAACCTGCCTGGGCCGGCCGTGTATTCAGTGCCGTCGGGGAAGACGATCCGGGCGGTGGTTTCGGCCGGGATGTCAGCGTCGATGCGCAGTTCTTCTTCATCGAGCTGCCAGTGGACCCTGATGGTCCCGTTGGGTGTCTCATGCGACCCGCGCGCCCAACTCAGGTCCGGGCCAGGGGTTGGAGCGATGACGACGGACCGCCAGGCCACCGAATCCGGATCCTGCCGCAGTCCTAGCGTGTATTCGTGGAGAAACCGGAGGACTGTTCCCTTGCTGTAGTGGTTCAGTGAGTCGTGGGCGTTGCCGTCCTCGTCAATGCCCTCCCAGGATTCCCAGATGGTGGTAGCGCCCTTGTCCACCATGTAGAGCCACGATGGCGCGCTGCGCTGCAGGAGCAGCCCGTAGGCCACGTCCTCCCGGCCGGCCTCAACGAGAACGGGCAGCAGGTCTCCCGTGGAGAGGAACCCTGTTCCCAGATGTGTGTCCTCGTTCCGGATCAGCTCGACGAGGCGGGTTACGGCAGGCCCGCGGGCTTCGCCCGGCAGCAGGCCAAACGAGAGCGCCCGGACATAGCTGGCCTGGCTGTCCGTGAGGGTGGTGCCGTCCGCGCGAAGGTAGGCGGCCTGCCACGCCAGCCGGATGGACTCCGCGGTGTCCGCATACTTTGCTGCCTCTTCGGCGCGTCCCAGAACGTGGGCTGCCCGGGAGAGTGTTGCCGTGGAGCGGTAGAGGTACGCCGTGCCCACTTCGCCCTTGTCTTCCATGAACCAGGCCATCGGGTTGTCCTGGACGGGGTCGATCAGTTTCCCGTCGGCGTCGCGCTTTTTCGGCTCGGTCCATTCGCCCCAGTGGAAGGTGCCGTCCCAGAGGTACTCCTCGAACGGTTCCGGCTCGGGTGCGAGCTGTGCGCGGGCGTGGTGGCGGGTGGTGCGTGCCTTGTCGAGGGCCCACCGGACCCATCGGTCCATGGCGTTCCAGTTCTCGGCGAGTACCGCCTCATCCCCGTACTCCTCGTAGAGGGCCCAGGGAACTGCCACAACGGCGTCTCCCCAGCCGGCGGATCCGGTCATCATCGCAAACTGGTCATCCAGGTTGTTTTTGATGCGGCGGCCGTCGGGCGAGAAGTTGGCGATCCGTCCATCGTCGAGCTGGTCGTCGCGGACTGACCGCAGCCATTTCCGGCTGAATCCGAGTACGTCCCGCAGCCTGGTAGCCGTGGAGATGAAGACCTGGTAGTCGCCCGTCCAGGCCACCCGTTCCCGGGTGGGGCAATCGGTGGGGACATCTACCGCGTTCCCCAGGAAGCTCCATTCGCCGATGCTGTGCAGGCGGTTGAGGTCCTCATTGCTGCAGGAGAATTCACCGGTGGGACGAAGGTCGGTATGGACCACCTGCATGGCCAGCGCGGACGGATCCAAGGCGGCGCCAAGACGGCTGATGCGGGCGTACTGGAAGCCGTGGACCGTGTGGCGGGGCTCGAATATTGCGCCGGCAGGTCCTGCTGTCACTTCATCACGTTGCGAAAAGATTCTTGCCGGCTCTCCCGGCCGGTGGGAATCGAGGTGCGAGGTGGAGAGGTCACCGTCCGGCCCGAGGTGTTCGCCGTACTCGATGACCGTGCGGGTGCCCTCTGGTCCCAGGTCCGCCAGCCGGATCCACCCGGATGCGTTCTGGCCGAAATCGGCCACCCATACTCCCGGCCTGATCTCATGGATGCGTTCGGGGGCACGGGAGTCAATGACTCGGACCGGCGGAGCAGGAGACCAGTCGATGGACGGCGCCTCCACCACGTTCACAAGAACTTTCTCCGAAGCGGCCGCCTTCCCGAAGTCAACGCTTTGCCCGTCCATCAGGTCCGCACGGGTCGTCGTCGAGGGGGCGCTCGTCCAAGTGCCGTCCGTGGGGATGACCTGGCGGGTTCCGTCGCTCAGTTCGATGTGCAGTTCTGCACGTGCTCCCAGGGTGGTGCCCCAGCCGGCGGGCAGCCGGAAAGCGCCCACCTGGCCGCGGTACCAGCCGTCGGACAGTTCAAGGTCCATCCGGTTGCGTTCCGGCCTCAGCGAGGATGTCACGTCGAAGGCCTGCGCGTAGAGGGTGTGGTCGTACGACGTCGACCCGGGGGACAGTTCCGCGGTACCGGCCCTTTCGCCGTTGACCGCCGCGGTGTAGACGCCGAGTGCCGTGGCGTAGAGCCTGGCTGACTTCACGGCGCCGGGCAGCTCGAAGTGGGTGGTGAGGAGGTAGGCGGGACGGCGGCCGTAGCCCGGGTCTTCGGGTTCCAGCGGGGAAATCCAGTCGGCGGTCCAGTCCGCGTCCAGCAGCCCGGCTTCGAAAGCGGACCACGCAGACCAGTCACCCGAGGCTCCCGCCCGCACCCGCCACTGGACCCGCTGCCCGCTGCCCAGAGCCTGCCAGGGCCAGGACACGTACAGCCGCTGGTCCGTCGTTACGGTGGGCTGGAGCGCGCCGTCGATGGCCGCTTCGACTTCATAGGAAGCGGTGGTGTCGGCTGAAATCTTCCACGACAGCCTGGGGGCGGGCCCCGTAACAGGGAACTGGTCTCCGCCGCTGTCGACGGCCAGATCGTAGGGCGCTCTGCCCATGGTGGTCCTTCTTCCTTCGTGGGGCCCGTTCAGCGGACTGCCTTGACCTTGACCGCGATCACGGTGCCGCCCAGCAGGGCCAGGACGGCGCCGGTGAGGTACAGGAGCGTGTAGTTCTTCTCCGGTCCAATGGCGCCGATGGTGATAATCAGGGAAGCAATGAGCGGAGCTACGGCGCTCGGGATCTTCTGCGCGAAGGCCACCACTGCCATGTACCGCCCGGTTTCGCTGCGGTTGGGCAGGATGGCGAAAATGATTGCCTGGTCGACTGTGGCGAAGACGGCGATGGCGGTCTGCATGAGCACGGCGCCGATGATCAGCTGGGGAAGGGACCACGCCGTTGCCTCTGCCAGCGCTCCGCCGACAAAGAGGAGTGCGGAGATCAGCACGAACAGGCGCCGGCGCCGCAGTCTGTCGGACAGGAATCCGCCGAGGAGCGCGCCCGCTGCTGCCGCGACAACGCCGAGCATACCGATGGTGGCGACCACGCCGGCCACTTCCCGGACGGGAAGGTTGAGGCGCTGCGCGTAGAAAAACGTGCCGAACGTGGTGTTGAAGTACAGGCCGATGAAGAACACGAAGCGGCCCAGCCAGTTCCACGCGAAGTCGGGGTATTTGCGCACGTTGAAGCCGTAGCTGGCAACCACCGATTTTGCTGTGACCTGCGAGGTAACGGCAAGGTCCTTAGAGCTGCCTTCGGGCTTGATGATCGGAAGCAGGGCCAGGAGCACGGCGCCGATGAGTCCTGGTACGACGAAGACCAGGAGGGTGTTCGACGAAACGGCATAGGCCACCCCGATACCCAGGACGGGCGCGATCTGGGTCATGAGCGATGTCAGGGCTGAAACGCGCCCGCGCTGCTGGTCCGGCAACTTGTCCGCCATCAGGTTCTGGATCGCCGCACCGGAAATGGACCACCCTGACATGCCCAGCACCCATCCGGCGCCTACGATCAGCAGATCGGGCGCCAGTCCCATCACCACCAGGCCTGCCAGGCCGATGCCGGTGCCGAGGAAGATGAACGGGGTGCGGCGGCCAAAACCGGACCGCATGCGGTCGCTCCAGATACCCACCATCGGGCTGATGACCAGGTAAATCAGCTGGGCCGTGCCGGTGATGTAACCCAGCACCTCTTCATGGCCGGGAGCCAGTTCGCTGATCCGCACGGCGATGCCGTAGGAAAGGGGCACCATCATGGCGATGGATGCCCCGAAGCTCGCGAGCATCAGCCAAAGAATGTAGCTCCTGCTCACGGGTGACTGGGGTTCCTCTGGGACGGTCGCAACGCCGTCGGAAGCTTCTCCGGGATTCTGGTTGCCGGGCACCGGCTGGGCGGCCGCAATGCCGCCAACGAAACCAGAAGCCTCGTGTTCGTTCGTAGTCACCTATGACTCCTTAATCGGATGGCTCCCCGCCCGCAGCGCCGCAGACGACGGACGACAGCTGTGTCGAAAGCCAAGTAAATAGTAACCACTGTGGTTACTCTTCGAGAAATAGTAGCCAGAGTGGTTACAATTGGCAATACCCCCGGGAAGAAAAGCCCGGCCACAGAAAAGAGACGATTTCCGTGACCACCACTGCCGGGCAAGAGACCGGAAAAAAGGCCGGCACCAGGCGACGCGGCCCGTATGCAACAACTCCCGCCCGCCGGGCGGAGATTGTCAGGGCAGCGTCAGCAAGCTTCGCCGAGCACGGCTATGAACGGGCATCCCTGAGGGATATCGCGGCCCGGGCGAACGTGACCCACGCGGCATTGCTCCGCCATTTCGCGACGAAGGATGAGCTTCTCCTGGCCGCCCTCGCCCAGCGCGATGCCGACGATTCGGAACTCGCCCGCCGCATCATCGAATCGAAAGTGCCCAGGGAACAGGTGTTGTCCACCATCCTTCGGGACGAGTTCGCCCACCCGGACCAGCAGCGGAACTGGCTTGCCATCACCATCGCGGCAACAAATCCCAGCCACCCCGCCCACGACTTCTTCATCGAGCGCCGCGAGAAGATGCGGGACCACTTCACCAGCACCCGGCTTGCCACCTCCCAGGACAGCGGGGAGCTCAGCGCAGACGACAAGGTCACCATGGTCATGGCAATGATGGACGGCCTCCGGATCCAGTCCCTCCTGGACCCCGGCCGGAAGACACTGCACCTGATGGAGACACTGATGAAGTTCCTCGCTCCTGACGGGGACGGGTAGGGGCGCAGCCAACTGACCCGGCAGGCGTCACAGCAACGCGGTGGCGTTCGCTGGTGATCCGGTCCCGCCGGTGATGTTCAGCGGTTTGATAGTAACGAAGGCGTCCCACTGGCTGATGCCCCGCATGTGGCGCGCGAGGGGCCCGAGCCGCCACAGTTCACCCAGCGGCATGCCCAGCTTGGCGAGGAGCTGCTGGTGCATCATCCCGTGATCGTTTGGGGCGGAGTCGCGGTAGGGGCTGGAAGCCAATGCTGGCAGGCATTCGAAGGCGAAGTTGTCCGCCGCGAGGAGCGCCAGCTTGTGGTCCCATGCCCAGGCGACGAAGTCCTCGGACTGGGCAACGCCGGTGGCCTGCCTGTTCTCCCGCATACGCTGTTTGTCCTCCGGCGCCAGGGCCAGGAACCACTCCCACCAGCCGGTATGCAGCATCAGGATGTCGCCCTGCCGGAGGGTCACAGACTGGGCGTCCAGCGCTGCCTGGATCAGCTCCAGGCCCAAGGGCTCACCGGTGGCGTGGTCGATCGGATCGCCCTGCCCGGCGCGGTACCCGGCGAGGTCAACAAGCACTCCCCTGCCGACGATCGGGTTGTCCGCCCATTCCTGGACGCCAAGATCGGGCGTACCCTCACGGACAAGGTCATCGGGTGTGCCGTTGTAGAAGCCCACGTCGTCTGCCCGGCGGTGCCGCAGCCCGTCGATCTGGCTGGATCCCTGCAGGTAGTAACCGTCCAGGAAGTCATCCCGGTGGGCGGGGTGCGAGGAGTAGATGGTGTGCCGGGGAGCGCCGCGCTTGAGGGACATACCGGGGTTGAACGCATCGGCCGGATAGTCCAGGCCAAAGGTTGTGCCGGTGCGGATGCAGCTTCGCGCCTCCAGCACGGTCCGGGAATTAATGAACGACGGCGTCCCTCGGGTTGCGTCCGGAAACAGGCCCCAGGAGGTCCCCGCCAGAGCGCCCTCCCGCTTCAGCAGCCCCGCGAACGTTGGATAGGTTCCGTCTCCGGAGCTCACCGCGCCCCTGCTTCCTGCGGCTGCTCCTGATTCTGCCGGCGTTTGTAGCTGAGCAGGAAGCCGGCGACGGCGCAGACCGAGGCAGCGATGCACATGGGCGCCTTGATGGTCTCGTTGAGCAGGGTGAGCCAGTCGCCTTGGCCGGCCACCAGGGCAATGGCCTGCCCGGCCACGAACACAACGCCGCCAACAAGGAGCGCTGCGAGGGTCAGCACGAAGAGGACTTCGATGGCCCTTCGGATGGTGTGCATGGTGACTTCCTTTAGATGGGCAGGACGCCGAGGATGATCAGGACCCCGATGCCGAGCAACGGCAGGGCATAGTGGGTGAGCAGCCGGAGGAACGTCGTGATCGGGTCCACGTCCGCGATGCCGCAGGCCACATACAGCGGGGCACCGCCGGGCGGAACCGCCGCCTCGCAGGAGGAGAAGACCAGGACGGCCACGGCTGCCGTGGTTGCCGGCACCCCGGCCGCCACCAGGGCGGCGACGCCGACTGTCCCCACAGCAGCCATGGTGGCGGTGGCGGACAGTGGTGCGGCGACGGCGATGACAATCAGCCCGATCAGGATGGCCAGGATCCACAGCGGGAGGTTCATTCCGTTGAGGAGCGTTGTCATTTGCTGTGGCAGGCCGGTGGCGGCCAGGGCGTTGGCTCCGGCGAAGGCGAACACTACGGTGACGCCCACGATTCCGAAGCGCGGGGCCGAGTTCTGCAGCAACGCCCACCACGCCCGCCCGTCCGTGGGAAGTTTCTTCCGGCCCAGCAGGAAGCCCGTGATGATCAGGACCACGGGGATCCAGACGATGACGCTGACGGACTTGGTGACGTCTCCCCCGGTCCAGTCCGAGAGCCCCTCTGCGATGGCCCCGGATGTGATGACCAGCGGGATGGCCACCACAACGAACAGCAGCAAGGTGGCCCAGCCACGGCCAAATGCGGCCCGGACCGGCAGCCGGTGGGCTGCATCAAGCGGAGCCATCCCGCTCTTGCGGATCAGCAGCCAGGTGACGATCAGCCGGTGCAGGAAGCACCACAGGCCGCCGAACAGCAAGGGCAGGACCAGCGCGTTGATGTCCAGGAGGGGACCCGCGGTGGCGGACCCCACCAGCACGAACATCGAGGCGCTGAACGGAAAGGTGATTCCCATGCCGGCGTTGCCGGCCACCAGCGTGGCCGCCGAGGGCTTGTCCAGCCGTGACTTTTCCATCCAGGGGATGGTTACCGATCCCACGGTGGCGGCAATGGCGGCCTGGTTGTGGACCACCCCGCCCAGGCCGGCTGAGGCCAGGGTGGACACCCAGGCCGGCCCGCCTTTAAGCCCGCCGATCAGGGAGTTCAGGAGATCGATGAGCTTGTCCAGCACACCGGTTTTGTCCAGCAGGTAGCCCATAAAGACGAAGGCCATGGTGGCGTAGACGATCTCATCGGTGATGGCCGAGTAGAGCGCGTCCCAGCCGATCCGCACCGCCGCTGCCCCGGTGAACGGAAGCACGGCCAGGAAGCCCAGGATCATGGCCTCCCCCACGCTGCGCTTGAGCACTGTGGTCCATAACAGGATGACGGCAAGGTAGGCGCCGAGTGCCCAGATGCCGATCATGTTGCTGCTCCTGACGGCGGGATGCCGGTTAGGTGGTGAATCACGTATTACCCGTTCTTGATTCTGCCGGACACAGCGGTCAGCGCAAGGCCGGCTCAGTTTCCAGTGCCATGCGCTGCAGGGCGGCAGCGGAGGCGCTGGTCATCTCGGCGGGAACTCCAAGATCGGCGAGGTAGCTGGCCGTGTCCTGCATTTCCTTGGAGCGCCGGACGGCGTGCTTGGCTGTGCCGGCCAGGAACCGGTCGATGACTGCCTGGCCGTCACCCGCGAGCTGGCTGGCGATCTGGGCCCGGATCCATTCTTCGAGCCCCGCTGCCCTGCCGGCAGTTACGGCCTCGACCACCACGGAAGCCAGGCCCTTCATCAGGACACTGCGCAGGAGTTTGTGGGCCATGGCCGCACCTGGTTCTCCCGCTGCAATTTCGACGTCGGCGCCCACTGGACCGAGCAGGTCAGCCACCGCCTGCGCTCCCGGTCCGCTGACCATCAGGGGCGTCTTCTCGCCGAGCGCGGCGACGGGTCCAAGGATGGCGACGTCGGCAAAGTCGGCTTTGCCGCTCAGCTGTCCGAGTTCGCGCATCACTCCGGGAGAGGATGAGGTGAAGTCCGCGTAGCAGCTGCCCGCTTCCAGGACCGGAAGGCACTCCCGGGCGACGCTGCGGGCAGCGGCGGCTCCTGTCATGACGAGGACGATGTCCGTGCCTTCACAGGCTTCCGCTGCTGTTCCTGCGCGGGCGACGCCGGCGGGGGTGGTGGGCGCAACCGGGTCAAACCCGGTGACCTTGTGGCCCGCGGCGTGGAGCGCCGCGGCGTAGGTGGCGCCGGCTTCGCCGAGGCCAATGACGGTTACCGCTCTCATGGTTTTCTCTGTCTTTCTTGCTTCAGGCGCGGGCTGCCACGATGGCTTGCCTGCGGTTCGTTTCGTCTGCGAAGACTGCTTCGGCAGCCTCGGCCACGGCGGCCGCCTGCTCGCGGGGCACCACCACCACACCGTCGGAGTCGCCGATGATCACATCGCCGGGCAGGACGGGGACGCCGCCGAAGGCGAGCGCTGTCCCCAGGCGGAAGGGACCGTTCTTGTAAGGGCCGGCGGGGGAAGTAGCCCGGGCGAAGACGGGCATGCCGATCTCACCCAGCGCTTCGGCGTCGCGCGCTGCTCCGTCCAGTGCGAAGCCGGCGATGCCAAGGTTGATGGCGCGTTCGCCGATGAGCTCGCCAAGCAGCGCGCGGGAGGCGTCTCCGCCGCCGGCCACCACAATGACGTCCCCCGGCCGGGCCTGTTCCAGGGCCTTGTGGATGCCCTGGTTGTCGCCGGGCCGCGTCCACACCGTGAAGGCAGGGCCGGCGAGAAGGGCGCCGGGCCAGATGGCCTGGATGGCGGAGTCCGCCACGCCGAGCCGGTCCATCGCATCGCCGATGTTGGCGGCGGGCAGCTTGGCGAGGCGTTCCACCACGTCCCTGTCGGGGCGGGGAAAGCCGGCGTCGATGGTGTCGATTGCTGGGGTTGTCATGAGGGTTTCTTCCGTCCGGTGGGTTTGCGGCAGGGTCAGTTGGTCTTCTGGACCAGCGGCAGGACCTTCTTGAAGTCCTCTTCCTGTCCGGCCCAGAACTGCTTGTAGTCCTCGCCGGAGAGGTAGCTGGTCTGCAGGCCGAGGGCGCTCATCTTTTCCTTGACCGTGGGGTCTTCGATGGCCGTCTTGATGGCGGCTTCGAGCTTCTTGGCCACGTCGTCCGGCAGGCCGGCGGGGGCGGAGTAGCCGCGGACCGTGCCGGCTTCGAGGTCGTAGCCCGCTTCCTTGAACGTCGGAACGTCCGGCAGCGAGGGTGCCCGCTCTGACGTCATGACGCCCAGGACGCGGGCCTTGCCCTGCTTGGTCAGGTCGGTGACGTCACTGACGTTGGCCACCAGGACGTCCACATGCTTGCCAAGGAAAGCGGTGGTGGCCTGGGATGCACCTTCGGAGAAGTGGACCGGAGCGAATTCGGAGCTGGTGTTCTCCTGGATCTGCGCCAGGGCGAAGTGTTCGCCGGTCTGGAGCCCGGTGGTGCTGGCGGTCAGGGACTTGGGGCTGGCCTTGGCCGCGTCCAAGAGTTCCTTCAGCGTTTTGTAGGGGCTGTCCGGCTGCACTGCGATCACGGTGGGGTCGATGACCTGGCGGCCCAGTGGCTGGAAGCTGTCGCGGGTGTATTTGGCGCCGCGGGCGGGATCCAGGGGTGAGACGACGACGGACGGTGAGCCGGTGGCGCCGATGGTGTATCCGTCAGGCTTGGCACTGGTCAGCTGCGTATAGCCGATCTGTCCGCCGGCGCCTGGCTTGTTGATGACCTCCACGTTGGTGCCCAGTTCCTTTTGCAGGATGGGCTGGATCAGCCGGGCAGCGGTGTCCACGGCACCTCCGGAGGAGAAGGCGACGACGAGGTCGATTGTTTTGCCCTTTTTGGGGAAGTCGCCGGCCGGGGCGTTGCTGGCGCCGGCGTTGGCGCCGCAGCCGGTCAGGGCGATCAGGGATGCGGCGGCCAGGGCGGCTGCGATGCGTGCACGGGTTTTCATGGTTCTTCTCCTTTGAAGGTGTGCTTGGGGTAGTGCTTGGGGGTGTACGGGTTTGGGCCTAGGTTTCGGGGTCTTCGTTGAGTGCCTTCGGCTTGCGCAGCTTGAGCAGCGGACTGAAGACGATCAGCAGGCCCAGGCCGATCAGGACTGCGGAGATGGGGCGGCTGGTGAAGATGCTGAAGTCGCCCTGCGAGATTTCAAGGGATTCCCGCAGGGAACGTTCCATGAGCGGGCCGAGCACCAGGGTCAGCACCATCGGCGCCAGCGGGATGTCCAGGTGCCGGAGGGCGAGGCCGAGGAGGCCGAAACCGATCATGACGAAGACATCGAAGACGCTGAAGTTGATGGTGTAGGCACCGATCACCATAAACAGCAGGATCAGTGCGGTCAGGATCGACGACGGGACGCGGAGGATGGAGGTCCACAGGCCCACCAGCGGAACGTTCAGCAGCAGGAGGAGCAGGTTTCCGATGAAGAGGCTGGCGATGATGGCCCAGGCGATCTCGGAGTGTTCGGTGAAGAGGGTGGGACCCGGGGTGAGGCCCTGCTGGAGGAAGGCTCCCATCAGCACCGCAATGGTGGGTGATGCGGGGATGCCGAGGGTGAACAGCGGGATCAGGGCGGCGTTGGCGTGGGAGTTGTTGGCTGTTTCCGGGCCGGCAACACCTTCAATCGCGCCCTTGCCCAGCTCGTTGCGGTGGCGGGAGAACTTCTTTTCCGCACCGTAGGCCAGCAGCGAGGACACTGAACCGGTCATGCCCGGGATGAGTCCCAGGCCAAAGCCGATGCCGGTGCCGCGCGCCATGGCCGGGGCGCTCCGGCGCCATTCCCCGCGGGTGGGAAGCAGGGACCGCAGGTTCGGTGCGTGCACTATGGGGGTGGCCGTGTCCTTGCGGTAGGAAAGGAGCTCCGAAAGGCCAAAGACGCCCACGATCACGGCAACAAAGCTCACGCCGTCCAGAAGCCGGTCCATGCCGAAGGTGAACCGCGGGGCCCCGGCAACGGGGTCGATGCCCACCATGGCGATCAGCAGGCCCAGGGCGCCGGAGATGACGGCCTTGACCATGGATTTGCCGGCAAGTGCGACGAGCAGGGAGATGCCCACCACCATCAGGGCAAAGAATTCCGGCGGTCCTACCAGCAGGCCCAGTTCACCGAGCGGCTTGGCGGCCGCCACCAGGCCGATGGTTGCAACGGTTCCGCCCACAAAGGACCCGACGGCGGCAATGGTCAGAGCGGCGCCGGCCTTGCCGATCTTGGTCATGGCATAGCCGTCGATGGTGGTGATGGCCGAGGCGGCTTCGCCAGGGGTGTTCAGCAGGACGCTGGTGATGGTTCCTCCGTAAGCGGTGCCGTAGAAGATGGCGCAGAGCATGATGATCGCGCCGGTCGCGTCCAGGTTCAGCGTGAGGGGAATGAGCAGCGCAACGCCGGCTACGGGGCCGATGCCGGGCAGCACGCCGATGATGGTGCCCAGCAGGCAGCCCAGGAAGGCAAAAAGCAGGTTTTGCCAGGTCATGGCGGCTGCGAAGCCGCCCATAAGTTCGTTGAGGGTATCCACGTTCAGAGTCCGATCGTGTTCAGCAGGGGGAAGGCCGAGACGGGCAGGGACACGTTCAGGCCGTAGTTGAAGGCGTAGAACGCGCCGACGCTGCCGGCCAGCGCGGTGATCAGCGAGGAGGGCCAGCCCCTGCGGCCGCGCAGCTTCAGGTGGTACATGAGGAACAGGAACATTCCCAGCTGGAAGCCGATCAGGTCCAGGACTGCCGCGAGGACCACCAGGCTCAGGACGACCGCGAGGACCAGCCCGCGGTCAACACCTTCTGCCGTTTGGCTGGGCTTACGGAGTTCCTGGATCAGCCAGACAACAGCCATGGCCACCAGGACGGCGCCCATGGCGAAGGGGAACAGACCGGCGCCCGGGCCCAGGGAAGTCCAGAGGCCGAGGTCGATCGAGGCGACCAGGACGTAGGCGCCCACAGCAGCAAAGGCTCCGATGCCCGCCAACACTGATGGCGCCGCTCGGACAGTGCTTTTGGGGGCGATTGCAACTGACTTCGTTGTCATGGGTTCCTTCTCCGTGCGTTGTTCCAGTCTGCGTTGCTTCATTTCACAGAATGAAACTATATTGCGTACAGAGAAATAGTGACAGCAGACACATCAGCTGTCAAGCGCAAGGAACTTACATAGAATGGAAGAATGACGACGACGACATCCAGCGCCTCGGGTGCTCCGGCAGAGGAAGGCCCTAAAGCCTCGAACATGCGCTCCCTCTCACGGGCTATGGAGGTCTTCGCGGAGCTGCAGCGCGCTGAGCGGCCGCAGCGGCTCAGCGACCTGGCCAGGAATTGCGGCATGAGCCTGCCTACCACCTTGCGGATCCTGCGGGTGCTGCAGGACTTCGGCATGGTGAGCCAGACCGACAAGTCCTACCGGATAGGGCCGGCGGTCCTGCCTGCCGCCCGGAGTTTCCTCGAAAACGATCCTCTCGTGGTCGCCGCCCGGCCCATCCTCCAGCAGGTCGCGTCACAGACCGGGCTGACGGCGTCGCTGTACACGCGGCTGGGGTTCGAGCGCATCCTCGTGGCACGCGTAGACGGCGAGGCCCCGCTGCGATACGACCTTCCGCTGGGCAAGCGGCTGCCGCTCACACTAGGCGCCGCCGGCAAGATCCTGCTCGCTTCAGCCTCCGACGACGAGCTGGAGCAGGTGGTGGCGGCGGCGGTTATTGCAGGTCAGGATCCTGAACTGACCGCCGGGGAGCTCCGCTCCAGGCTGCCCGAGCCCGACGCCGAGTATGCGTACTCTGCGGATGAGCGGGCCACTGGGGTTCTTTCCGTAGCCGTGGCCGTGCCGAACAGGACGGGGCGCCGCCCGAGCGAGTCGATTTCCCTCACCAGTCCCGTGGAGGCAGCCAGCGAGGCCACGCTCAAGGCAGGCGTCCCGGAACTCCGGCGTGCAGCCAACAGGCTTTCCGAGCTGCTCGAAGGGTCCGTCTACTGACGCCCCCTCCCGGGTCCGCGCCGTGGCCCCCGGACTAGCATTGGCTCATGGCTACGAATGACGTCTCTGCTGTTCACGGCGGCGGCCCGTCGGGTGATGCCATGGGTGCCGGCCAGATTATGGACATGCTTGATCGTGGCATCTCCGCGGCTGAACTGGAGACGACGCTCTCTGCCTGGCTGGACTCCGGGTCCATCGACCAGTCAAGCGCGGCAGCCGCACGCCGGCTGAACGCCCGGTTATGGGAGGCGAGCCGCAGGGAGGGTCTGCTTCGCGTGCTCTACGATACGGCTACCGACCTGACCGGCATACGCGATGTCGAGGCCGTGCTCAAGGCGATCGTGCGGCGCACCCGGTCTTTGATCGGCAGCGACATCGCCTACTTGAGCCTGAACAACTATGACACCGGCGAGTCCTACGTCCGGGTGACCGACGGCGCAACGACCGCTCTTTTCCGGAACATCCGCATGCCCCTGGGCGAAGGCGTGCTCGGTGCTGTGGCCACCGGCGAGGCGCCGGCCCAGAGCGCGGACTACCTCTTGGACGAGTCAAAATCCCATCTGGAATCCAGCGACACTGCTGTGGCGGCCGAAGGCGTCCGGGCGATCATGGGCGTTCCCCTTCGCGCAGAAGGGAAAGTGATCGGCGCATTGCTGGTGGCCGACAGGCATGCACACGATTTCAGCAGTGATGACGTGGCGCTCATGGAATCCATCGGTACGCACGCTGCCGTCGCGCTGGAAAACGCCCGCTACTTCAGCGAGATGGCTGATGCTCTAGCGCGGCTGGACCAGGCACAGCAACAGAACCTGTCCCACATGCAGGCACTCGAAGAGCTCTCAACCCTGGACCGACGGCTCATGGAGACCCTGGCGTCAGCCGGAAGCCTTCCACACCTGCTCCACCTGCTGGCCGAGTCCCTCGGCAGTCCTGTCTTCTTGGTTTCGCCCATGGGCGAGCCGCTGGCGGACGGGACGGCGCATCCTGACTTTGGAAGCCTTCCGGCCCTGAGCGCCGCCGAGGAGTCAGCTGCCAAGAGTGTGGCCATCGAGTTCGAGGTCAACGACAAGAAGTACACAGTCATGTCTGCCGTCGCGGGCGAGCAGCACCTGGCCTCCCTGATCGTCGCAGAGCAGCTGCGCCCGGCCCAGCTCGCCGTCCTGGAACGCAGCGCCCTGGTGCTCAGTGTGTCGCTGCTTTTCGAACGCACCTATCAGGACGCCCAATACCGTCTGCAGCTCGAACTCATCGATGACCTGCTCAGCCCCCGGGCTGAGCACTCGGCCGCACTGACCCGCAGGGCCGGGCAGTTCGGCTTGGCAAACCACGCCCGGCTCGCAGTTCGCGTGGTGGGCGTCGCCGACGACCAGCGCCAACGGGCTCTTTCCGTGCTCAGGCACCGGTCCGAGGGCAGCCCGGGAATCACCGCACTGCACGAATCACATCTGTGCATCATTGAACCTGTGGACGGGAACGGCAGCCGTCAGGATGACGCCCGCGCTTCCGGCCGCGCCGGCCAATCCATCATTGACGAACTAAGGCGACGCCGCATCACGGCCACCGTTGGGTCCTCAGAACCAGTGACCGGCTTTGCCCGACTCTCCACGGCCCACAGTGAAGCCCACTCCGTCCTCCGTGCCCTGCAGGCCCTCTCGCGTGACGGAGAGGCAGCGGACCGCGCAGCCCTGGGTACCGCGGGGATGCTGCTCGGAGCGATGGATAGCCCTTTCGCTGGACAACTGCTCTCTGCGCAGTTGGGGCCCCTCCTGGACTACGACGAGCGGCGGGGCACACAGTTGGTTCTCACAGCGTGGACGTTCCACAACAACGGTGGCGCCACGCAAGAGACGGCCGATGCGCTTCACATCCACTCGAACACCCTGAGACAACGGCTGGACCGGATCGACGCGCTGGCGGGTGCCTCGTGGCGCCGGGGAAGCCGTTCCCTGGACGTCCAGGTTGCGCTGCGCTTGTGGCGAATGAAGACGGCAGGCGTCGGTTCCGCCGGTTCCTAAACAACGCACCCTCTTTGCCGCCAGCCCAAAGCCCATGGCACCGACACACACGTGCTGGCCATTTATATGGCAGGGAACCACATGGTGAGGGTCACCCGCTTCTGGAATGCTGAGATCTGCGGCACCTTTCAGGAAGCCCGCCCATCCCATTTTCTAGGAGTTATTCACAATGTCGTGTGCGCACGCAGCGGGTATCCGTCCCGCAACTTTCGGCGTCCTCCGTCTGCCGCGGAGCGTCGTCGTCGGCGCCCAGCAGCGCTTCGCCGTCGCCGATATCGCAGCCGAATTCGGAACCAACGTCCTCATCTGCACCGATCCGCGGCTGGCCGTCTCCGAGGACCTCTCGGCCCTGGTCCGTAGCCTCGAAGACAAGAACCTGACCGTCCGGGTCTACGGCGACACCCAAGCGGAGCTGCCGGTGCCCGGGATCGTGGCCTGCGTCGAGGAGCTCAAGGGCCAGGAGATCGATGTCATCATCGGTTTCGGCGGAGGCAGCTGCATGGACATGGCAAAGGTCGTCTCCGTGTTGCTCACCCACGGCGGCAAGCCCAGCGATTATTACGGCGAGTTCGCCGTCCCCGGCCCCGTCAAGCCGGTCATCGCCCTGCCCACCACGGCGGGCACGGGTTCCGAAGCCACGGCCATCGCCGTCGTCTCCGATCCTGACCTTGGCATGAAAATGGGCATCTCGAGCCCCCACATCATCCCTTTCGCTGCGGTGTGCGATCCCGAGCTCACCTACTCCTGCCCGCCGTCCCTGACGGCCGCAACCGGCGCCGATACGTTCGTGCACCTGGTGGAGTCCTTCACGGCCATCACCCGGGAACCGACCTCCACGCTGGCAAGCGAACGGGTCTTCGTCGGCAAGAACATCCTGACGGACTCCATTGCCCTGAACGGCATCGGACTCGTGGGCCGCAGCCTGGTGACCGCCTACAAGGACCCCGAAAACACCGAGGCCCGGGCCGGGATGATGCTCGCCGCACTCTACGGCGGGGTGGTCCTCAGCAACGCCGGAACCGCGGCGGCACACGCCATCCAGTACCCGGTAGGCGCCCTCACCCACACTCCCCACGGCGTGGGCGTCGGCCTTCTGCTGCCCTACGTTGTCCGGCACAACTTCGAGGCCATCCAGCCGCAACTGGCGCAGATCGCTGAAGCCCTGGGGCGCGACATCCGCGGGCTGGACACCCGTGCTGCCGCCGCCGCAGGTGTTGAGGCCATCGATGAGGTCATCGCAGCCATCGAGCTGCCCCCGACGCTGCAGGACCTTGGGGTGCAGGAAAGCGACCTCGCCCAGATCGCCAAACTGTCGCTGAACTCCAAGCGGCTCATCGACAACAACCCCGTGCCGCTTGACCTCGACGCCGTCACCTCCATCGTTTCCGCCGCCTACGCCGGCGACCGCATCATCCGCTGATCAGCACTTAAGGACCACTGATGACCCTTCTTTCAATCTCTGAACCGCTCGACGTCGACGGCCTGACGGTGCCCCGCCAGCTGCTGGTTGCCGGGAAGTGGCAGGACGCCAGCAACGGTGACACCGTCGAGGTGATCAACCCCTCCGATGCTTCCGTCATCACCGACATCGCAGACGCCGATGTCGAGGACGGGCTCGCCTCCGTCGACGCCGCCGCCGCAGCCTTCCCGGACTGGGCAGCGACCCCGCCGCGCCGGCGGGCTGAAATCCTGCGCCGCTGCTTCGACCTGATGACCGAGCGCAGCGAGCAGATCGCCCGCCTCATCTCCCTCGAAAACGGCAAAGCTCTCAGCGACGCCCGCGGCGAAGTGGCGTATGCCGCCGAATTCTTCCGCTGGTACGCCGAGGAAGCGGTCCGGATCATCGGCGATGTGTCCGTCTCGCCGTCGGGCGCCAACCGGATCCTCGTCCAGCACATGCCGATCGGCGTCTGCGTCCTGATCACCCCCTGGAACTTCCCGGCGGCCATGGCTACCCGGAAGCTGGCGCCGGCGCTGGCCGCCGGCTGCACCGCAGTGCTCAAGCCGGCCACGCTCACGCCGCTGACCACCCTGGCGATCGCCCAGCTGATGATCGACGCCGGTGTCCCGGCAGGCGTGGTGAACATCATCACCACGAGCAAGACCAGTGAAGTCATGACGCCCATCCTCGCCGACCCCCGGGTGCGCAAGCTGTCCTTCACCGGTTCCACCAGCGTCGGACGCCACCTGCTCCGCCAGGCCGCCGACAACGTCCTCAAATGCTCCATGGAACTAGGCGGCAACGCCCCGTTCCTGGTGTTCGATGACGCAGACCTGGACCTGGCGCTCGAGGGCGCGATGGTAGCCAAGATGCGCAACGGCGGACAGGCCTGCACCGCGGCGAACCGGATCTACGTCCAGCGCGGCATCCACGACGAGTTCGCCCGCCGGTTGGCCGAACGCATGGGCGCCATGCGGGTGGGCCCAGGCACCGATGCCAGCACCGAAGTTGGACCTTTGGTGGATGAGGCCAGCGTCCGCAAAGTCGACTCGCTGGTCCGCGACGCGGTCAGCCAGGGCGCACGGCTCCTCGCCGGCGGCCAGGCCGTCGACGGCGCCGGGTACTACTACCCGCCCACCGTCGTGACCAACGTGCCGCTTCAGGCCCGTATGGTCACCGAGGAAATCTTCGGACCGGTGGCCTCGGTCATCCCCTTCGACACCGAAGAGGAAGTCATCGCAGCCGCAAACGACTCCGAGTACGGCCTCGCCGCGTACGTGTTCACCGAGGACCTCCGCCGGGGGCTCCGGGTCTCCGAGCGCATCGAAAGCGGAATGGTGGCCCTCAACCGCGGACTTGTGTCAGACCCCGCAGCACCGTTCGGTGGCGTAAAGCAGAGCGGCCTGGGCCGCGAAGGTGCCCACCAGGGCCTGCTGGACTTCACCGAAACCAAATACATCGCCCTCGACTGGTAGCACTGCCGGTCCCACCGTCTCCATCCGAAAGAAAAGATTAATGACGATCTCGAACACCCAAGCCAAGGCGAAGACGCCGTGGCGCGTTCCCCTCGCCAGCTTCATCGGCACCACCATTGAGTGGTATGACTACTACATCTTCGGCCTGCTCGCCGCGACCGGTGTCTTCAGCCGCCTGTACTTCCCGGAACAGGATCCGGCCACTGGCCTGCTGATGGCATTTGTCACCTACGCGGTGGGCTTCGTTGCCCGCCCGTTCGGCGGCATGTTCGCCGGCCACTTCGGTGACAAGATCGGCCGCAAGCCGATGCTGGTGCTCTCCCTGCTCATCATGGGTTTCGCCACCCTGGCCATGGGAATGCTGCCCACCTACGCACAGATCGGCGTCTGGGCTCCCATCCTGCTGACCGTCCTGCGCCTGCTGCAGGGCTTTGGCGCCGGAGCCGAGTGGGCCGGCGCGGCTGTCATCTCCATCGAACACGCCCCTGCCGGACGCAGCGGATTCTTCGGTAGCTTCACCCAGATGGGCGTCCCGGCAGGCATGCTGCTGGCCAACTCCAGCGTCCTTGCCGTCAAGGCAGCCGTCCCGGCAGCCGAGTTTGACGCCTGGGCCTGGCGCCTGCCGTTCCTGCTCAGCGTCATCCTGATCGTGACCGGCATGGTGGTCCGCAATAAGCTCGAAGACTCCAATGACTTCAAGGAACTCCTGGCGGCCAACGAGACCGCGAAGAAGCCGCTGGGCGAGGCCATGAAGAAGGAAACCAAGGGCATCTGGCTGGTCGTCGGAATGCGCCTGGCCGAAAACTCCGCGTTCTACCTGTACACCACCTTTTCCGTGGTCTACATCATGAAGACCTTCGGTGCTGAACGCGCCAACCAGGGCACCATGTCCGTTCTGATTGCCTCCGCCATCGGCGTCTTCGCCGTCCCGCTGTGGGCAATCCTCTCCGACAAGATCGGCCGCAAGCCGCTGTACCTGTTCGGTTCCATCGGCGGACTCCTGTTCTTCCCGCTGTACTTCGTCATGACGGATACCGGCAGCGCACTGCTGGCAACGCTGGCCATCATCATCGGGCTCGCAGTCTTCCACAACTCAATGTACGGCCCCCAGGCCGCGTTCTTCGCGGAATTGTTCTCCACCAAGCTGCGCTACAGCGGCGCGTCCATGGGCTACCAATTCGGCTCGGTCCTGGCCGGCGGCATCGCACCCCTTGTCGCCGTCGCGCTCCTCACCGCCGGCAACGGCAAGCCGGGCTGGGTCATCCTGTACTTCAGCATCATTGGCGTTATCACCGTGGTCGCCACAATCCTCGCTCCGGAAACGCTTTCGAAGCTCGATCGGCGTATTTCAGCCGCCCAGGAGCTGGACGCAAAAAACGCAGCAACTGCAGACTCCAGCTCTAACTGATACTTACGAAAGCAAGAAAGGCGCCGTCCAGGTCATGAGCCTCCTGGACGGCGCCTTTCTTGGATCAGAACAGCCATGCCAGCGGAACGGCCCGGGCCTCGGGCGCCTTCTCGGTCAGCGCATAGTGGAAGACCCTGCCATCCAGGGTTTCCAGGCCGCCGCGCGCTTCAACCCTGAACCGTTCGTGGCCGGCCACCGCCTGCGCCCACGCATCGGCCTCCTCCCAGTACACCTCATCGGACCGGCGGCCAGGGTGGAGGTGCATGGCGACGGAAATCATCAAGGGCGCGTCCTTGAGGGTGGCGCGTTGGGCGAAGCAGACAACGTCCACGCTGACCCCGTGGGTTACGCACGAAGGTTTGCGGGCCATCGCCGTGGCGGCCCCCTCCACCCCGCCTTCGCGGATCTCCTGCCAGGCCAGGGAATACATCTGGCGGCGGAGCAGGGAAAGCTCATCAGCGCAGGTCGCCTGGATCCTGCGGGTGAGTGTGCCGATCATGCCGTCAGGCTCCTGCCGGGCGCCGGACCCGTCCCCGCGAGCGGGACCTCGCCCCCGTCATGCGACCTGCTCCAGCCGGCGGACGCGCGCTTCCACTCCTTCGAAGTAGCGGCCTTTGAAGAAGAGGAGCGGCTCTGCGCCGTCCCGTGCCCCCAGGGCGCGGACGGCACCCACCACAATGGTGTGATCGCCGCCGTCGTACTCCTGATGCAGTTCGCAATCCACCCAGGCGAGCGCCTGGTCCAGCACGGGGTTGCCCAGGGGTGACTCCGAGTAGTCCACGCCGGCAAACTTGTCGGTGCCGGACCGGGCGAACTGGGCTGCCAGGTGCTGGTGCTCCGCGGGCAGGATGTTGACCGTGAACCGGCCGGCGTTGCGCAGCTGCGGCCAGGTGCTGGAGCTGCGCGCCGGGCTGAAGGTGACCAGTGCGGGTTCCAGCGAAAGGGAAGAGAAGGACTGGCACGTGAAGCCCGCCGGACCATTGTCCGTGGCGGCGGTGATGACGGTCAGTCCGGAAGCAAAGTGGCCCAGGACGTGGCGCAGGCGCTGCGGGGTGAGATCAAAGTGTTCCGTCATGTTCTTTCCTTTCAAGGCCGGTTATTCCAACCAACCACCCGCCGGTGCGCTGTTCAATCCCGGCTGAAACGCACTGACGCCGTAGGCAACATGCGGTCATGGCCCGAAGCATGGAGTAACGAAAAAGGGGCTCGTGACCTGCACTGATGGCGCCAGGCCGGTGTGGGAGAAGCAGAACTGAGGCTGCTCGCCGTTCTTCCGGCGGCCCGGAAACAAGGGCTTGGCTACGCCCTCCTGGCGGAAGGGGCGAATGTGACCGCGGATGGTTTTGAACACCGGCCTGAGCGGGACGTCCACCGGGAACCTGCCGCACCAGCCTCCCTGCGGGCTGCCGCCCCGCAAGGCGCAGACGCTTAAAGCCGGGACAGCGCCGTCGTCTAAATGACACTCCCTGAAGGGCTGCGCAGGGTACGGTGGCCCAATGGAGATGCGCCTTGAGGTTGTCCAGGTACCCGTGTCCGATGTGGATCGGGCAAAGTCCTTCTACACCGAGCAACTGGGCTTCGTGCTCGACCACGACGTGGAACACGTTCCGGGAATGCGGGTGGTGCAGCTGACGCCCCCGGGCTCGGCCACGTCGATCGTTATCGGCACCGGGATGACCGCCATGGCGCCGGGCAGCCTCGAGGGACTCCAGCTGGTGGTGCCGGACATGGGTGCAACCCGCGACGAACTGGTCCGCCGCGGTGCGGACATCAGCGAAGTCCAGGACATGGGTGGCGTGCTGTTTGCCCAGTTCGCCGATCCGGACGGCAACCGGTGGGTCCTCCAGGGCGCCACGCCGCCGGATGTCAGGGATGCGCACCTGTAACGGCTCCTGAGCAGGGGACCGGCCAATCCGGCGGTCAGCTGCGCGGCAGTCCGAGGGCCCGGCTGATCACAGCGTCGAACTGGCGGTCGCCGAGCAATCCTCGTGCAGTGATCAGCGGTTTGGCGCCGAAGCCCATCGCGTAGCGGGTCTTGGGCTTCGCGGCGGTCACCGCCTTCCCGATTGCGTCCGCCACCACCGACGGCGGGGAGTTCCGGTTTCCGGCCGACTCCGCCCGCAAGGTCCTGGCCACAGCTTCGGCCTGCGCCGCATACGGTCCGCGCCCGGAGGTAGCCTCAAGATTGTCCGCCGCGATGCCACCCCACTCAGTGGCGATGCTGCCGGGCTCAATAACCACCACATCGATGCCGAACGGTTTGACCTCCAGGCGGAGGCAGTCGCTGAGCGCCTCCAGGGCAAACTTCGTCCCGTGGTACCAGCCGCCCAGCGGGGTATAGATCTTGCCGCCCATCGAGGTGACGTTCACGATGGTGCCCGAACCTTGCCCGCGCATGTGCGGCAGGACCAGCTGCGCCAGCCGGATGGCCCCGATGACGTTGACCTCAAACTGCCGCCGGCCCTCATCAATAGGGACATCCTCCAAGGCGCCGTAGGAGCCGTATCCGGCATTGTTGACCAGGACGTCGATGCGGCCGGAATCGGCAATGATTTGCCCGACGCCGGTGCTCATCGAGGCTTCGTCGGTGACGTCCATGGCGAGCGGCCGGATGCCCTCTGCCGCCATTTCCTGCAGCCGGTCCGTGCGCCGGGCCGCGCCGTACACGGTATAGCCGAGGCCCTGCAGCTTGCGGACAGTGGCCTCCCCGATTCCTGAGGATGCTCCTGTTACAAGTGCGGTCTTGGCGGTCATACTCCTAACCTAGGGCGCATCAGCACCAGGTTGCCAGAGCCTCCGCCAAGCCCGCATCCGTACCATCCCCCACCCAGGCGACATAGCCGTCCGGCCGGACCAGGACAGCTGCGGGAGCGGGGACCTCCCCGAGCACCGGCAGTTCCCACTGCCCGTCATAGTGCGCATCCACCAGCTTCACCCGATCCGGCCGCTGCACGTTGTCGAAGACGCCCGGCGCACTAAGGTTCAGCAGCAGCGGCCGCGCCTCGTGCAGCAGCGAATACACCGTCAGCGCATCATTCGCAGTGGCAAGGTCGACGTCGGGCATCCGGCGTCCCAGCAGCGGGTGTCCCACGCCGAGGTCGTAATGGACGTCCAGGCCGGACTGCATCCCGGCGAACTTCCGGCGCGGCTCCTCCATGCCAAGGAGCTCGGCCACCACCTCCCCGGCGGCCTTGATCCGAGGATCCGGGCGGCGCAGCGCACTCTGCGCCATGGTGTTGCGCAGCACCCGCGCCGCCACGGGATGCCGCTCCGCCTGATAGGTGTCCAAGAGGGTTTCCGGGGCGGCCCCCTTGACCACCTGCCCCAGCTTCCAGCCCAGGTTCACCGCATCCTGCACCCCGATGTTCAGGCCCTGGCCGCCGTCCGGGGAATGCACGTGCGCGGCGTCGCCGGCCAGCAGGATCCGGCCGGAGCGGTACGTCGAAGCCTGCCGGGTCATGTCCGTAAACCGGGAAATCCACGTGGGACTGTGGGCCCCGTAATCGGTGCCGCAAACGGCAACCAGTGCTGCTTGGAGATCCTCCAGGGTTGGCTCGGTGGGAGGCCCCACGTGTTCCTCGGTCACCATCACGCCCACCGGCCCGCTGTCCGCGTAGACCACCTTGCCGTCCACGATCTTGTACTCCCGCCGGCCAAAGGAATGGATGCCGAAAGCATTCTGGTGCACGCCGAACTCGGGCTGGCCGGTCATCTCCACCTCGGCGATCAGGGCGCTGGTGGTGGGATCCCAGCCGGGAAATTCAATGCCCGCCGCTTTGCGCACCAGGCTCCTGCCGCCGTCGCACCCCACCACGTAGTCCGCGCGCAGGGTGCCGCCGTCCTTGAGTTGGAGGTCGACGCCGGAACTGTCCTTGGCGAGGCCCGTCACCTCCGTCCCGCGGTAGAACGTCACGGCCAACTCGTCCACCCAACCCGCCAGGATGCGTTCGATGTGGTTCTGCCACAGCCCCAGCCCGTAGGGATGGCGGGTGGGAAAGTCACTGATGTCCAAGCGGGTCATCGCGAACCCTGCCACCTGGGCCGGCTGCCCTTCGGCGATGAACCGCCCGGCGATGCCGCGCTGGTCCAGGACTTCAAGGGTCCGTGAGTGCAGGCCGCCTGCCCGTGCACCTGCCAGCTCCTGGCTGGGGCGCCGCTCCACAATGGCTGCATCAACTCCCGCGAGCGCCAACTCCCCTGCCAGCATCAACCCCGTGGGGCCGCCACCCACAATCACTACCGCGTGCTCAGACATCGCTTGCTCCCGTTCTCTCCGGTTGAGGCCTCGTCGATTATCCGGCCCCTACCGGGCCTTGCGGCAAGCCCCACCTGGGGCGATACATTGGAAATGGAAGGAGTGCATCAGCCTCCGCTTCCGTCTGCCGTTCCACCCGGTCAGGCTTACCGGCAAAGGAGCAGGCGTGGACACCCGCAAACTCAAATACTTCCTCGCCGTGGTGGACCATGACGGCTTCAACCGGGCGGCGGAGCACCTGCTGATCGCCCAGCCCTCGCTCAGCCAGACCATCGCCAGCCTGGAGAAGGAACTTGGCGTTCCGCTGTTCCACCGCATCGGACGGCGGGCGGTACTCAGCGAAGCGGGGAAGGAACTGGTGGGCCCGGCACGGCTGGTGATGCGGGACCTCGACGCCGCCCAGTCCGCGGTCCAGGCACTGCGCGGCATCCGCAGCGGGCGGCTGGACATCATCACCATGCCTTCCCCCGGCATCGAACCCTTGACGTCGATGATTGCGGAGTTCACCAGCCTCCACCCCTCGGTCCGGCTCAATGTCAGCGCCGCCTTTACGCCCGAGGAAGTCATCGATTCCGTCCGCAGCGGCAGCACGGAAATCGGGCTGGCAGGCTCCCCCACGCCCATCCGGGTCCCCGGCGTGGAGGTCCTGGAACTGGAGCGCCAGCCGCTGATCCTCATCGTCAACCCGCAGGCAGACACCTTCCCGGCCGGCCGCAAAGCCATCCAGCGTGAAGACCTCGGCGGCCACCGCATCATCGCCAGCCAGCGCGGTTCGTTGATGCGCTGGCTGGTGGACGATGCCCTGGCGCACGGCGTCAAGGTGGAAATCGTCGTCGAAGTGGCCCACCGGACCTCCATCCTGCCGCTGGTACTCGCGGGTGTGGGCCATGCGGTAATGCCGTCGTCGTGGGCGCCCACGGCCCACAAGGCGGGCCTCCGCACGCTACTCATCGAACCCGTGCACCACCTCGACGTCGCCGTCCTCAGCCGCAAGGAAAACCTCACGCCGGCGGCCAAAGCCTTCCTCGGCGTCGCGGCCCGGCACACGGAAAACCAGCAGCAATAGATAGGCCGTTCCTATCAGGCGTATCGAAACTAAGTCTTGGACGCTGCCTGCCCGCGGGCCGTCTACTTGAAGAGGAAGGGCAGTGTGACCGCGCTAACAGGTTCACTGCAAACACTCAACGAGGAGGCTGGCATGAGCGCCACCCAGAAATTCAGCATCGCATCCATCCCCGCCGACGGCGTTGGCAAGGAAGTTGTTTCCGCCGGTCGCCGGGTACTGGATGCCCTGGCACAGGACTCCAACGGCAAGTTCGCCTTCGACTGGACCGAGTTCCCCTGGGGCTGCGGCTACTACGAAAAGACCGGCCAGATGATGGACCCCAGGGGCCTGGAAGCCCTCAAGGACTTCGACGCCATCTACTTTGGCGCCGTCGGCTGGGAGAACGTCCCGGACCACATCAGCCTCTGGGGCCTGCGCTTGAACATCACCCAGAACTTCGACCAGTGGGCCAACATCCGCCCGGTGAAGTTCCTGCCCGGCATCCAGTCCCCGCTCCGCAAGGCGGACAACACCGAGCTCGACTGGGTTGTGGTCCGCGAGAACAGCGAAGGCGAGTACGCCGGCCTGGGCGGTCGCAACCTGAGCGGCCGCGGCCCCGGCAACGAGGTGGCACTGCAGACCGCGCTGTTCACCGAAAAGGGCTGCGAGCGCATCATGCGCTTCGCCTTCGACCTGGCCCGCACCCGCACCGTGAAGAAGGTCTCCTCGGTCACCAAGTCCAACGCCCAGCAGTACGGCATGGTCCTGTGGGACGAAACCTTCCAGCGCGTGGCCCTGGACTACCCGGATGTGCAGACCGAAAGCGTCCTGGTGGATGCAATGAGCGCCAAGTTCATCCTCAAGCCCGAGGACCTGTCCGTGGTGGTGGCCTCCAACCTGAACGCCGATATCCTCTCCGACCTCGGTTCCGCGCTTGCCGGCAGCCTGGGCCTGGCCGCCAGCGCCAACCTGAACCCGGAGCGCCGCTTCCCGTCCATGTTTGAACCGGTCCACGGCTCCGCCCCGGACATCGCCGGCCAGGGCATCAGCAACCCGATCGGAGCCATCGCGTCCGCAGCCCTCATGCTGGACCACTTCGGCCTGCACCAGGAAGCCCGCCGGGTGGAAGCAGCCATCGAGGCAGCCACCGGCTCCGGCCACCTGACGCGCGACGTCGGCGGCGACGCCACCACGGACGACGTCACCGAGGCGATCATCAAGGCCCTGACCCTGGCACCTGCCGCGGTATAACCCGCTTACCAGACCGTTCGACGGCGGTCCCCCGATCGCCGTCGAACGCTCCCCTTAGTCTTCACAACTTCCAGCGACGTTCCACAATGAGGTAGGAATCATGGATCACATCAGCTCAGCCGGCAGCGCGCGAACAACACAAAACGCGGCCCGGAAAACACGTTGGTACCGGCAGCTTTACTTCTGGGTACTGACAGCGATTGTTATCGGCATCCTGGTCGGCTGGCTGGCACCGAGCGCCGGCATCGCGATGGAGCCCATCGGCACCACGTTCGTGAACTCGATGAAGATGCTCATCGGCCCCATCGTGTTCCTGACCATCGTGGGCGGCATCGCCAGCGTGGCGGACCTGAAAAAGGTGGGCATGACGGGCCTGAAGGCCCTGACGTACTTCCAGATCGGCACCATCTGCGCCATGGTGTTCGGGCTGGTGGCCATCAACATCTTCCGCCTGGGTGACGGCGTCAACGCGGATGCCGGCACCATCAAGACCTCCGACTCCGCCGCGAAGCTGATCGACGCCGGCCAGCACCAGGAATGGTGGCAGTTCCTCACGCACATCATCCCGAACAGCATCGTGGGCCCCTTCGTTGAGGGGGACATCCTGCAGATCATCTTCATCGCCGTGGTGTTCGGCATCGCCCTTAACGCCATGGGCAAGGTGGGCGCACCGGTGCTCGACGGCGTGCAGCGCCTCACCGGCGTGATGTTCAAGATCCTGGGCTTCATCATGAAGGCAGCCCCGCTGGGTGCCTTCGGCGCCATGGCCTTCGCTGTTGGCAAGTACGGCGTCTCATCACTGACCAGCATGGGCGGACTCATCGCCCTGTTCTACGTCACGTCCATCCTCTTTGTGGTGGTGGTCCTCGGTTCCGTGATGGCCTTCCTGAAGCTGAACATCTTCCGGATGATCCGGCACCTGAAGGAGGAGTACATGCTCATCCTGGGCACCTCCACCGCCGAACCCGCCCTGCCCGGCCTGATGCGCAAGCTGGAGCACGCCGGCGTGAAGAAGGAAACCGTGGGCCTGGTGGTTCCCACCGGGTACAGCTTCAATCTCGACGGCGCAGCGATCTACCTCTCCCTCGCTGCCCTCTACATCGCCCAGGCCACCAACACGGACCTGACCATCGGCCAGCAACTGGGCCTGCTCGCCGTGATGCTGCTGACCTCCAAGGGCGCAGCAGGTGTGGCCGGCGGCGGCTTCATCGCCCTGACCGCCACGCTCACCACCATGGGGACCATCCCCGCCGCCGGCATCATGCTCATCTTCGGCATCGACAAGTTCATGTCCGAGTGCCGTGCCCTGGTGAACTTCACCGGCAACGCCGTAGCCACCCTCTTCATCGCCTGGTGGGACCGCACCCTGGACGTGGACCGCGCCCGCCGCGTCTTCGCCGGCGAAACGGTGGAGCCCATGCCGGCCGAGGACCCCATCCATGTTGAGGACGTCGCCGACATCGATGACGACCTCACCGAGTATGGGCACCACGCACCGAAGCACCACGCCGCCACCACCGACCGCCGCCCCGCCTACTCGGAAACCGTCTGACATGACCGCAGCAACTGCCCCGCACAGCGTCCGCGCCCTCATCGCCCCGGACAAGTTCAAAGGCAGCCTTACCGCCGCCGAAGTGGCCGACGCCCTGGCCGCCGGACTCCGCTCGGCTGCTTTCCCCGGCGCCGGTTCTACGGCCGGGACCGTCCACTGCGAGCTCCTTCCGCTGGCGGACGGAGGTGACGGCAGTGTTGACGCCGCCGTCGCCTCCGGTTTCGGCCGCCATAGCTGCACGGTGTCCGGGCCAATGGGCCGGCCTGTCCAGGCGAGCATCGCGTTCGACGGCGCCACGGCGGTTGTGGAGGTGGCGAACACCTGCGGGCTGGGGCTGCTGCCCGGCGGAAAGCTCGAACCGATGGAAGCGTCAAGCCGCGGTTTCGGCGAGGCGGTCCTGGTTGCCGTCAGCCTCAACCCGGCCCGGATCATCCTAGCCCTGGGCGGCAGCGCCAGCACCGACGGCGGGATGGGAATGCTTACCGCCCTCGGCTTCCGCTTCCGTGATGCCGCCGGGCGTCAGCTGCAGGGCAGCGGACGGGACTTGGGCCAGATCCACACCGTAGAGCCGACGGCGCTTCCGGAACTCCGCGAAACCGAACTGATCGTTGCGAGCGACGTCCACAATCCGCTCGGCGGACCGCACGGCGCACCCGCGGTGTTCGGGCCGCAGAAGGGCGCCACGGCTGCGGACGTGGCCGCGCTCGATGCCGGCCTGGCGAATTTCGTGGCGAAGATGTCCGAGTCAGGGTTCGACGACGCCGCGGCGCTGGCCGAGAACGAGGGTGCCGGCAGCGCGGGCGGCATTGGCTATGCATGCCTGCTGCTGGGGGCGCGGCAGGTGTCGGGCGCAGACTACTTCCTGGACCTGCTGGACTTCGACACCCGCAAGGACGGCTGCGACGTGGTGATCACGGGCGAGGGAAGCATCGATGAGCAGACGCTCGCGGGGAAGCTGCCCGCCGCCGTCGCCCGCCGGTCCGGGGACCGGCCGATCATTGCCGTCGCCGGCCGCTCACTCCTTCCGCGGGAGCGCTGGTCCGAAATGTCGCTTGCCCGCGTTTATACGCTGGCGGAGTACACGGACCGGGACTCGTCCAAGGATGCCGAACTCTCGGCCGCGCTGTTGCACCGGATAGGGCGGGACATCGGCGAAAGCCTGCAGGTTCCCGCTGTCAGTCCCGGAGCCTAGACTTTTCGGCATGAGTGAAAACCAGGAAACCATCGGCAGCTCCACACCGGAACCGGATGCAGGCTTGAACCGGGACCCTGAGGATTGGGGAACCGGCGATGAGCCCATGACAGCGGCGCAGCGCAGCTACCTCGACAGGCTGGCGCGCGAAGCAGGGGAAGAACTGCCCGCTGATCTCAGCAAGGCGGAAGCGTCCAAGCACATTGACCGGCTGCAGCAGCGCAGCGGAAGAGTGTCAGGCGGCGGCGAAGAGAAGTAACGCCGCTACGGACGAAGGCGCCCCAGGCGGCCTACCAGGCCTGGTGTTCCTGGGTGAGGCCGAAGGGAACAGATTCGCTCAGCGCCACCGTGAACTTGTCCACGCCGTGCCGGGTGACCAGGATGCCGTGCCGCTTCTCGGCCAGCGCGTGGGCTTTGGCAGCGGTGACGGCGGCGTCTAGCTCGCTGTCCATGCTCTGGCGGTCGGCAACGGTGAGGGTCAGTGGGAAGTTCATGGTCTAGCCTTAGTGTGTTGGGGGTAGGGGTTCATATCTAACACCTGCGCTCCCCAAGGCTGCAGACGAAGTTGGGCACCTTTGTGCCCAGTTCATGATGCCCGAGTAATGGATCACCAGCAACTTGAAAAATCAAGTAATAAGTCGTCGCAGGTCAGCAGCATGACGGCTCGGGCCTGGTCCGGCAAATTACGGGGCCAAAGCACCGTGAATTAGAGTTGGACAGGAGTGGAAGCTGTTTCCGGACGGCTCCGATGCCCCTGAACCAGCCATGCGGCAGAACCCAAGCCACCAGCACAACACCATACCTGTGCCACGACCTGACAAGGATCCCGCCATTTCCACGGACGCTTTCTTCGGCAATCTCACCCGGATCCGCAACGTCATCCTTCCCGCACCCGCCCGGAACCGGCTGAACACCGGCCGCGGACTGCTGGGCGGCTTCATCGTGGTGCACCTGGTCTTCCTGGTCTTCGCCGCTTCCCTCTCGCTGCGCGGCGAAGCCTTCAGCGATACGTTCATCTACCGGGACTGGGCCATGGCAGGCTTCGACGACGCCAACCTCACCGGCGGCCCCAGCCCCTGGGTGTACCCCATCCTCGCGCTGATCCCCATGGCCATCGCCGGCATCGCGGGACCCGGACCGTTCTTCTTCCTCTGGGTCCTGATGACCACCCTGCTCAACGGCTGGGCACTGCTGAAGCTGACCAACCGCGGCCGTGACCAGAACGCCATCCCCGCCGGCTGGTGGTGGCTCGCGTTCACCTTCCTCATGGGCTGGCTCGGCTTCGCCCGCGTGGACGGCCTCACCGCACCGCTGGTCCTGGTGGCCCTCGCCTACGGTGTGGGCCGGCCCTTCATCGCCTCCATCCTGCTGGCCGTCGGCACCTGGGTGAAGGTCTGGCCGGCGGCCATCATGCTGGCCCTGTTCGCCGTGGTGCGGAACCGGATCCTGGTGGTGCTTGCCGGAATCACGACGACGGCGGGCGTCATTGCGCTGGCAGCAGCAGTCGGCAGCGTTCCCAAGCTGTTGAATTTCCTCACCCAGCAGGGCGACCGGGGCATGCAGCTCGAGGCCACCTTCACCACGCCCTGGCTCTGGCTGTCCGTCCTTAACGTGCGCGGCTCGCGGATGTACATGAACACGGACATCAACTCCATGCAGGTGGACGGTCCCGGCACTGCGCTGATGTCCGTCCTGATGCAGCCCCTCCTGGTCCTGGCCGCGCTGCTGGTGGCCGGCCTGACATTCTGGGCGCTCCACAACGGAAAAACCAGCGGCGGCGTGGACCGCACCGAGCTTCTCCTGGCCGGCGCCCTGACCCTCGCCACCGCGTTTGTGGTCTTTAACAAGGTGGGCTCCCCGCAGTTCATGGTGTGGCTGGCCCCTGCGGTCGCCGTCGGGCTGGCCCACAGCTGGCGGGAATGGCGGGTGCCGGCCGCCATGCTGATTGTCATCGCCGTGGCCACGTACTTCATCTACCCGCTGTTCTACGACGCCCTCAGCCACAACAACCCGTGGATGGCGCTGGTGCTGACCATCCGCAACGTCCTGCTGGTGGTGTTGTTCATCTGGAGCGTCCGGCGCCTCTACCTGCTGGGCAAGAAGACGCCCGCAGCCGCTCCCGCGCTCAAGGAGTCCTAAGATTTCCACGAAGTTCTTTGACCGGCTGGTGACCGTCCGCACCAAAGTCCTCCCCGCCACGGTGGTGGACTGGTTCGCCCGCCCGTCCAGCGTGTGGTGGGGCTTCGCCGTCGTCCATCTCTACTTCCTGGGCTGGATGGCGTCCTTTTTCCTCAACGGCGATACCTTCAGCGACACCGAGCAGTACCGCCAGTGGGCCCAGGACGGCTACAACCCGCAGGACCTGGACGGAAAGATCAGCCCGTGGGTGTACCCGGTGCTGGCACAGCTCCCCATCTTCCTCGCGAACATCGCAGGGCCCGGCCTGTACCTGCTCGTCTGGTTCCTGATCATCACGGCCCTCAACGCCGTCGGACTTGCCTTCCTCACGCGCGGACCGCGGAAGGTCAGCGGCATCGCGCCGGCCTGGTGGTGGCTGTTCTTCACCGTGTTTATGGGCTACCTCAGCTTCGCGCGGGTGGAAGGCATCACCGCTCCCATTGTGCTGATCGCGCTGCTCTATGCCGCCCAGCGGCCGGTGGTGGCAGGTGTCCTGCTCAGCATCGCCACGTGGATCAAGGTATGGCCCGCGGCGGTGCTGGTGCCCATCGTCATTGCGAGCCGGAAGCGCATCCAGGTGGTCCTCGCCGGCGCCGCGGTGACCGCCGCGGTGGCGCTGGGAACCTGGCTGTCCGGCGGGCTAAGGCACATCCTGGATTTCCTCCTGAACCAGGGCGAGCGGGGCATGCAGCTGGAGGCCACCTTCTCCACACCATGGGTGTGGCTGAGCGTCTTCAAGATCGCGGGTTCGAAGATGGCGGACAACACGGCCATCAACTCCACCGAGGTCTACGGCCCGGGGGCCGGCGCGGCAGCCTTCCTGATGCAGCCCCTGCTGATCCTCGCCGCGGTGGGAGCCGCGGTCCTGCTGGTCCGTGCACTGAACCGCGGGGCGGAGCGGGAGGAACTGTTCCTTGAGGGTTCGCTCATGATGGTCACCGCCTTCATCGTGTTCAACAAGGTGGGCTCCCCGCAGTTCATCATCTGGCTGGCGCCGGTGATCATTGCCGGCCTGGCGCACGACTGGAACAGGTGGAAGGTCCCGGCGGCCCTGCTGATGGGGATCGCGATGACCACCTTCGTGATCTACCCGCTGTTCTACACCCCGCTCATCCACGCCCACCCGGTGATGGCCGCGATCCTCACTGCGCGCAACGTGCTCCTGGTGGTGCTGCTGTGGTGGTCCGTAAAGCGGACGGCGGAACTGGGCCGGAAGCCTGCCGCGGTGCCTGCGGGCGCTTAGCGGCTCCGCGAGGCCTGGTACCTTTCCCACCGGTCCAGGCTCCAGGTCCAGCCCCGTTTGGCAAGGTCCCAGGGCTTGGCCTCGATGAGCAGTTTGCGTGTATGCACGTCGAGGAATAGAAGGTAGAACGTAAATGCCAGGGCGGTAATGAATGCCAGCGACGACGCGTCGATGGGCAGTTCCACAAAGGACCACACCGAGAGCTGGTCCTGCGCCCCGAACACCACAAAGAACGTGACGGCCACGTAGAAGGACCTGATCTGCCAGTCGTCCCGGATCCCGGTGACGGCCAGGAACGGGATGAACCAGAGGATGTACCAGGGCTGGATGATGGGTGAGAGCATCACCACGGCGGTGAATGCCAGGGCCATCCGCCGCACCGCACGCGAGTAGTCCCCGCGGAACATCAGCAGCAGGACCAGCCCGACCGCGGCATACTTCATGCCCGTCCGCAGCAGGGTGGCGAAAGTGCCGCCGGGCAGCCCCAGCACGTTGGCCAGGAACTCCACCTGCTGGCCCAGGAAGCCCGACGGTGAGTAGCCGGTGTAGCCGGGGGTCGGGTCCATGATCGCCCAGGTCCAGCCCAGTCCAAGGTTGTACGGAATCCCGCTGACGGCCAGAATGCCGAGGCTGATGCCCGCCGTCGCGCCCCAGATCAGGAACTTCCGCGGCCAGGACGCGGAGGGGCCGGCCCACATCACGCCGATGAACGGCAGCAGGAGCACGGTGATGGGCTTGATGCCGATGGACGCGGTGACCAGGAGAATGCCCAGCAGGTAGCGGCGCGTGGCAGCGAAGTAGACGCCGGCGACGGCGAGTCCCACCATCAAAGCGTCGTTGTGGGCGCTGGCGATGAAGCTGATCAGGAACAGGGGGTTGGCTACGGCGATCCAGAGGGCGCGCGCCCCGTTAATGCCGTGCAGTTCCGCAAGTTTGGGCACGTAGATCACGCAGAGCAGGACGCCCACGCCGGCCAGGAGGCGGAAGAGCAGCACCGATGCGTCGGGCTGGGCTCCGGTCAGTCCGACGACGGCGCGCGCCAGCCACAGGAAGTAGGGGCCGTAAGGGGTCCTGTTTTCGGCCCAGGCCGGATCGGCGCCGAGCGCAAACCAGTTGTTGAGGGTGGAAATGCCCACCTGGTACGGGTTCTGGCCTTCCATCACCAGCCTGCCCTGGCCGGTGTAGGCGTAGACGTCACGGGAGAAGACCGGCACGCAGAAGAGCAGCGGCAGGGACCAGGCGGAGATGGCAATGACCACGGACCGCAACGAGGAAGCGCCCCACTCGGCAAGGCGCTGCCCCAGCCGGAGCCACGAACGCATCAGCACCATGGCCCCCACCGTGAGCAGCACCGTCGACACTGTGACGCCCCAGCCCTCGGTGCGCAGTGCGATGACGATGGGCTGGCGGATCATGGGCGAGCCGTTGGCGATCCAGCCGGTGCCGATCGAGCCCACGAACATCATCAGGGCGCCGAGGAATCCTTCAATGGTTGCTACATAGACCCGGCGCTTCACGGGCGCGGCCGCGGCAGTGGCCGGCGGGCCAGGCTGGCTTTCCGACGTCCCGAGGTGTGCACCGCCTGCCGTCATGTGTGTTGGTCCCCTACTTCGTTACGGCGCTGGCTGCACCAGCGAAAAGGCCGCCCTGCAACCTGGCCATTTTATCAGCCGCGGTTCCGCCTGCTCCCGGATGACGTCCCCCTCTCACGTCCGGGTAATCTTGAACCTGCAGCCAAAAGTCACCGGCGCATCCCTTTGCACTCCGGCTCCCTCCCATGACGGGGCTGGACCGCGCGCAACGTGGCGTGCAGCGATCCCCCCAACCGCTCTTTTCCACAAGAGCCAAGCCCCTGGAGCCGCTCCTTGGCTGTCGCCGACCGCCCCCGCCCTCTGCGGCAACCGATCACGGTTCGCACGGCCCTCCGCTCACCGCGGCAACTTTCCCGCGAAGTCCTCGCCGGGATGGTCACCACCCTGGCCTTGGTCCCGGAAGTGATTTCATTCTCGATCGTGGCCGGGGTTGATCCCATGGTCAGTCTTGTGGCCTCCATCGTCCTGGCCCTGGCCATGTCGGTCCTTGGCGGCCGCCCGGGGATGGTGACCGCCGCAGCAGGCTCCGTCGCCCTCGTGATCGCCCCGCTCGTGCATGAGCACGGTGTCCAGTATGTTTTGCCGGCGGTGCTTATCGGCGGTGTGATCCAGGTGGTCTTTGGCTTGGCCGGGCTTGCGCGCCTGATGCGGTTCATCCCGCGATCGGTGATGATCGGGTTCGTCAACGCCCTGGGTGTGCTGATCTTCATGGCACAGGTGCCCCACGTACTCAACGTCGCCTGGCCGGCCTACGCCCTGTTCGCCCTGACGTTCGCGATCATCTTCATCCTTCCGCGGTTCACCAAGGTGGTCCCGTCGCCGCTGGTGGCCATCGTCGTCGTCACGGCGATTGTCATCGTCGCCGGCCTCGCCATACCAAACGTTTCGGACGAGGGCCCGCTGACCGGCCGGATGCCCGGCATCACCCCTTTCCAGGTTCCGCTGACCCTTGAGACCTTCCAACTGGTCTTGCCCACTGCACTGAGTGTGGCGTTCGTCGGCCTCATGGAAACCCTCCTCACGGCGAAACTCGTCGATGACATCACCGAGACGCCCTCGCACAAAAGCCGCGAGTCGTGGGCCTTGGGCGTTTCGAACATCCTTGCCGGCTTCTACGGCGGCATTGCCGGGTGCGCGATGATCGGCCAGACCGTGCTCAATGTGAAAACCGGCCAGGCGCGTACCCGGATCTCGACCTTCGTGGCGGGGCTGTTCCTGCTGGCGCTTGTGACTGGCCTCAGCTCCGTCATGGGCCAGATCCCCATGGTCGCCCTCGCAGCGGTCATGATGGTGGTCGCTGTCACCACGGTGGACTGGCACAGCGTCAAACCCTCCACGCTGAAGCGGATGCCCATCCCGGAGACCCTGGTCATGGTGGTCACGGTGGCCGTTGTGGTCCTCACCGGAAACCTGGCTTACGGCGTCCTTGTCGGCGTCGTCCTGGCGATGGTCCTGTTCGCCCGCCGGGTGGCCCACGTCATCAGCGTGGAACGGACCGTGGCCGGAGACAGCGGAAGCGTCCACTACGACGTGGTGGGGCCGCTGTTCTTCGGAAGCAGCAATGACCTCGTGGAGCAGTTCGCCTATGCCGACGATCCCGCCCGGGTCACTATCGACCTGAGCCGTGCCCAAATCTGGGACGCCTCAACGGTGGCCGCCCTCGACTCCATCGAAACGAAATACAGCGCCCACGGGGCCACCGTGGCCATCCAGGGGCTTGATGAGCGCAGCGCCGGCTTCCACCGCCGCCTCACGGGGCACTTGGGGGCCTGACCGGCCGCCTGTACCCGCCACGGGGGCGGGGCGGCAAGATGCAGCCCCGCCCCTTGCCGGCACACCTCAGGAGAAGCGCCCGGGCCGGAAGGTGGCCAGCATGGGGTGCTTTTTGCCGGTCAGGATTTCGCCGGCCAGCAGTTCGCCGGCAATAAGCCCCAGTGTGGCCCCGGAGTGCGTAAAGGCAACGAAGCATCCGGGTACCTGTCCCAGCTCGCCCAGGACCGGTTCGCCATCGCCGGGAATCGGCTTGTAGCCCATCTTCCAGGACGCAGGCTTGAGCTCGGGATTGCCGGCGATGAGCTTTGAGGCTTCGTCGGCCAGTTCCTGCACTACACCGTCCGGGATGCTGAAGGAACCGTCGGCGTGCTCGGTGATGTGTTCCTCATACCAGTCGTGGTCCAGCGCGAAGGTGCCGCCCGGGTTGGGCCGCACGGCGGCGCGCGGGGTGTTCATCACCGCTGCCACGCTGCGCTGCACCTGCTTGGTCACCACCAGCATGGACACTGGAGAGCCGTTCGGGATGTGCACTCCCAGGGGTCCGACGACGGCGGGCGTCGCTGCGCCGCAGGCCACCAGTACGGCGTCGGCCGGGTACGTCCCGCCCGACGAGGTTTCCACGCCCGAGGTGCGGCCGCCCTCCACCATAACGGAGGCCTTGCCGGCGTTGAGGACCAGTTCCCCGCCCCTGGCGTGGAATTCCTCCATCAGGAAGTCGATCAGGTCCGGCAGGCTGACCCACCCTTCGCCGGGATTGAAGATGGCGTTCTCCGGCACCGCGTCCGGATCGATGCCCGGGGTAACGGACGGGATTTCGCCTGGAGCAACCAGCTTGGAGTCATAGCCGATGGATTTTTCGAAGGCGTGCCTGGCCTCGGTGGCTTCGCGCTGCCCCGCGGCGTTCCACATCAGGCCGCCGCCGAACTGCAGCCATTCCCGGCTGGGGTCCGCGGCGAAAAGCGTGCGGTAGCGGTCCACGCCGGCCACGCGCAGCTGGTGGTAGGGGGTGGACCGTTCGCCGGCGGAGTTCAGCCAGGAAAGTGAGCGCCCGCTGGCTTCGCTGGCGAGGCCGCGCTCAGTCAGCAGGATCACGGAGGCTCCTTCGCGGAGCAGGTGTACTGCGGTGGAGACGCCGAGGATGCCGCCGCCGATGACGGCGACGCGCTTGGTGGCAGTGCGCGGGGAGGCTGGAACAGAGGACATGGTGTCCCTTTCTGTGGAATTTATGGGAGCGGAAGACGCTTACCTGCGTCGCGGGGAAGAGTTCGGGACTTCAGGCCAGGGCGTGGATGCCTTCGATGACCTTCAGGACTTCAAGAGGTTCGGCTGGATCGACGGGAAGAGGCCCGTTTCCGCGCAGGGCGGCGGCCAGTTGGACATAGAACTGCGGGTAGGCGCCGCGTTCGGCAGGTACGGGAGCGGTTGCCCCGTCCACCCCCAGGAGCCCCCAATGCTCCTGGGGGTCCACGCCGTAGGCAGGGTCCGACGGCGGCATCCCGGCGGCGAGCGCGGGTTCCTGTCCGTCCAGGCCCCACTTGGTGTAGCCGGCCCGGGTGCCGAGGACGTGGAAGCGGGGCCCGGCCTGGGCGGCCATGCCGTTCATCCACAGCCGTGTGCGGGTACCGGAGGCGTGCAGCAGCGACACGAAGGCTTCGGTGTCCGCCGCGTCCGGATGCGGACCGCGGTTGGCCGTCTCGCCGTAGCTCGTTTCCACCGGGCCGAACAGCTGGATGGCCTGGTCGATCAGGTGGGCGCCGAGGTCATGCAGGATGCCGCCGCCCTCCGCCAGGGACACCGTGTCCCGCCAGTTGCCGAAGCCTTCGGGCCGCCACCATTCGAACCGCGACTCAAAGCTGGTGACCTCGCCCAGGCCTCCGGAGGCCAGCACTTTCTGCAAGGTGAGGAAGTCGGCATCCCACCGGCGGTTCTGGAACACCGTCAGCTGCACCCCGCCGTCGGACGCCCTGCTGATCAGTTCCTCGCCAAGCGCGGACGTGGGTACGAAAGGCTTGTCCACCACCACGTTCAGGCCGTGGGCGATGGCCGTTGCGGCCAGCCCGAAATGTGTGTGGGGCGGGGTGCCCAGGATGACCAGGTCCAGGTCCGCGGCCAGGGCGAACAGTTCCTCCGGGTTGGCAACAATCCGTGCCCGGGGGTAGAGGCGTGCCGCCTCCCCGGCGCGTTCCGTCTGCGCCGTGACGATGACGTCCAGCGAGAAGTCCGGGTTGGCCGCGAGGAGGGGCGCGTGGAATACCTTGCCGGAGATTCCGAAGCCGACGACGGCGGTCCTGATGGGTGCCTTGGCAACCGTGCGCATCAGAGCACCTCGGAGAGGAAGCGCTGCAGGCGTTCGCTGCGGGGGTTGTCGAAGAGTTGGGCGGGTGTTCCGGCTTCCACCACTTCGCCTTCGTCCATAAAAACCACCTGGTCGGCCACTTTGCGGGCGAAGCCCATCTCGTGGGTGACAACGAGCATGGTCATGCCGCGCCGGCCCAGGCCGGCCATAAGGTTCAGGACGCCTTTGACGAGTTCGGGGTCCAGGGCGCTGGTGGCCTCGTCGAAGAGCATCACTTCGGGTTCCATCGCCAGGGCACGTGCGATGGCAACGCGTTGCTGCTGGCCGCCGGAGAGGTCACGGGGGCGGTGGTCGGCGCGTTCGGCCAGCCCAACCTCGGCAAGCCGCTGGCGGGCGCGTTCCATGGCCTGGGCCTTAGGCATGCCTTTGACGCTCCAGAGAGCAAGGGCAACATTCTCTTCGGCGGTGTGGTCCGGGAAGAGGTTGAAGTGCTGGAACACCATGCCGATACGGGCCCGCAGCGTGTCCGGGTTGGCGGCCAGGGTGCTTTCCCCGGCCAGCAGCACGTTCCCGCTTTTGGGTTCGTGGAGCCGGTTGACGCCGCGCAGCAGGGTGGATTTACCGGATCCGGAAGGCCCGATGATGCAGGTGGTGGTGCCAGGGGCCACGGTGAGGCTGACGTTGCGCAGCACCTCGATGTCGCCGTAGGCCATGGTGAGGTTGCGCAGTTCCAGGCTGGATCCGTGGAAGGTCTCCGGGCCGGCGGCGCCGGGTCCGGCAGTGGTGGTGGATTGCATGTTCATGTGTTGCTCCCGGTGGTGAGCGGCGATGCCGCGTCGAGTTCCTTGACTTCCTTCAGGCCGCTGGTGGGCGGTGCGGGGCGGCGGCGTCCTGTCCGGAACTTGTTGTCGAAGTGGTTCACTAGGTGGGTCAGTGGAACGGTGATCACCAGGTAGAAGATCCCGGCTGCCACCAGGGGCGAAAGGTTGCCGGACAGGACAGCGGCATCCTGTCCCACCCGGAAGAGTTCGCGTTCACTGACCAGCAGGCCCAGGAAGTACACCAGGGAGGAGTCCTTGACGATGGCGATGAACTGGTTCACCAGGGCCGGAAGCACCCGGCGGACGCCCTGGGGCACCACCACCAGCGCCATGGACTTGGCGTAGCTCATGCCCAGGGCACGGCAGGCCTCTCCCTGGCCCTTATCCACGCTGAGGATGCCGGCGCGGAAGATCTCGCCGATGTAGGCGCTGGCGATCAGGCTCAGCGCGATGATGCCCAGCGGGTAGGGCGAAGGCCCAAAGACCGACTGGCTGAGCCGGGCGAAGCCCTGTCCGATCAGCAGGATGGTGAGGATGGCGGGCAGGCCGCGGAACAGGTCTGTGTAGATCCTGGCCGGAACCCGCAGCCATTTGGACGGTGAGATGCCCATGACGGCCACCACCATGCCCAGCACGGTACCAAGGACGGTGGCGGCAATGGAAATGATCAGCGTGTTCAGCAGGCCGACCGTCAGGAGTTGGGGCAGGACCTCGGCCATAGCGCCGAAGTCGAAGAAGGTACGGATGATGGTGTTGAACCAGTCCATGGTTGCTCTCAGACGTAGATATTAGGGAGGTGCCGGGCAGGCCGCGTGCGGCTGCCCGCCCGGTCAGGTGGATGGAGGCACGCTTGCGGGCCTACTTGCCCGGCGTCGGCGAAGCGGCCTGTTCAGCCTTGGGCAGGTACTGTTCGGGCATCGGGGAGCCCGGGAACCACTTCTGGTAGAGCTTTTTCCAGGTGCCGTCTTCCATGGCCGCGGCCAGGCCCTTGTTCAGGGCCTCCTTGAATGCCGGCTTGCCCTTCGCGACGGCGAAGCCGGCGGGCGCGTCGAAGGACGGGATGTCCGCGGCGCTGACCAGGCCGTGCTGTTCCTGGTAGGCCTTTGCAGCCTCGTAATCCAGGAAGTGGGCGTCCACCGTTCCGCTGTTCAGGGCTGCAACAGCGGTGTTGTTGTCCGGGAAGCGCACCAGGCTGGCCGAGGTGAAGTTCTTCACCGCAAATGCCTCCTGGAGGGTGCCCTGGACTACGCCGAGGCGTTTCCCGGCCAGGCCGTCAGCGCTGGTGATGCCTGATGTCTTGGTGGTGATGACCGTCAGGTAGCCGGCCAGGTAACCATCGGAGAAGTCCACCGTTTCCTTGCGCTTGTCCGTGATGCCGATCGCGGCCACGCCGGCGTCGAACTGCCCGTTGGCGACTGCTGCAAGGAGGCCAGAGAAGTCCTGGCCGGTGAAGACCACGTTGTCTACGCCGGCGCGGTGGGCCACGTCCTTGAAAAGCTCCACGTCGAAGCCGGTGAAATTGCCCGAGCCGTCAGCGAAGGTGTACGGCTTTGAATCGCCCAGGCTCGCCACCCTGATGGTGCCCGGCTGGATGAGTCCATACGGATTGTTTTCCGTGGTGGAGGCCGCCGAGGTCGAGCCGCAGCCGGAGAGCGCCAGGACGGCGGCCAGTGCTGCCGCGGCAATGCCGGCCGGCCGGAATGTCATTTTCTTCACAGCGTTGTCCAATCGTTGGTGGGAAGGCGGTGCTGTCAGGGCCGCCGAAGAAAGTCGCCGATGTTTCTTGTTGAGTCCGGTCTCACCGCTTAGGATTGAGACCGGACTCACATCGATGGATAGAAATGTAGCCGAAGTCACAGGGGCCGTCAACAGCCCTTCGAAAGGTGAAGATGAACGGTGAAGGAGCACGACGGCGGGACGTAACAGTTGCCGACGTCGCCAAGGCGGCCCAGGTCTCCAAAGCGCAGGCCGCACGCGCTTTGGGAAATTACGGAGCCGTCAGCGATGATGTCCGGGAACGGGTCCTCGCCGCGGCGGAGGCTCTTTCCTACCGCCCCAACGAACTCGCCCGCAGCATGAATACGGGCAAATCGCACACTATTGGCGTGGTGGTGGGTGACATTGAAAACCCGCACTTCGGCCTGGCTACCCGGGGCATTACGGATGCGGCGAAGAAAGCCGGCTACAACGTCATCCTGGTGAATACCGATGAGGACCGGGCAGCCGAAGTGGAGGCGGTGCGGGTCCTGCTGGACAAGCGGGTGGATGGCCTGATCGTCGCGCCGGCATCGTCAGTGGACACCGAACACCTCCGGCAGGTCCACCAATCCGGCCGCCCCCTGGTCTTCCTTGACCGCAGCGGCGGCACCCTGGACGTTGAGACGGTTGCCGTGGACATGGCGAAGATTTCCCTGCAGGCCACGCAATATCTGCTCGGTGCCGGCCACCGGAGGATCGCGTTCATTTCAACGCTGAGGACCGACTCTCCCTATCGGGCGGACATGGTGCTGGATTCGTCGCAGATCGCGGACCGCCTTGAGGGCATGCGGCAGGCATACCTGGCGGCCGGGCTGCCCTTTCCGGAGGATCTGGTCCGGTTGAATGCCGGCGACGCCGACTCCATCCGCAGCATCACCCGGGAGGTTCTCCGGGGTCCGGAGCAGGCAACTGCGGTGGTGGCGTCCGATGGCCTGATCGCCCTGAGCGTCGTGGAAGCGATCCAGGAGCTGGGACTGTCCATTCCGGCCGATGTTTCGTTCCTCATGTATGACGACTTTCCGTGGACACGGCTCACCAGCCCGCCTCTGACCGTGATCGCCCAACCGGTGTACAACATGGGGGCAGCCGCCGCGAAGGCCCTCATCCGGCAGATGGAAGGGCTCCCCCGGGCCGCACCGGCACAGTTCACGGCAACGCTGGTCCGGCGCGGGTCGGTTGGTACGGTCCGTGCGGCCGCGGCAGCACCAAAACTCGGACAACTCGCAGGGGAACCGGCCTGACTCCGGCCTTCCAAGGCATCGCCGCCGGTCCGCAGTACTAGCGCATCCTGTCGCTGCGGGCCGTTCGGTTCCTGCCCAGTGACTTGGCCATGTACAAGGCAGCATCCGCGGCGGCGATCAGGCCCTCCACGTCCCTGGTGCCGGCGTCGTACGTGGAAATCCCGTAACTCGCAGTGGGCATGTCCATCCCGTCCCCTGCCGGGGCCGCGGCCAGGCGCCGGCTGATCTCCTCGGCAATGTTTTCGGCCCGCTCCGCATTGGTTCCGGGAAGGAAGAGGACAAACTCTTCGCCCCCGTACCGCCCCACCAGGTCGGTGGACCGCACGGTGTCGGTGCAGGCATTGGCAAAGGACTGCAGGGCCAGGTCCCCGGCAGCATGGCCGTAGGTGTCGTTGACGGACTTGAAATGGTCCAGGTCGGCCAGGATCAGGGTGCCGGAGCCGCGCGTGGTGCTGCGGTCCGCCAACTGCTCGGCCGCCAGGTCCAGGAAGGCTTTCCGGTTGAGGAGCCCGGTGAGGTCGTCACGGGTGGCCACCACGCGCAGAGCCCTGGTCTGCTGTTCGCTGCTGAGCGCGGCCATGCTGAAGGAGACCACCACCAGCAGCACCATGGTCACCATGGTGGTAACGGCGGAACCGAAGACCGTAACGAAAGTCGGGCCGTTCTGCCCCTCCACCAGGAAAGCCAGCCAGCGAAGGAAATAGAAGACCGCGAGGCCGCCGGCCGCCACGGCCATGGGAATCCGGACGCGCGAATATCCCGGCTCCAGGCGCCACAGCTCGCGGGATGCAAGCCCGATGGTGAGGCACATGGCGCCCAGGAACACCGGGCCGCCGGACCAGGTGTTGGTGGCGGGGTTGTCCAGGACGGAGGCAACCAGCGTGACCAGCGGAATGCCGGTGAAAGCCCATTTGATGGGCGGGACCGTGCGCAGCGAGCGTGCGCCTGCCCAGACCGCCACGCCGCCGTGGACCAGCAGGACGTTTCCCGCCGGGTTGGCCCAGACCTGGTGCGGGGTGCCGTCCAGCAGGAAGCATGCGGATCCGGTGAGGAAGAAGATCAGGGCAAGGCACCACCAGCCGCTGTACGGCGAGCGCGTGATCCGGTATGCGGAGAAGTAGAAGAGGAACACCAGAACCAGGGCCATCAGGCCAAACGCGATTCTCAGGGTCGCGGTATCCAGAACCATGAGTGCGAAGTCCCCCCGAGTGCGGAAAAGCGTGCCGACCCCAAGTATGGCATCGGCCCGCGAACCTGTCAGGACAACCCCTGACGCACGCGCCGGGCCTAAAGTTGTCTAATAGCCCGCAGGACCATCCCGAAAGGCAGAACCGTGCTCCTTCTCTTCGGTTTCAAGACAGTACTGAAAGCCCTGCCCGGCAAGCCCGCAACGTGCCGGAACTGCGGATCCTTTGTGCACCATCACCTGGAGGAACGGGCCACCAAGTTCACGCTGTTCTTCATCCCGGTGTTCACCACCTCACGCTCCTACCGGATCACGTGCACCAACTGCGGCTTCGTCTCGAGCATCTCGGCCCGGCAGCGGCGGGCCCTGGAGCTGCAGCGCTAACGACCCCCATGGCGGATCCAGCAAGCCGCAGCTACAGTAAGAGCCGGACTGGATACCGGTCCCGACTGCTGGAGAGGGAGGTGTTTTTGATGACTGTTACTGTCGCTCGCCCTGAGCGCTCCGCACCCTTCATCCAAACCCTTCCCCTGCACCGCACCGTCGCCGCCTGACCAGCGGAGCGCCGAACGCCAAGGCCGTCAGCGGCCGGTGCGCAGGGGGCATACCCCGAGGTATCAGAGTGAACAACAGCACGTTCCGCTACGGCTACACCTCCACCGTCGCCCAACATTTCGACAACCATCCCCTCGCACATGCCAGCGAGCGCGGCCGGGTGGTCCGCGTGGACCGCAACCTGCTGCTCGTGGCAGTGGGCGCAGACCTCCTGCACCTGCCCTACCCCCTGACCGGTGAAACCGCAGTCACCGGCGACTGGGTATGGATAGGCCCCAACCGGGGCGGCGAGCGCCAGATCCTTGGCGTCCTTCCGCGCCGCTCGGAACTCAGCCGCAAGCGCGCCTTCGAGGACTCCTCCGCCGCGCAGGTCCTGGCCGCCAACATGGACATGGTGGGCGTGGTGGTGCCGGTGGACCGGCCCCTCACGCACAACCGGCTGGAGCGCACCCTTGTTGCCGCCTGGGACTCGGGTGCCACTCCCCTGGTGATCATCACCAAGGCGGACCTCGCCGCGGTGGCGGACGACGTCGTCGGCAAAGTCATCCTGCAGGCGGCGGGCGTGGACGTGGTCACCACCTCCGCTGAAAACGGTGACGGCATTGACGAACTCCTGTCGCACATTCCGGCGTGCGGCACCATCGTCCTGCTGGGCCCGTCCGGCGCCGGCAAGTCAACGCTGATCAATGCCCTGGTGGGGCGGGACGTCCAGGACACCGGGGAGGTGCGGGCCGGGGACTTCAAGGGCAAGCACACCACCACGTCGCGTGAATTGGTGCCGCTTCCCAACGGGACAGTCCTGATGGACACCCCCGGCGTGCGGGGCTTTGGACTGTTCGACGCCGAGGACGGCATTGGTGAGATGTTCGGCGACGTGGAGGTGCTCGCAGCCCGGTGCAGGTTCTCGGACTGCGCCCACCAGGGCGAGCCGGGGTGCGCCGTGCAGGAAGCCATTGCCGGCGGCGCGCTGGAGGAGCGCCGCTGGCACAACTACCTGAAGCTGCAGCGCGAACTGGCCGGCCTGGCCCGACGGAGCGATGCCGCCGCCCAGCGGGCCTACCAACGGGAGTGGCACCAGAAGGTGGTGTCCGCCGGGAGGTCCCAGCGGTGGGCGGAGCGCGAGACGGCGGAAAAAAGGGAAAGCTCCGGAACTAATGGACGGGCTCGGAAGCGGCGCTGAGCGCACATTCAGTTTGTCCGTCCCGGCTAGTAGGGTGCCGTCATGGACATCATCCTGGTTCCCGGTTTCTGGTTGGACGCCTCCTCCTGGGCGGAGGTGACGCCCGCGCTGGACGCCGCCGGCCATAGGACGCATCCGCTCACCCTTCCCGGCCTGGAGTCGGTTGACGCCGACCGGGCCGGGATCGGGCTGCGGGATCATATCGACGCCGTGGTTGCCGCCATCGACTCCCTGGAAGGCAGGGTTGTGCTCGTTGGGCATTCGGGGGGAGGCGCCATCATCCATGGCGCCCTGGATGCGCGGCCGAACCGGGTGGAGCGCGCCATCTATGTGGACAGCGGACCCCTGGGCGAAGGGGGCGTCATCAACGACGAACTGAAGGCCGACGGCGACGACGTTCCGCTGCCGCCGTGGGAGGAGTTCGAGGACGCGGACCTGGTGGACCTCGACACCGGGCTCCGCGAGGCCTTCCGGGCCCGGGCCATCCCGCAGCCGAAGGGGGTGGCCTACGAGCAGCAGCACCTTCACGACGAGCGCCGCTACGACGTTCCGGCCACCATCATCGCCTGCGAGTTTCCGTCCGCCATGCTGAAGGAGTGGATCGACGCCGGCCACCCCTTTGTGGCCGAGCTGGGCCGGATGCGCGACGTGGAATACGTGGACCTCCCCACCGGGCACTGGCCCCAGTTCACCAAACCCGCTGAACTGGGACGCGCCATCCTCGCGGCCGTGGAGCGGACGGGGTAGCCCGCCGTCGTCATTGTCCGCCCCCGGCTGTACACTCAAAGTATCGAACATATATTCGAATAAGGGTGTGTTGTGGGCGTTATTATCGGTCCCCGCGTGATAGATGCGGGACTCTCTTTGCACCTGGCCTGGCTGTCCCCGGTGCCGGTGGCAGCAGGGTATCCGTCGCCCGCCCAGGACTATTTCGATGGCCGGATAGACCTGAATGCACACCTGATCAAGGACATCACCAGCACCTTCGTGGTCCGGGTGACCGGGGACTCCATGGAGCGCGCGGGGATCAGCGACGGGGACGAACTGATCGTCAACCGGGCCCTCGAGCCCCGGGACGGCTCGGTGGTAGTCGCAGTGCTGGACGGCGAGCTGACCATTAAGCGGCTGCGGATCACGGCGGGGGGCGTGCTGCTGCAGGCCGAAAACCCGAAGTACCCGGACATCAGGGTCTCCGCGCTGAGCGAGCTGACCATCTGGGGTGTGGCCACCAGGTGCCTGCATCATGTGTGAGAAGTTGCCATGAAGCCGGCCATCATGCGGCAGATGCCCGAGATCGCCCATGTGGATGTGAACTGCTTCTACGCCAGCGCCGAGCGCGTCTTTGACCCTTCGCTGGAGGGAAAGCCGTTGATCGTGCTGTCCAACAATGACGGGTGCGCCGTCACCCGCTCGCCGGAGGCGAAGGCCTTGGGCATCCAGACCGGGGACCCCTGGTTCAAGCTCGCACCCCGAGCCAGGGAGTGGGGGCTCATCGCGAAATCCAGCAACTATGAGCTGTACGGGGACATCAGTGCCCGCGTTATGGAACTGCTGGGCCGGTATTCCGCCTGGCTGGAGGTGTACAGCATTGATGAGGCCTTCCTCGGCGTCAAAGGCAGCCCGGAACACCTGCTGGACCTCGGCCGGACCATCAAGGCTGTCGTGGCGCGGAACGTGGGAGTGCCCGTCTGCGTCGGCATTGCCCGCACCAAGACGCTGGCCAAGCTCGCCAACAAGTGGGCCAAGCACAACCCGGCGTTCGGCGGTGTCTGCCGCTGGGACTCAGTGCCGCCCGATCAGCAGGAGGCACTGATGGCCCGGCTTCCGGTCATCGAAATCTGGGGCGTGGCAACACGGATCACCAAACGCCTGAACGCCATGGGGATCCAGTCCATCCTGGACCCCAAGCGCGCGGACCCCGTCAGGATCCGCGAACGCTTCTCCGTGGTGATGATGCGCACGGTCCTGGAGCTGCAGGGCACACCGTGCATCCCCATGGAAGAGGCCCGGATCGGGCGCGACCAGCTGATCTTCTCCCGCTCCTTCTCCACCCCGATCACCACGGCCCAGGACGTGCGGCAGGTCCTCAGTGTCTACGCCCAGATGGCCAGCGGGCGGCTGGCCAAGCACAACCTGCAGGCGAAACTCCTCACCGCCTTCGCCGGGACATCGCACTTCAACGCCCGGCAGGCGGCGTTTCCATCCGTCTGCGTTCCGCTTCCCATGCCGACGGCGGACCCGGTCATCCTCACCAAGGCAGCCCATGCGCTGCTGCCCGCCATCGTCGAAGGCACCAGGTACGCCCGGGCGGGCATTATGGTCACGGACCTGCGGCCCAGCGGCAACCAGAAGCCGCTGGAACTGTTCGAGAACCCGCACGAGGAACGCCACATCGGCCCACTGCTGGAGGACATCACCAAACGCTACGGCCGCGGATCCATTGGCCTGGGCCATGCCGGGATCCGCGGCGGACCGGACTGGACCATGAAACGCGGGATGCGCTCACCCCGGTACACCACGCACTGGGACGAGCTCCCCCTGGTCAAGGCGGCATGACCGCGACCCCGGCGGAACTACGTGCCCTCCGGCGCCTCTTCCTCCTCGGGAGCCGGCTCTTCAATCAGCAGCGCCGTCCCCTGGTACGCACCAAGCTCAATAAAGAAGCTGTGCAGGTCATCCACCTGGCCCACCGTCTCGTCCGTGAACAGGTCCCGCACCCCGGCGCCGGCCTCCAAGTGGCTGGAGTTGACGCTGCCGGTGATGCTTTCACCGGAGAAGTTCAGGACCGTCACCTGGATCTGGCCGGACGCGAGCCGGTGCACCATCACCAGCAGCCCCCGCTGGGAAACCTGCGGAACGTCCAGGAGCACACCGGTGGCAATGCCCCACTCCTCGCGGACCTTCAGGATCTTCTGGAGCCGCCGCGCGAAGGACCCTTCATCCTTGAGCTGCTCGGGCAACGGACCGTACAGGCTGCGGGCCCGCGGCATTCCCGAGGCCGAGACGGTCGCTTCGGCGTTGGTACCCATCAGGTCGTGCGCGCCCCGGTTGATCCAGCGCGTATCGCCCTGGGAGGTGAGCTCCTGGACCTGTGCCCTGTCCAGGGTGGTGGTGCCCACCATGTCCCAGCCGGACAGGGCGAACACGCCGGGCTGCAGTGCGTTGTACATGACCAGCAGCAGGTGCGCTTCCCGCACCGTATCGATCTGCTCGGCGGTGAGCGCGGAAATATCCTTGATGCCCAGGGCCGCCGTGATCACGCTGACCGTGGTGCAGGCGATGCCGTTGGTGGTGAACACGGCGTTGTAGGGGCCGTTCTCCCCCGTCAGCGCATTCCGCAGCGTTTCCTGGACATGCTCCGTCAGCTCCGCGCCGTTCATTTCGGTGCCGGCCAGCTCGAAAACATCGTCCTTGTGCCGGGTGGCAAAGTGCACCAGTTCGTAGGTCAGTTCATCGTGGTTCTGCAACGCATGCACCAGCGACGCCTGGTCCACACCGATCTCCATGGCCAGGCGCAGGGTCAGGCGCAGGAACTCCGTGTCCTGGGTGACCAGGGCGTAGTGGTATCCGGGGCGGGTGATGAAGTCGTAGGACAGGTCCGGCCCAGTTTCCGAGGTGGCCTTGATGTCGTCGATGGTGAGGTTCAGTTCCTGGAACGTGAAGCCGCCCACTTTGCGGACCATGCTGCCGATCAGCTGGTTGGCTGCCTCGGAGAGCGGGTGCCCCTCGGACCAGCCGGGCTGTTCCTCGGCGCTCTTTTCCACCCCGAGGAAGCCGTTGGCGTCGAGCCGCAGCGCACCGGTGCCCAGGTCGAGCAGCGAGTGCAGGGCGTCGCCCACCACCAGGCGCATGCCGGAGAACGTGGGATCGAGCCAGTTGATGGAGGGCTGGCCGGCCTTGAAGTAGTGCAGGTACACCCAGCGGCGCTTCTGGCCGGTGGTGTCCACGATTGCCCGGGTCGCACTCCAGTTGGTTTCCTTCACGCCGGGTTCGTAGAAAATGACCCGCTGAAGCCTGCCAATGATGTACCCGGCCTGCTGCAGCGCCAGTTCCGCGTCGGGGCTGATGTTGACCGAGTCCTCGCCCGGCGGGACGTCCGGCAGCAGATGCCAGTCCGATTCCGGGATATCGATCATGTGATAGATGCCGGGATAGTCGCGGTAGTTCATCTCGGCGAGGCGGAAGTCCGCACCCTTGCCGGTGTGTCCGGGGACGATGTCGTCAATGATGGTGCCGTCGTGTTCGCCGGCCACCTCGCACATCCGGCGGAACTCGTCTTCCTCGCCGAACAGCGGATCGATGGCCATGCTGATGCGGTCAAAGTGGCCGTCCACGCTTGGCGTTTCCCGCCACCCCTGCAGCCCGCCGGCCTTCTTGACGGGTCCCGTGTGGATGGCCCTGATGCCAATTTCCCGGAACGTTTTCCACAGCTCCGGGTCGCCCAGCGCCCCCAGGAACGACTGCCCCGGCGTGGTCATGTAGGACAGCGGGTAGGCGGTGAACCACACTGAGGCGCGTTCGACGGCGGCCCGCGGGTTGGGGTGCGCGTAAGAGTGCTGCCACATGCTGGCCTGCCCCGAGAGCTGCCGGGCCAGGACGTTGGCGTCGCCGAGCATGGCCTGGTTCCGCAGCCACTCCACGTAGGTTTTGTTCAGGCCGTCCAGTTCCAGTGACGGTGCATTGGCAAAATACTGCCGACGCCGGGCCACAGGGCGCAGTGCCTTGGGCCGCGCCGGGTAGAACTTTTCGTCGAAAGTAATTTCCGGAGCTTCCGGCACCTCCGAGGACTCTGTCTCCTCGATGGATTCTGCCGGTTCTGTCACCGCTGCAGCCTCCGGCCCAGTCGTGTTGCCGGTTTCGCCGGCCTGTTCTACTGCATCGGCCCCAGACACGCTGGTGGTCGCTTCTCCCAGATCAGACACTGAGTTCCTCCCTCAACTCGACTGCATCCCACTCTGCCACGATTCGCGCGCACGCCGAACGGCGCCGGCCAAATGAATTTCAGGTGTGCGGCTATTCAGGATGCCCGTACCCGGATGCCCGGGTGGAAATGCACTCCCTGTGGGAAAGCGTGCACTCCGTGGAAGCGCCTTGACACCGCCGTTTGTTAGCGCTGACAGTTGAGAAAGCGAATTCTCGTCCCCCACCGGAAAGCTGACTTTTGAAGAACTGGGCAGGCAACCTCGAATACTCCTCCGCGCATGTTGAACGGCCGGAATCGGTAGCGGAACTGGCCGGGATTGTGCAGCGCGCGGGCCGGATCAAGGCGCTGGGCTCCCGGCACTCCTTCAACCGCGTAGGGGACACCGACGGCGTGCATGTTCTGCTTGATGCCCTGCCGCAGGAGGTGCTCCTTGACCGGGAGCGCAGCACCGTCAAGGTCAGCGGCGGAGTCAGTTACGGAGCCCTGTGCCGCACGCTGGAGCAATCCGGCATGGCCATCCACAACCTGGCGTCACTCCCCCACATTTCGGTGGCCGGAGCCGTACAGACCGGAACCCACGGCTCCGGCGTGAACAACCCCTCGCTCGCCGGGGCAGTGGAGTCGATCGACCTGGTCCGCCCCTCGGGTGAATGCGTTACGCTGACCGGCGCGGACGGGGACGAGTTCTTGGCCAGCGTGGTGGGCCTGGGAGCCTTGGGCATCGTGACAGGCCTGGAGCTGACGGTCCAGCCCAGCTTCAGGATGCGCCAGCGCGTCCTGGAAAACCTGCCGTGGGACCGGGCGCTGACGGACTTCACAAACATCATGTCCAGCGCGTACAGCGTCAGCCTGTTCACGGACTACGCCGGCGAAACCATCAGCCAGGTCTGGCTCAAGGCCCTGGACCAGGAGCCGCCGCTGGCTGACCTGTTCGGTGCCACCGCCGCCACGTTCCCCCGCCACCCGCTGCCGGACATGTCCGCGGAAAACTGCACCATCCAGCTTGATGAGCCGGGACACTGGCTGGACCGGCTGCCGCATTTCCGGCACGAGTTCACGCCCAGCAAGGGCGAGGAGCTGCAGAGCGAGTTCATCCTGCCGCTGGAGAATGCGCCGGAGGCGCTTCAGGCGGTCCGCGGCCTGGCGGACAAGCTGGCGCCGCTGCTGTTTGTCTCGGAAATCCGCACAGGTGCTGCAGACGAGTTCTGGCTGAGCCCCTTCTACCAGCAGCAGAGCGTGGCCCTGCACTTCACATGGAAGCCGCTGCAGCCCGAGGTGGAAGCTCTCCTTCCCGAACTCGAGGACGCGCTCCGTCCCTTCGGCGCCCGGCCGCACTGGGGCAAGCTGTTCTCCCCGTCCGGGCACGACTGGGAGTCGCTGTACCCCCGCTTCGCCGGATTCCGCTCATTGGCCTCTTCGCACGATCCCGAGGGCAAGTTCCGCAACGGACTGCTGGACCACATCCTCGGCGTCCCCGCGGCGAGCGGCCGGTAACGGCCCCGAACCCGCGCACCCGGCGGTTTATTAGCCGATTGTTAGGGTGGAACCATGAACCGCCGCCTTGCCGCCCTGTCCGCTGTCCCCCTGATGCTGCTGCTCGCCGGCTGCGGCGCCGTCGAGGAAGCCGCCGGGAACGCTGCAAGCGACGCCGCGTCGAAGGTGGCCACGGCTGCCGCGGAGGAAGTGAACCGGCAGATTTGCGCCGTTGTCCAGGACGGCCTGGTCAGCGTGGAGGACAAGCGGGCCCTCGGCGGGCTGGTATCGGCCGCCCGCACCGCCGGCGTACCCGCTGAAATTACGACGCCGCTGGGCCAGATTGCGGAGGCCGGAGACCAGGTGCCGTCCGAGTCCGTCCAGGCCCTGAAGGATGCCTGCGCAGCCTGAGTGCACCCAGGGGATTGAGCCGGCAGAGACCTCCTGAATTCCCCCTTTTGGCCGCCGCCTCCTGGTGCTACCGTGAAATGACGAACTAGTAAGCCTGTGATACTAAATTCACGAGCGAAGGAGATCGTCATGGCTGAACGCGGCAACACCAAACACGGCCCCATCCTCGATGAGGAGCTGAAGCACGAAACCCAGGGCGCGGTCCATGCAAACCAGCCTCCCCACGCGGAGGAGTGGCGCGAAACCGAACCTTTCCCCGACGATACGGATCCTGCTGAAGTCCAGGAGGCCCTGAATCCCGTCGCTTCCCCCGATTCCATCAGCGACGCGGAGGAGGAACAGTGACCCGGAGCCTGAAGGAGCACGCGGACCGGTACCGGCTCCCCGGCCCCTGGTGCACCGCTTACGTGGACGCGGGAACGGGCACCGTGGACAGCCTGGAAGCAAGCGATGTCCGGCCCGGCAATGTCCGCGCCGCCCTGGAAGCGCAGGGTACTTCTGCTGCGGACCTTGAAGCCGTGGAGCAGGCCCTGCAGCCCGAAGCAGGCATCCCCTCCCCCGTGTCCAGGTTCGTCCTGGTGCACCAGGGAAACGTGGAGATCAACGAGGTCCTGCCCGGCGCGCTCGTGTTGCCGGAGCGGATATCGGTGGATTCCATCCCGGACCTCCTGCCGCTGGTCAAGCACCGGCCGGAGGATTTCCCCTTCGTTGTTGCCGAAGTCAGCCGCGAACACGGCGAGATCCGGCTGCATTACGCGGGAGCCGGCGCTCCGGCGAGCACCGAGGAAGTCCAGGGCGATACCCAGCACATCAAGAAGTTCCAGGGCGGGGGCTGGGCCCATCTCCGCTTCCAGCACCACACCGAGGACGTCTGGCGCCGCAACGCGGACCAGGTGGCCGGGGAAATTGACCGGGTGGTGGGCAGCAGCGGCGCACGGCTGGTGATCCTTGCCGGCGATATCCACGCGCGGAGGCTGGTACAAGAGCAACTCTCCAAGGCCAGCCAGGCATTGGTGTCCACCATCGATTCCCACACGCACACAGCGGGTGCGGATGAGGGCCTCCTCGAAGACCAGGTCAACCAGCGCGTCGCGGAACAGTGGGCCGCCGAACAGCAGGAGATCATGGACCGCCTGGCCATGCAGGAAGGCCAGGCCAATCCTGAGTCCGCCACCGGGATCGGGGCTGTGGTGCACGCGCTGCAGCAGGCCCAGGTGGAGGTGCTCATCTTTGACGACGCCGCACTTTCGGAGCGGACCCTGCTCGCACTTGATGCCGAGCCCTGGATTGCCCTGGCGGAGGAGGAATCCCTCGGGGCCGGCGTACTGGGCAAGGTCCCCGCTCCCGCAGCCCTGCTTCGGGCGGCCGCGCTGACAGATGCGCAGGTGCTGCTGGTCCCCGGCCCGGTCCTGCCGGAGGATGCCGGTGTGGCAGCCCTGCTGCGCTGGTCCACGGGACCCGACGTGCCGTCGTCGTGAGCCATCACCAGCAGCAAGCGAACTGACAGGAAGGAAGGCAGTTATGGCAATTGGAAATGACCACGAGGACCTTGCCCCTGGCGGCGTGATCATCCCCGAAGAGGATGCGCTGCCGAATCCCACCCGGACGGGCCGCGGCAAAATGCCGGAGGACGTGGACGACGACGCGTATGAGGCTGCCGCCGAGCAGGAGCGTGTTGCTGCGGGCCTTGCCGACTACGCACCAAGCGACGTTCCTCCGGCAACGGATCCACTGCCGGCCGAAGCTTCCGAAGCCGCCGACCTGGCCCAGCGGGGGCTGCTGGAGGACAACGACTCGACCGGAACCGGAACGCAGGAGAACAACAAGTAGCCAGAGCGCAGGGAGAGGGGCGGGGCTGCCGGCCCTGCCCCTCTTTTGCGCTATCTTCCCGTGCTCATTCTTCCCGCGCTCATTGCTGCGGATGGTCCAGTCCACGAAAACCATGGCTGCGCGCACCCGGGAACCGGCGCGGAGTCCGGTGGTGTTCGGGCGCAACAAAAGGAACCACCTCCGGGTCCCTGCCGGGCGGCACCGCACGGATGAACTTGGTGAGCTCGTCCTGCAGAACCTTCCAGGAGATCTCCGGATCGTCCGGGTAGGCGTCGATTTCCGCCTGCCGGGCTGCCTCGAGGGCCGCCCGGCCGAGATCGGTGAGTTCGACCCTAAACTGCCGCCGGTCTGTGGACTGGCGGGTCCGGGTGATGTGCCCTGAGCCTTCAAGCCGGGTGAGCACCCTGCCCAGGGTCTGGCTCTGCACCCGGACCACCTCGGCAAGTTGCTCCTGGTTGAGGGGTCCGGCTGCCAGCCCTTCCAGGGCTATGACAGCTGCACGGGTCAGGCCAAGGGGCGCCAGAGCATCATCCTGACGCCGCTGGACCAGGCGTGCCGCCAGCGTAATAAGGCGGTAGCTGTTCCGTGCATCCGGATCGAGGTTGCTCGTCATCGGCCGCGGCCTTCCTGTAGGTGGCGAAGTGCAGGTGTAGTTACCCCTTCATGCGTCGCTACCTACCTACAATAAGCATGCTTAGCATCCTGTTCGCAAGTACGCTTACTATCCGCCCTGCCGCAGGGCCGTTCAAAAGGGAACCTCCCAACACACCCCCTTGCAATCCAAATGGAAAGTGTGCTTAGTATCTAAGTAGTAACCCTGCTTACTACTTATTGCCAGCATTGCTGGTTCTTGATCGCCAGCTGACCCTTTGCGAAAGAGAGCATGATGACAGAGAACCAATGGCCCCAGACTCCCAACCCCGCCATCTCGGACCCGTACGGTGCTTCCGAAGTGGGTGTTGAAGACACTTATGCCACCCCAGGCACTCCGGGCACCGGCGGCACCTCCAAGAAGGACGCGGCAAAGGAAGAGGCTTCGAATGTGGCGGGCCACGCCGCCACTGCAGCCCAGGGCGTAGCCCACACTGCCAAAGATGAAGCTGCCAACGTCGCCGCAGAGGCGAAGAGCAACGCCCAGGATCTGCTGGCCCAGGCAAAGTCCGGGTTGACCAGCCAGGCCGGAACGCAGCAGCAGAAGGCCGCCGAAGGCATCCGGACCATTTCCAGCCAGCTGCACAGCATGGCGAGCGCCCCCGATCAGCAGGGTGTGGCCAGCGACCTCATCCGACAGGCAGCCCAGCGCAGTGAATCGGTGGCGTCCTGGCTTGAAAACAAGCAGCCGGGCGATCTCCTCGGCGAGGTCCAGAGGTTCGCCCGGAACCGCCCCGGCACCTTCCTCCTGCTGGCAGCAGGGGCCGGCGTCCTGGCAGGCCGGCTTACCCGCGGCCTCGCGGCAGGGGCAACGGATTCACAGGGTGCCGTTCAGTCCAGCCCGGCCCAGCGCCCGGTGCAGTCCGCACCGGTGGCTCCGATCCATCAGGAGACCGTGTACGCGGCAGGAACTGATGACCTCTTTGATGAGCCGGTGGTCGGCACGGGAGCGCCTGTCTCCACCTCCACGCTCCCCTCAGGAAGCACGGAGGACACCCCGCTCCGGTTCGAGGATGACCCCTACCGTGACGAGGACGGCAGCTACCACGCTGCCGACGGCACGTATCGGTCAACGGAAGGACGCCAGCTGTGAGTAGCCAGATTCCGGAGATGCCGCCGAGTGAGGCGCATCAAAAAGCGGATAACGCGTCGTTGGGTGAGTTGCTCGGTGAGGTGACCCGGGACCTGT
>NZ_JARVSG010000034.1:0-3018 GCF_030209335.1 Pseudarthrobacter sp. fls2-241-R2A-168
GCGGGCATCCACCCGCGGAAGCATTCGCAAAACAATATTCCCGCACCGGGAAAAAAGCAAGAGTCGATGCTGGAAAAGAGATATTCTGGGGCGTTGATACCCCGACAGGGCGCCTGCATTGGCCAGGCGCGTGGCAGCAGTCGCCCCAATGTTTCGAGTGCCGTCCTGGTGGTGCTCCCTTCCGCGTCGTGCGTTTTCCAGTTGACGGCTTTCCCGGATCAGCGGCGCCTGTCTCGACCTGGCGGGGTGAAGGTCGGGGCCGGTTCAAAGCCAGGACAGCGCCATCATCTGCGGCGCGCTCCCCCCTCCCCCCGCCGGGGTAGTCAGGAGTCACTGATCGCATTTCAGGCTCATATAGAGCGCGCCTTTAGAGCCCGAATGTAGAGACGTCGGTGGGCTGCACAACATCAACGGAGATGTCACATTCAAATCTGACAGGCATCCCAGGTGGGGGCCGGTCGGACGACGAGGAGGTTTACCCTCATCCGTTTGCGTACAGGCCGGGTCGCCCGCACGATGGTGGGCAGGGTTTGCGGGATTCTTGTGTACTGATCGGGGCCGCGTCCACGTTGACGACCTGCATGTACATCGCCAAGTACAACAGCCTGGGTCAAATTGGGCTGACTGCGGGCGCAGGCGGGCGGTCACTTCTGGCTGGTCCTCACCAGCGCGACAACTGAATGGTCCCGCAGGGTACCGCCGGATCAATCTCGACCGTGTACCTGCCGTCGCCCCTTTGGGTGATGAGTAGGCCTTGCGTGCGTTCCAATGCTGCCGGAATCAGCTGGTTAACTGCTTCGTTCAATCTCTTCCCCCGGCTTCGTCGGTCTTCAATGGCTGTTTCCGACACGGATGTAACGGTCCAATGCGATCGACTGGTGATTTCGTTGACCGGGCAAGCACCAGCGAAAGACGGGGGAAGAAAATAGCTTATATAAGGCAAGGTGTTCCTTTAGGAGCGTCAGCGGCGTGGCCGGTTGCTCGGGGAGTACGTCGGGTCCGCGTAAGTGTCGCGCGGACCCGACGGCCTTAGGGAAGGACGTGCCGGCGGCGGGCAGCGCGCCGGATAAGGGCGGTCGTTGTCAGCACCACCATGAGCACTGCGAAGACCGCGGCAACCGGCAGTCCGAGCGTATCGGGCCCTAGGCTGCTGATTCCGCTCGCGAGTTGGAGGGTTCCGTCGGACAGCTGTGCGCTTCCGTCGCTCAGCTGCGTCATTCCCGTGCTGAGCTGGTTCGCACCGACGGCCAGGGCCTGGCTGCCGTCAGCCAGCTGACGGTCTCCCCCGGCGAGCTGGTCGCCGCCGGTGGCGAGCTGGTTTACGCCGGATGAGAGCTGGTCGCCGCCGGTGGCGAGCTGGTTTACGCCGGACGAGAGCTGGTCACCGCCGGTGGCAAGCTGGTTGACGCCGGACGAGAGCTGGTCGCCGCCGGCGGCCAGCTGGTTGACCCCGGTTCCCAGCTGCGCGCCGCCTTCGCTGAGCTGGCCAAGACCCCCGGCAAGTTGGGAAGTACCCGCATGAAGCTGGTCCAGTCCGTTGGCCAGCTGAGCTGTCCCGTCACTGAGGCCGGACGTGCCTTGTGCCATCTGCGACATGCCATTGGCAAGCTCACGTGATCCGGTCGCGAGACCGTTGGCCCCGGTGGCCAGTTGTTTCGTTCCATCAGCAAGCCCGGCGGCTCCTGCGGCAATGCCAGAAGTGCCATCCGCGATGGCTCCGGCTCCCGGCGCCAATTGTGTCTCGATGCCCTCGGCCAGAGCGTTGACGGTTGACTGGATGCTTCCTGCACCGTTGTCCACCTCAGAGAGGTGCAGCCTGGCTGAGTCGACGGAAGACACCGCTGTTGAAAGGCCGTCGCTGACGGCGCTGACGTCGGCGCTTGCTGTCGTGGTGAGGGTCCTGAGCTGTTCGACTTGCGCCGAAGTCAGGCTGTCTCCTGCTGCGAGGTGTGCTACGAGAACCTTCAGGCTGTCGAGGGTATTCGTTGCGCCGGCGGCAGACGACTGGGCGGTGGTCAGCATCGCCGCTGCTCCTGCCTGCTCCTGGGCGGTGGCGCCGACGTTTGCGGACAGCGTTGCAAAATCCTTGCCAGTGCTGCGCAGGCCTGTGCCGACCCCGCTAATCCCGTCACGTATGCCGGCTGCCCCTTTCGAAAGGCCGGATGCGCCCTGAGCCAACTCTGCTGCTCCCGTCGCTACGTGGTCGATACCGCCAGCAACCGCCTCGACGCCGCTGGCCGTTGCCTGTCCCCCGGACGCCAGTTGATTCATGCCGGTGTTGAGCTGCGTGGTTCCGGCGCTGAGGGCCTTTGCTCCGTCTGCTGTCTTTCCCACACCGTCAGCAAGGGCATTGGCCCCGGTTGCCACTTGCGCCACCCCGTCCACATATTGCCCAACGCCGTGCGCGGTTTGGTGTACTCCGTCGACGTACTGGGCGGTGCCGTCCGCGGTTTGATGTACGCCGTCAACGTACTGGGCGGTGCCGTCCGCGGTTTGATGTACGCCGTCAACGTACTGGGCGGTGCCGTCAGCGGTTTGGTGTATGCCTTGGGCCAACTTAGCGGATCCATCGGTAGCCTGAGCCTGACCGTCACTGAATTTCTTCACGCCGTCCGCGTATTGGACGAGGCCGTTGTCAAATTCCTTTGCTCCTCCGCTTAACTTCTGTGTTCCTGATGCAAGTTGCTTAGTGCCGTCACCAAGCCCTGCCATAAGGGCGAAATAGATGAGAATCACCGCCGTGAGCAGGAACGAGAGCACGGCGATGGCGACTCTTTGCCCCCGTCGAGGCCTGGATTGTAGGAATGTAGCGTTCACAAAACTCCTTTGTTCAGGAAAAAGTGGTGTAACGGCGATGGTTGCGCGAGACGGTCTGCTGCCGGGGTCGGGCGGGAACTAGCCAGAGACCCTGGGCCCCGTAGCCACGCCGAGGCACGACCTGGCACTAGGTCAGATGCGAGGTCGTGCTTGTGCTCCGGCCGTCGGGTTGGGGGTGACGGCCGGAGCGGGGGGTGGTTT
>NZ_JARVSG010000017.1:0-170567 GCF_030209335.1 Pseudarthrobacter sp. fls2-241-R2A-168
CCCAGGCGCGTCCGGCAAGGCCGGTGACAAGGCTGAACTTTCCGTGGCCGGTGACGTCAAGGGTCGATGTCCGGTGGCCTTCACGGTCAACCAGCCATGCGTGCGGAATTTTCGCGCCGGGCCGGGTTGTGGGCTGGACGTAAAGCTGGGGATCCCTTTCCCATTGCTCTTCGCCTGCCTCAGGGTCAGGGATGACGGCGTCGGATTCGTAGCGCTGGTTCAGTTCAACGCCGTGGGCGTTGAACTCGTAGTTCTTCCCTTCCAGCGCTTCCTGAAGCTTCTGGCGCAGCTCAACGCCTTCGGGTGTCGGGGCGTGCAGGCGTGCCAGCCCGGCTTCAATGCTGTGTTCCTGGCCGGGGACGCGGAAGGTGTCGTTGAGGGGGCCGTAGTCCTTGCGGGACTGGTTGGCCCGGGCGACGATCTGTTTGCCGACGGGTGCGCGCTCCAGAGAATAGGAGTCGAGCAGGCTCTCCCCGGCGTAGCCCTTGATGACGTAGGCGAGTTTCCATGCCAGGTTGAACGCGTCCTGCATGCAGGTATTTGAACCCAGGCCACTGCTCGGCGGATGCCGGTGGACTGCGTCTCCTCCGCAGAATACCCGTCCGACGGAGAAGTGCTCGGCGTGCTGCTGGTTCACGTACCACGTGGACTTCGTCTGGACGTCGACTTCGAGTTCGGGGTCCCCGACCAGGGTGCGGATTTTCTCGAGGATGACGTCTTCGCTGAAATCGGGTTCGCCGTCTGCCATGTTGAATCCCCATCCGGCGATCCATTCATCCCAGGGCCGGACGGCGCGCAGCAGGCCCATTCCGATCTCACCAAAGCCGGCGACCGGGTTCATGATCCAATGCAGAATGCTGGGACGGTGCGCGACGTACTTGCTCAAGTCAGCCTTGAACAGCACATATGCGGTACCGGCACGTGCAACCTGACCATGGAACGGCAGTCCGATGTCTTCAGCAATCTGGGAACGGGCACCATCGGCGCCGATCAGGTACCGGGCCCGCAGCGTGTAGTCCTGGCCGGTGACATGGTTCCTGAAGGTGACATTGACACCGTCGGCGTCCTGAACGTGGGAGAGGTACTCCGTGTTAAAGGTGACCTGTGCACCCCGCTCCCCCGCGTTCTTGAGCAAGATCGGTTCCATCAGCGGCTGCGGAACGTCGAGCATGGTGCAAGGACTGGCCTTCAAATAGTCCCCGTACCGTTCGTCCCCGGTACCCCAGGTGCGGAGCCGGGCAATCTCCTGCCCGGCGAGGCTGGTCGTGAACAGGGTGTCCCCCATGTCCTCCCACGGCACCGCGTATTTTGCGGCTTCCTCTTCCACCCCGAGATTCCGCAGGACTTCAACAGCCCGCTGGTTGGTAATGTGCGCACGTGGCGTATTCGCGAGCCAGTTCCACCGCGAAATCATGTGTACACGAATGCCCTCGGTAGCTAGCGCCAGCGCCGCTGTGGCCCCGGTCGGTCCCGTGCCAACAATGAGCACGTCGGTATCGAATTCCAACTGAGTTTCCATCACACCTTCTAATCCAAATCTGGGAGAGCGCGGTCGTCGTGCCGCAGAAGACGATTTCCAGCGTCATCGCTGCTTCGTCCTCTTACTCGGGGTGAACATGCCTACTGGCAGCAAGCGTACTAGCATGCAAGCTCGCCTTATAGCCCTTTGCTGATTGCAAATACGAAGAGTTGAGAGGCAATTCTTATTGGCCAGAGTTTGTTTTTGGTGCTTATGCGGCAGTAGGCATTTGCAGCGCTTGGCTCACGCCCGGGGTGTATGTCACGCTTCTCGCCGGAGAGCGAAGCCTTGTGTGTTGGCGTCAGAATAGTGCGAAGTTCCGTTTTATTGGTGGTGGCTCATGATGTTCTCAGATCCCACCCTGCAGTCGCAGCTTGGCCCCCGCACAGCGACGTCAACCGAACTTACCGGCACTTACTGCGCTGTGACGGACTCCCGGTCCATGGCACTCCTCTTTCTGCACTTCATTGGAGTGGCTCTCAGCCCGGACCCGTAGACTTGGACGCCGTAGCCCTAAGAGATTCCCAGCCGCACCGGTTGACCCAGACGATCGCCGGTTGGACCTACGAGAAAAACAGACCTCGACGGAGTCACCCAGGTTTGGACCTCCGCTAGGGTTCTGAGGCCGCCTCCAAACTCCACATCCACCCCAACACGGTCAAGCAGCGGGTGGCGCGGATCTCCGACATTCTCGGTGTAGAGATCAGGGAGTTCTCCAAAGTCAGTCAGCTCACGATCGCCCTCGAATGGCGAACCGTCCTGCAGGGGCCGGTCATAGACGGCTGAAACAACCCCTGCCGACAAGCGACGGCTGCAGGGAGGGGCAAGAGCAGGTCAAGGAGCCCCAGCGTGTCTGAAGACGAGCCGAGTTAAAACCGGAGCAGGGGCGGCCGGATCGCTGGCCGCCTCTGCTGGTGCATGAGTCGGATCAGGCTTCGGCGGGCCTGTTTTGCGGCCTTCGCTACGTTTTCGCCGTTTTGGCGCTCTGTTTCTTGCGTCCCCAGCCCCGGGCAGGATTGCAACAGAGATGACAGAGATAGCTAAGACGATAAGCAGATACACGACAATGGTCGTTAGATTTGGGTCGCAGCAAACAGAGCGGCGGCAATCGTCGGAGCGAACGCGGACTCGCAGATCTGCGAGTTGACATAACCAACTGACGCTCCGGTGTAGCGGACTTCCCGTCTTTGCCGATCAGGGGCGTGCGTTCCTTTACGCAGCGTCGGCGGCCTCGACGGCGATGGGGGTTTCGGGCTGTGGGCTAACTTCAGTGCTTGAGCCAGTTCGGGGTTCCCCTCGCCCGGGTTTCTTCATCAAGTTGCGCGGATTGCCATTGAACTAGACATGATTGACGCATCTGGTTTCCATCCCATTCGATTCTCGAACCAACCTGTTCTCAAATTTTTCGTTTGCAAGAATCCTCCAGGCGCGAGCCGCCATCGCCGCCGGCGGGCGGGACGAGTGGCGCAAGGAGCTGCGTCACTAATGAGATTCTTGATATCAGAGGCAGAGCCATGCTCGGAAACTCACTACCCTCACGGACGGGGATGCTAAGGAATGAACCTGAACCGGGTGGATCTGAATCTATTGGTCGCACTGGATGCATTATTAACCGAGCAGAGCGTCACGAAGGCCGCCGAGCGCCTTCAGGTGGGCCAGTCCGCGATGAGCTCCACTCTTAATCGGTTACGCAAGATGTTCGGCGATCCGATTCTGGTCAAGAACGGCCGAAATCTCATGCCGACCCCGTTTGCCAGATCGCTGGCCGACCCCCTTAGGGAAGCACTCGGACGAGTCGAGTCACTCCTGACGACCAAGAGCGAGTTCAATCCTGCAACGGATCATCGGGACTTTTCGGTTACCTCCAACGACTATGTGGCCGCAGTCTTTCTTCGACCTCTCTTGGTGCGCTTCGCCGCAGAGGCACCCAATGTGAGGCTCCACTTCCAACCAGTTCAGGATGATTTCGCGAAACGTCTTAGGCAAGGTGAGACGGACATTCTGATCATGCCCAAGGAAGTCTTTCTGGGATATGTGGATTTTCCCAACGAGCTGTTGTTTAGTGACCGGTACGTATGCGCCGTGGATGCAGATAATCCCGAGGTCGGAACGTCGATCACGATGCAACAGTTCAGCGCGCAACCTTATCTTGCCGTCAATGTAGGACACCTGCCCACTTCAGCTGAAATGCAATTGGACGCACAGGGAGTCATTCGCAACACACAGATCACCACGCAAATGTTTATGCTGGCCCCGTTCCTGCTGCGCGAAACGCGGTTACTCACCCTGATCCAGGAGCGGCTGGGACTCGCTCTGCGGACTAACGCGAACCTCAGGCTTCTCGATCCGCCAATGCCTCTACAGCCCGTCAATATGGTCATGTTATGGGCGGAGCAACACACCGAGGATTCCGCCCACCAGTGGCTCCGTCAGCAATTGATGTCTTTGGCCCTGGAGCTATTCGCTGACACATCGATCTGATCAATACGAGGCTTCGTTAACCATTGTTTGTGGCGAATGGTCATGCGCCCTAGTCTCATTACTGAATCGTGTTGCAGGTCACGCTGCAGCGACACGGTGCTAGCACCGACGGCAGCTGGAAATGTTCTATTCGCTGCATCACGTGCGAAGGCGCAACCCATCGACTAGTTAGGACATGCAATGATGCGTGCCAATCGCTACTCAGAATTCAAAACCGGCTGGCCTGCGCTGCTGTCGGCAACGGTAGGCTCGGCCGTAGGCGTAACCGCCCTTCTGTTCTACAGCCTTGGGTCATTCACCGGTGCGCTGCAGAAAGAATTCGGCTGGAACCGCGCGGAAGTCTCATCCTCGTTCCTGTATACGACAATCGCGCTGGTGATCTTCGCCGCCCCCCTGGGCTGGCTGCTGGACCGCTTCGGTCCGCGCCGGGTCGCGATGATCTCAGTGCCCGGATTGACACTGTCCCTGATCCTGCTTGGCCAGTTCCGGGGAGAGCTCATACACTTCTACCTCCTGTTTGCCCTCGCTGGCCTTTTGGGTTTGGGAACTACGTCAATTGTTTACACCAAGGCGGTGAACTCGGCGTTTTTCACCTCACGGGGCCTGGCCCTTGGCATTACCTTGGGAGGCCTGGGCGTGGCTGCGCTGGCTCTGCCGCCTCTGGTGACTGGTGTCGTTCAGTCGTTGGGCTGGCGGGTCGGCTTCACGGCGTTGGCTGTGTTGTCGCTGCTGGTTATTCCGTTTGTCCTGTTTGGACTGAAAGGCAGTGGCCACCGCCCAGAAGCTAGTCGTGAACTGGCTGGAGTTGACCGTGCAGATGCGGTCAAGTCCCGCACTTTTTGGACGATTCTTGCCGGCTTCCTGCTTGTCGGCGGTTCCGTGCCAGCAATCATCCCTCATATGGTTCCTATGCTCACCGACTCCGGCCTTGCTCCGGCCAGCGCGGCGGGCATCGCGTCACTGATCGGTCTGGGTGTGATAGTCGGCCGCCTCGGCATCGGTTTCCTCGTTGACCGATTCTTCGCGCCGTATGTTGCGGCCCCGCTCTTTCTAACCACAGCGTTGGGATGCCTGCTCCTGATGTGGGGAGGCCCGGGGCTTGCTCCTGCAGCCGCAATCATGATCGGTGTCTCTTTTGGAGCCGAGGCCGACTTGATCGCCTTCCTCTGCGGGAATTACTTCGGACTCAAGCGCTACGGATTCATCTATGGCCTCATCTACGCGGCGTTCTCCATCGCCGTCGCTGTCGGCCCGATCTGGGCCGGTTCTTTCTTCGACCGTACTGGCAGCTACGACGGCGCCCTGATTACCGTCGCCGTGATGTTAGCAGTCGGTTCCGCAATTCTTTTGACACTTCCCAAAGTTCAGTCTTTCGCTTCCACAGCCCCTGCCGCGAGGCCCGTCACGGCAGCGGACGATCTTGCCGTCTGATTCAGACCACACCCCCACCACATGGCCGTCTGGCTAAGGAGTTCCAAAATTGAGCATCGAAACAGCGTCCCCAGTTGAGCTAGTAGGCGACGAAGACAACAACACCGACTCCCCCGATGACACGACAGGATGGGCAATTGGGACAGACGTCGGTGGGACTTTCACAGATCTGTGGCTTCGTGCCCCCAGCGGGAAGTCCTTCGTCTGTAAGTCGCCCACTACAGCCGACGTCGTAACTGGAGTCATCAACGCTGTCCGCCTGGCTGCGGGTATAGCGGGGCTCAGCACTGAGGACATGTGCCGGCGGGTCAGCCGCTTCGGACACGGAACAACGGTAGGGTTGAATGCCCTTTTGACCGGCCGTTCGGCGCGTGTCGGGCTCGTCACCACCCAAGGTTTCGGCGACGTCCTCGAAATCGGCCGACTGCGTAGGGGTACAGCGGGGCTCACAGGCTTGGGCCTCGGCGACTACTTCCTCCGCGGACGAACAGCCCCGCTCGTACCGCGAAACCTGGTCGTTGAAGTTACCGAGCGAGTGAATCCGCAAGGCGACGTCGTTACACCTCTGGATTCCAGCTCCGCCCGTCGGGCGTTGGAGACCCTTCGTGATGAAGGCGTTGAGGCCGTAGCGGTCTGCCTGCTGTGGGCCACCGAAAACGCCAGCCATGAGATAGCGGTCGCGGAATTGGTTAAGGAAATACTGCCTGACGCATTCGTCAGTGTCTCCCACGATATTGCCCCGAGCGTGGGTGAATATGCCAGGGCTTCCACTACCGCAGCCAACGCCGCCCTAGGTCCGGTAGCGGGTCACTACCTGGTCAAGCTCGAAACCGAGCTCCGCAAACTGGGCATGGAAGCCCCCATCATGATGACCACGAATGCCGGTGGCGTCGTTCCTGCAGCGACGCTGACCGCATCCCCGGTCAAGGGCCTCCTGAGCGGGCCCGCATCGTGTGTGGTCGCCGGCCAGTCACTGGGCAAGACGCTGAACCAGCCCAACGTCCTCACGCTCGATGTTGGCGGAACAAGCTTCGATGTCGGAGTCGTCGTCAACGGAGCACCATTGTTGCGTGATGAGGTCACCTTTGGCGGCGCAGACATGCGCGTCCCCAGCGTCGACATCGCCAGCATCGGCGCAGGCGGCGGCTCCATCGCAGCAGTTACCGACGGGATCCTTACCGTAGGTCCGCGAAGTGCAGGTGCCACCCCCGGCCCTGTCTGCTACGGCAAAGGTGGTACGGAACCAACGACCACTGACGCTGACCTTGTGCTGGGCGTTCTTGACGCCGCTAGTTTTGGAAGCGGTGGAATCATGCTGGACGTCGAGGCCGCCAGCCGTGCCCTGGAAGAGAAGATCGGCCGGCCCCTTGGGCTGGACGCCCAGGAATCCGCCCGCGCGGTCCGTGAACTGTTTGATTCCGCGATGGCAGACCTTCTCCGTTCCGTCACGATCGAACGCGGCCATGACCCCCGGGATTTTACACTCGTGGCCGGCGGGGGAAGCGGGCCCTCCCATGCGTGGGCCATGTGCCGGGAGCTGGGCCTCGATGGGTTCGTTGTCCCCGCAACGGCCACCGCCCAGTCAGCTTTCGGTGCCGGAACCAGCGATCTTCGAACGACCTCGTCGAGAACCAGCTACATCCGTCTCTCTCCAGGTCTGGAACCTGACGAGACCCATGCGCTGACCTTGTCAGAAGCTCTCGAGGACGCTCGTGATCGTGCCCTGGCCGCAATTCCAGACCCCCAGTCCGCAACGCTGCAATTCACTGCAGCAGTCCGTTATCGAGGTCAGGCACACCACCTGGATGTAGGCCTGGACGCAGCACCAGACGCGGCCATGGTGTCCGAATTTCTTGCGCGGTTCGAATCCGAGTATGAGCTGCTCTTCGGAAAGGGCGCCGGTTTCCGGGAAGCCGGATTCGAGATCCTCTCCGTAAGGGCCACGGCGGCCCTTGCTTCAGCGGCCCCTGGACCATCCGCCGCCGGGCAACCCTTCGAATTCCGTGGCGTCCGGAGCGTCATCTTTGATGACCCGGCTGTTCCGGACTCGACCACGGTGTACGGATGCTCCTGGCCCGCCGCGGACCAGACCGTAGCTGGTCCGTGCCTCATCCAACTTCCCGGCTGCGTAGTCGTCGTTCCACCGGGCGGCACCGCCACAACCGACGCACACGGCGCAATCCACGTAAAGGTAGGCAGCTAAATGAACACGACACTGGATGCCCAGGCCGTCACCACCGTCACTGATCCGGTCATCGCACAGGTGGTCCGCAGCCGTCTGGTCGCCATCACCGACCAGATGCGGCTCGCACTCCAGGCTGTGTCCGGAAGTCCGACGGTCACCGAGGCCAGCGACTTCTTCACCGGCCTCTACCTCCCGGACGGCTCCTTCGCCACGATGGGTCATCAGGTGACGTTTGAAGCACCGCCAGTTGGCGCCCTGATCCGGCACCTTCTCGGCTCAGGTAGGGCTTTGAGGGAAGGTGACCGCATCATCGGCAATGACCCGTTCGTCGGCGCGCTTCACCAGAACGATCTCCAGATGTGCGCACCCTTGTTCGTTGACGGCGAATTGGTCGCCTGGGCAGGCGTCATGGCACACGAAACCGACATCGGTGGCATGGACTTCGCGTCGTGGTCACCGAAAGCCAAAGAAATCTGGCAGGAAGGGCTCCGGATACCGGCCGTCAAGCTCGTGGACCGCGGTGAGCTCCGTGAAGACGTCCTCGACATGGTTCTGGAAGCAACCCGCCTGCCTGCGCAGGTTGGCCTGGATATTCGCGCTTTCATCGCCACATTGAACGTCGCCGGTGAGCGGCTGACCGAACTCTGCCGCCGGTATGGCAAGAATGTCGTGCAAACTGCCATGGCCACCATGGTCGACGACTCCGAGGCCACAATGCGCCGCCGCCTTCTGGAACTGCCCGATGGGGTCGTCCACACGCGTGACTTCCTCGAACACGACGGACACTCCAATGAGCTCTACGTTGTTGACCTGGTCCTCACCAAACAGGGCGATTCTCTGACCTTCGACTTCTCCGGGTCTTCCGGTCAAGCCGCCGGTTTTGTCAACTGCTCCCGGGCAGGGCTGGTCGGAGGCGTTGCAGGTGCCCTTATCCCCACCTTGGGTTTCGGAATCCCCTGGAACGACGGATTGCTGCGACCTACTGAGATCGTCGCGCCGGACGGACTCATCTGTACGGCACTTCCGCCGGCTCCGGTGGGCAGCGCAACTGTTGAGACTGTCTGGGTTGTCAGCAACGTGGTCTCCGCCGCCCTGAACCGTCTCCTGGCAGCCACGCCGAAGTACGCCCACCGCGCACAGGCCGTGAACAGCGGAACCATGGCTACCTTCAATCTCAGCGGACGCAACCAGTTTGGCGAGAAGTTTGGTCTTCACCTTATGGATCCCCTGGCCGGCGGTTTCGGGGCCTTCGTGGCCCACGACGGACAGGACGCCGCCGGACCGATCAACACGCCGTGCCCGTCGATTGCCGACGTGGAAGTCAACGAGCAGGGTACACCTCTGGTGTATCTCTACCGCAGGCTGGCCAGAGATACGGGCGGCGCAGGGCGCCGACGGGGCGGGCTCGGTGCTGAGGTTGCTTTGACGATTTCTGTCGACGAGGCTGAGGCGCTCGTCATGACCCATGGCGCTGAGGTGCCCAATTCTGCAGGGCTTTCGGGCGGGTTGCCCGGCGGCGTCATCCGGCAGTCCCTGGCGCAGGGCATCCTTCGTGGTTCAGGCCAGACGGCTGTTCTTGCCGGAGCACTGAACGGCATCACCGAAGATTCACCGGAGTTTACGAACCTTGGTCCCAAACCTGGAGCTTTTCCCCTCACAAAATCTGACGTGTTTGCTGTCACTTGGCAGGGCGGCGGGGGCATCGGCGATCCATTGGATCGGAGCCCCGAGGATCTCCTGGAGGACATCCGCCGTGATGTGGTTAGCCCGGGGGCGGCCCTAGATACCTACGGGGTGGTGCTGACTACTTCAGCCGCAGGGCTCGTCACGGGATGGGACGAGAAATGCACGTCGCATCGGCGCCGGGCACTTCGCGCTGCACGCCTCGGGCTGGCCCCGCAAGCAGTACCGGAGTCCTGCCGCGACCTGGATCCGACTATGCCCCCCGCCGGACTTAAGACAGGCGAGTCCTGGCTGCCCCTTTCCGACCGTCTTCGTGCCATTCACGCGACCAGCGGAAGATGGCGTGTTGAAACCGTAGATGGAGCAGTGCTTTCCGACGGTTCCACGCGTTGGCGGGAAGGCGCCCACGCCTTCGCCCTCGAACTGCCTTCCAGAGTAGGATCCACCCTTCACGAGAAACTGACAGTCACCGGCTGGGCCTGCCCGGCTACCGGTTCGCTCCTTGCAGTGGACATTCACGAGAAGGATGCAGCCCCGTTCCATGACTTGGAATTGAACGTTTCCGCAGGCAGCCGCGCCGCTGAGCTGTCCTTCCAGGCATAAGGAGAAATCATCATGGCAGACGTAACTTTTGCACAGACTAAACCGCGCAAAGTCATCCTTACCATCGCGCCGACGGGAGGAATGGCCACCAAGGACGAAAACCCCAATCTTCCCGTGGACCCGCAGGAAATCGCAGACGATATCGCTGCGTGCGTGGAGGCTGGAGCCAGCGTTGCCGCCATCCATGCCCGTCGCCCGGGTGACTTCGAAGCCACCTGCGATCCCGAGGTCTACGCCCGAATCAACGAACTGACCCGCAACAACTCAGACGTCGTCATCAATAACTCCACCGGTGGCGGTGTCACCGGGGACATGGTCAAGGTGTACGACACAGGCGAACTCCGCATCGACTTCACGGAGCGCATGAAGGGCCTCGAAGCTCCATTAGTGGAAATGGCAACGTTCGATGCCGAAACATTCGTCATCAACGGCCGCGGTCGTGAACTCCTCTGCAAAACATCCCCGGCTGAGTGCGACGAGATGGCCGCCCGTATGGCCGAACTCGGAATCAAACCTGAATGGGAGGTCATGAGCCCAGCCCACATCCTGCAGGACTGCAAACGGCTCATCGACTCAGGCTTTGACACACAGCCGTACTGGATCAACGTCGTTCTCGGCCTGGACCGTCCATTCCAAGGAGCAATGCCCTACACCCCGCGTGCGCTCCACCAGATGGTTGAAGAACTACCTGCCGGCACCGAACTCTGCGTCTCAGCCATCGGAGCGGCACAGCTGCCGGCCATCGCCCACGCCGTCCTGCTGGGCGGCCATGTCCGGGTCGGGCTGGAAGACAACCTCTACTACAAGCGAGGCGAACTGGCCTCCAATGTACAGTTGGTTGAGCGCGCAGTACGGATCATCCGCGAACTCGGCTGCGAACCCGCAACCCCGGCAGAAGCGCGGGACATTCTGGGACTTCGCCAGCTGAGCTCCGCCTCACGCCCAACCGTCAAAGTTGACGCCTGACCGACAAGCGCCTCTTAACCGGGAGCACTGACAGATGAGGTTGTCCCTTATTTAGGAAAACCTGACGCATAAGAGGCGGCCCCGACGATAGCGGCTACGGCCACAAATCAGCGTGATGGGTATCCAGTGAGGGCGCCCGAACGGGCGGCCTCGTCCATCGGCGGACCGCCAGAAAGTGTGCACCGCCCAGCATCGTTAATCTTCAACCACTACTCAAGACTGGCGCGTGCGGGTTAATCGGACACGGACAGGAGCTCGAATTCATCAACCAACTCCTGGTCGGCCGCTACAGCGCCGTCATAACCGAGGCAGGGGACGCCATGCAGGACTTCGGGCATCGATCACGACCTGGCGTTACGGGCGCTCTCATCCGGGTGGGGCAACAGCACCCCTTCTACAGCGGAACTTCGCGCTCGAGACTAGGGGTATCTTCAAGGGCACGGGAGACACAATCGGTGCCTTCATTTGCAAGGAATAAGGATCTGGCCACCTACGTTGAGTCCCATGGTCTCAACCACCCCGTAACCGTGTGTTAAGTCTTCGATGCGGCGGGGCGTACTGGCCATAACTTGTGGCGCTTTCCCAGACAACCCCTGGCTAGTTTAATCGTTCCACAGAAGCCATGAAAGGAATTGATGTCCATGACCCTCAAGGTACTCATCACTGCGGGTGCCGGAGGCATAGGCCGCGCGATCACCCGGGCGTACATCGAAAAAGGTGCCGCCGTCCATGTTGTCGATATCAGCGCGGCCGCCGTCGAATCTCTCAAGTTCGAGTTTCCCGAGGTCACTGCGTCTATCGCCAATATTAGCCAGGCCGAGGATGTGGCTCGCGTCTTCGACGACGTGCGCTCTGTTCTTGGGGGACTGGACGTGCTGATCAACAACGCCGGCATTGCAGGCAGCACCGAGCCAGCCGAACAATATGGGGTCGATGTCTGGGAAAGCGTGATGGCTGTTAATCTAACGGGGACGTTCCGCATCACAAGGGAGGCGATTCCGCTGCTCCGGGCGTCAGATTCGGCTTCGATCATAGTGATGAGCGCACTGGCGGGAAGGTTTGGTTACCCCAATCGCATAGCCTACTCCACGTCGAAGTGGGGGTTGATCGGATTTACCAAGACTTTGTCCATGGAGCTCGGGCCCCACGGAATCAACGTCAACGCCATCCTCCCCGGAGCGGTTGCCGGGCCGCGGTTCGATGCCGTTGTAGCTGGCCGGGCAGCGTTGTCCGGAAAGTCGGTTGAGGAGGAGCTGGACGCTGCGCTCGGACTCCAGTCCCTGAAACAGCTGGTCCATCCGGCGGATATCGCCGCTTTAGCGCTGTTCTTGACCGGCCCTCACGGCAAGGCGATCAGTGGCCAAATCCTACCTATGGACGGCGACTCCAAGTCCACCGTGTAGCGAGACGACCCGTCCGCTAGTTCAGGACTGAGCGGTTGCTCTCGTTTCATGCAGCGTCTTGGAAGTAGCTGGGGGCCTCAACAGGGTGGGACGGTTAGCCTCTTCCTGCGTTAGAGGCTCCGTTTCGGTGAGTTGTTCGGGTGAGACATGTGTAAGCCAGTGGTACGTCGCCGTTCCATCAGCCTTCCAGATCAGTTCGGCCCGGGTCAGTTCACGGACCACATTCGCCGGTGTGCCATAGGCGAGATGCCGGGCTGGTATCTCGGTGTTCGAGGTAACCAAGGATCGCGCCCCCACAAATGCCTGTTCGCCGATGACCGAGCCATCAAGGAGGACGGAGCCAATGCCGATGAGGGCGCCATCGCCCACGTGGCAGCCGTGCAGAACGGCGCCGTGCCCCACGTGCCCGTTAACGCCTAGTTCCGTTAGTTGCCCGGGAAAGGTATGTACGATACACCCGTCTTGTAGATTTGCTCCCTCTTTCATAACGAATCGCCCTAGGTCTCCCCGTAATGACGCTTGGGGGCCGACATAACACCTTGGGCCGATAATGATGTCTCCGATGAGAGTGGCGGTCGGGTGGACGAACGCCGTGGGGTGCACGACAGGTACGACATCGCCGAAGGCGTAAACGGGGTTCATGGGTGACTCCTTTAGGTGGTGCTGTCCACGCCCTGGTCGACAGGGAACTGGTGATGAGAAGTCTGAAGAGGCAAGATCGTGCAGCGGCACCTAGAACTTCAAATTCCGGCTGCGTTAAGGTCCACCGCACTGCCTTCTTGGTGAAATAGCATCCGGGCTAGGGGGAATCGCGACGACCGCGTTTTACAGTTCTCGTCCCATGGTGGGCGGCGTTCGGAATCGTCCTGTGACCGCAGCTAGGGCTTGTCGGCCCGTTCGCCGGCGGACGCCAGTTCCCGCCGGCGAACATCTTCCGCGTTAATGGCCGGCGAAGGCCTCCTCCAACCACCATGCCCCGCCGTCGCTGGAAATTTTCGCATCGATAACCAGAGGTGTGGTCCTCGGACCGTCCAACCAGGCTTGTACAGCCTTGAGATCGTCAATGCCCCGAACGGTCACACCGGTAGCACCATATCCGCGGCCGATGGCCGCAAGATCGGTGTCGGGGAAGGTGACAATGCTTAGATCTTCTTCGCGGCTGAAGTGATGTACCTCGGCTCCGTACGCGTTGTCGTTATAGATGACGATGACGAGTGGAATGCGAAGCCGTACGGCTGTCTCCAGTTCCTGGATTCCCATAAGGAAACCTCCGTCTCCGACTCCGAGAACAGGTAGCCGGTCTGGGCGCGCCACTGCTGCCCCGAGGGCAGTGCTTAGGCCTAGGCCCACGGATTGGAAGGACTGTGTGAAACAGGATCCAAAGTGGTCCGGCACACGGAAATAGGCACTTGGGTAACCGACGAAGTTCCCTGAATCGACAGCTACCGTCCGTTCCTGTGGGAGCATCTTGTCTAGCAACTTGGACAACAGTCTTGGATCTATGGTGGTTTCCGTTGAGAGGTTGTCGGTTTCCGTGTCGTTCCAGCGGGATTTCTGGGCGATTTTCTTGTCCATGTCATCTCGCCGGTACCCTTGCCGTGGTTCCTCACCCTTGAGTGCGTCCAGCGCGTCGGCAGCGGTTTCTCTCACATCACCAAGTACGGCGAGGTCGAGGGGCACAGTGGCACCGAGTGCGGCCGTTTCAGAATCGATCTGCACGACTTTGGCCCCGCCGCCGATCATTTTCCCGTGGCGCATGGTCCACATGTTCATGGAGGCTCCCCAACCGACAACCAAGTCCGCGCCCGCTATGATTTCCGCGGTAAGTGGCGATGAAAAGCCCCCTGAAATTCCCAGGTTGTAGGCGTGCCCGTGGAACAGTCCGTTGGCGACGGCTGAGGTAGCCAGAAGTGCGCCCGTATGATCGGCAAGCTGGATGAGTGTTTCCCTTGCATTGCGTGCGCCTCTGCCCGCAATGAAGACTGGACGTTCGGCCCGTGTGAGTAAGTTGACGAGCTGGAGAACAGATTGATTGTTTGCACGCGGAGAAAGCAGCTCGGGAATCGGCGGTGGCGTTGATTGTGGGTTGGCAGGAACCATCTGTGACTGCACGTCGAGCGGAAGGTTGAGCACCACGGTGCGGCGGCCCTGGACGGCCGTTCGGTAGGCCCGTACGGTGTCGGCTACGGCGCTTTGGGCGGAGTGGACACGTTCGGAAATTGCTCCAACACTTCTGATGAGTGAGTCCTGATCGATTTTGAAGTTTGATCGGACTGCTGATCCCGCACTGTCTGCGGCCAGGACGAGCAGGGGGGTACGGCTTTTTGCAGCCTCCCCGATTCCGGTTATGGCGTTGGTTAGTCCGCATCCTTGGTGGGTGGTCATGACAGCGAGTTGACCGGAGGTGCGGGCAAAGCCGTCGGCCATTGTTATCGCGCCTGCTTCATGGCGTGTGGCGATGTATGGGACCCCATGCATGCGCAGGCTATTGGTTACGTGGAAGTTTCCGCTGCCAATGACGCCAAAGATCTGCGCGACTCCTAGTTGCGCCAGGGTCCGTCCAACGAGTTCGGCGACCGTAATGGTTCCACCTTGCGCAGCCGCTGGTCCCGAGGCTTCTTGCTGAGTGGGTGCTTCAAGCACTGATTGGTTCTCTTTCACTTGGTCAAGCCTCCTGGGAGTGGTTACTTTTCCGGGGACGGGTTGACTATTTTTTAAGCGGCGTTTTGGGTCGGGGTACGGACGCAATGACGAGGGCCCCGATGATTGCGAAGGCGGCAAAGGCGTAGAAATTGATCTGGAATCCCAGCGCGATGCTTGCGATGTAACCTCCAATGAGGGGTCCGCAGATTGCTCCCAGCCGGCCGATTCCGAGCGACCACCCCAGAGCGGTAGCGGTAGCGGATTGGGGGTAGTGGGTGGCAACGAAGCCGTTGACCAGAATTTGGGTTCCCACGGAGCCCAGTCCGGCGAAGGCAACCAGTACCAACAGGACGCCGTAGGGAAGCCCCAGGCTCAGCAGGGCAATCGAGACGCAGGCAATGATGAAGGAGGCTGTGACCACCTTTTTGACGCCGATACGGTCTGCTATATAGGAGGCGCCAATGGCACCGACGATTGCCCCGGCGTTCAGGACCAACAGGAAGGTGAGGGAGCTGCCCAGCTCATATCCTGCGGAGCGCATGATCTGGGGCAGCCAAGTGTTCAAGCCGTAAACCAGCAGGAGGCCGCAGAAGCTGGCGATCGCAAAGAGGACCGTAGCCATGATCCAGCCGTGGCTGAAAAGGGTTTTCAGGGCGGCCAATTTTTGGGCAGGGGCGTCGTCGGGCGTAGCGTCAGCCTCTGTCACGATGTCGCTGTAGACCAGACCGTATGTCTCTGCTGTGGCTTTGGCCTCAGCGGTTCGGCCCTTCGACGCAAGGAACGCGACGGACTCTGGCAGCATGAAATAGACGATAGGAAGCAGAGTCACCAAAGGGAGTGCTCCCACTGCGTAGAGCCACCGGAAGTCCAGCTGTGGCAGGGCCATTATTGCAAAGATGGCCGCGATGACTCCGCCCACCGAGTAGCCGCTGTACATGACAGCATTCGCAATTTGCCGTCGAGCCTTCGGAGCGAATTCAACCGTCATGGCGACGCAGGTGGGCACAATGCCGCCGAGACCCAAGCCCGTAAGGAACCGAAACAGACCGAACATCTCCACGGAAGGAGAAAGAGCAGTCAGTAGCATGAAGACTGAGAACCATGCGATGGACAGCATCATGATTTTACGTCGCCCCAGGACATCGGTCAGAGCTCCGACAAACAGGGTTCCGACAAGCATGCCGACAAGTGCAAGGCTTCCTATGGTGCCTGCGCTGGCGGGCGTCAGCCCCCACTCCTTGTAGGCCAGCAGCGAAGGCACGGTAGACCCGTATACAACGAGATCGTAACCATCGAACACGATGGCCACGAAACAAAGGATAAGGACTGTAAGCCCTGATTTGCGACCCCGGGCGGTTTGCCCAGCGATCGGCAGGACGGAGCTGTTCGACATCGAAATTCTCTTTCTGCATGCGGGTTTGGTGTGGAAGGTCCTGACCGGGAGAACGGAAGTGAATGTCGGAGATCGAGAACCATGCTGAAAAATCGTGTGGGCCGGCAGCTGCGCGTTCCCTGGGGCCACGTCGCCCTTGAGCCGCTATCTACCTGACACAGGACCCAGTATGTGACACAATTCATCGTAACGTCAATGACTTGTTACTTCTGTCGCCAGTACGGGTTAGGCAGTGGCCGAAATGAAGCGGCCCGAGTTCGTAGGCAGGAGGCCGCTACGGCCGGCAGCGACCTGACCAAAATGGAATGAAACATTGGCAGTTATGCGTCGGGCGGCGCGGAAACTATGGAGGAACCTGATGGAATGGAAGCCTAGGGGTGTGATCCTGGATCTCTTTGGTGATTACCTCCGCTACGCCGGCGGTGAAGTGAGGCTGGCGGACTTCACGGAGCTTCTTGCCCTTTTTGATGTGGAGGCTGCGACCGTACGGGTTAACTTGTCCCGGCTGCGCAAGGAAGGGTGGTTTACCACCAGGCGCGTCGGGCGGGAAACGGTTTACTCCCTCACGCCTCACATGCTGGAGATTCTTGACGAAGGACGCGAACGCATATTTCGACGCCGCGACGAGACCTGGGAAGGCAGATGGACAATGGCCATTTACCAAGTTCCCGAGTCCGACCGGGCTTTCCGAGAACAACTGCGCAAGCAGCTCGCCTGGCATGGTTTCGGCCAATTGTCGCCATCCACCTGGCTAAGCCCCCACAACTTGATCTCCGAGGTCCGCGACATCGCCATCGAAAACCCCCGCGCAAGAGTTGACGCTCTCTGGTGCGGCACCGGAGACCCCGGCGAGGACAGGGAGCTTGCCGCTCGATGCTGGGATTTGGAGGCGCTGGGAGCAGACTATCAACGCTTCATCCAGACCTACGCGGAACTTGATAACGAGCGTTTGAATGCGGCAAAGGATGGGAGGACAGCACTCCTCGAGCGGATGCGCATCATCGGGGATTATCGCCGCTTCCTCTTCCGCGACCCTTACCTCCCCCAGGAACTGCAACCCGAAGGCTGGCCAAGCAGTGCCGCACGCAGCCTCTTCGGGGCGGTGCACCGCCAGCTTGGCCCTGCTGCCACAGCCTTCGTCTCCGACGTGATCGGTCAACCCATCGGGGAAGGCCAGGAAGTTACGGCCTGACAGAGAAGTGCCGTCGAAAACGCCACCCCGCGGGGCCAAACATGTAACAGTTGCTTGACGTTCAGCCGAAATTAGTTACATAATCTTGGTGAGAGCTTTCTCACTGGATTCCCAAACTTCTAAAGGTGGCATCGATGGCACTTCGCGTAGCCTGCATTGGCGGCGGTCCCGGCGGACTGTTCTTCTCAACCTTGTTCAAGCAGACCGTTCCGGACGCCGAGGTTGTATTGTTCGAACGCAACCAGGCCACCGATGCCTTTGGCTTCGGCGTGGTCTTCTCGGATGCGACCCTGAACCGGATCAATGACGCGGACCCTGTGGTCAGGGACGGCCTCCGCGACCACGGCACGCATTGGGACGACATCGAAGTCTGGCTCAAAGGTGAAAAAAAGTCATTCACCGGAAACGGCATGGCAGCCATCTATCGGAAGACGCTCCTGCAGCTGATGCAGGAACGCGCCGCGGAAGCCGGCGTCGAAATGCGGTTCGGACAGTACGTGCCGGACCTGTCACAGCTTGACGGCTTTAACCTGATCGTCGGGGCCGACGGCGCCAACTCATCAACCCGCGAACAGCTGGGCGAGAGCCTTGGCCACATGGCAGAAACGGCCACCGCCAAATTCATCTGGTTCGGCACCACCCACCTTTTCAAGGGCATGACCTTCCTCCACCGCAAGAGCGAATTCGGCAACTTCGCCGTCCATGGCTACCCGATCAGCGAAAACCTGAGCACCTTCATCGTTGAAACCGACGAGGCGACCTGGCGCAAGGCCGGACTCGACGAGTTCGACGTCAGCCAGCCCCCGGGACCATCCGATCTGAAGACGCAGCGGTTCCTGGAAAAGCTGTTCGCCGAGGACATCGCCGGCCAGCCGCTCGTGGCGAACAGCTCGCGCTGGGCGAACTTCCGGACCCGTCGGACCCGTTCCTGGCACAAGGGCAACGTCGTTCTGCTGGGCGACGCCGTCCACACGGCACACTTCTCCGTCGGCTCCGGCACCAAGATGGCCATGGAAGACGCCATCACGCTGGTCCGCGAAGTCGCTGCACATCAGGACGACCTCGAGACTGCGTTCACGAATTACGAAGCCGAACGCCAGCCCCAAGTCGCCAAAATCCAGAACCAGGCCCGCGGCGGACTGAGCTGGTGGGAACACTTCGGCAGGTATTACGACTCCTTCGAGCCCACCCAGTTCACCTTCCACTTCTTCTCCCGCAGCATCGACATCGACAAAATCCGCCTGCGGGATCCGGAACTCGTCAAATCCGCAGAACGGGGCTGGCTCACCCGCCACGGAAAGGCCCCGCTGGAAACTCCGTTGACTTCCGGTCCTGCCCGGTTTAACGGCCGTCTGCTGTCCCTGACCCACGAAAGCGGCAAGGTCGAGTTGAAGGACGGCGGCGCTAGCCTCGCCCTGGTGACCGACCCGGCCCAGGCCGACGCAGGCAACGGCCTGCTGCTCACGGCACCGGACCACGAAGAAGGCTTGAAGGATGCCTTCGAGCAAATCCCCGCCGAAGCAGCCGCTGTGGTGATCCAGGGCGGAAACCCGTTCACCCGGATCCTGCTTTCGGAGGAAGTGCGCCTGGGCCGCGGCCTGACAAGCGTCATTGTTGATGACCGGGGTCCGGCGTCGAACCTGACCCTGGTACTTTCCGGGCGTGCGGACGCCGTTGTTGCAGCCACCGCGGAGGCTTCCCATGCATAGTCTGTCCGCTCTCTTTGCCCCTCGCGGCATCATCGTGGTTGGGGCATCGTCCAGCCCCGAAAAGCTCGGCGCCGTCATGGCGCAATCACTGTCCAGCTACCCGGCGCCAGTGGAACTGGTCAACAGCCGCGGTGAAAACGGCATGCACACCAGCATCGCCGAGGCTGCTGCAACAATTCCCGGCGGCCCCGATCTCGCCGTGTTGTGTGTGCCTGCTTCTGCCACGGCACGGGCCCTGCGGGACAGCGCCGCGAACGGCGCCAAAGCAGCGTTGGTCTGCGCCGGCGGCTTCGCAGAAGCCGGCGGTCCAGGCATCGAATTCGCGTCCCAGGTCGAGTCCGCCGTCCGAGAAACCGGCATCAGGCTGCTGGGCCCCAACACATCCGGGTTCTTCGTTCCCCACCGCAACCTCCGCGCCAGCTTCGTCCCGGGTGTCGCTGAACTGGAGCCGGGTTCGGTAGCGGTCGTCGCAGCCAGCGGAGGAGTTAATCACGTTCTGGCATTTCATCTGCAGCGCTCCGGGGCCGGGGTCAGCCTTGCCGCCGGTATCGGAGCAGGAACTGACATTACCGCACCGGACGTGCTGGACTACCTCATCACCGATGATGAGACCAAGGCAGTAGCCCTGCATCTGGAAACTGTTTCGGACGGACCTGCCCTCATTGACGCCGTCTCACGCCTGAGCGCGGTCAAGCCCGTCGTTGCATTGGTCGTCGGCCAAAACGATGTGTCCGAATTCGCCCAATCACACACCGGCGCCCTGGCTACCTCATGGCGCACCACACGATCGGTACTCCAGCAGGCGGGTGCGGTAATCGTCGATGACGAGAACCAACTGGTCGCCGCAGTGACCGCTCTGGCCGGTCGCCGGCTGAACCCGGCCGCGGACCCCGGAGTAGGCCTCATCACCGGCCAGGCCGGCCCGGGCCTTTTGATCGCCGATGCCCTGCACAGCGCTGGTGTGAGGCTTCCGCGACTCGCGCAGAGCAGCCAGGACACCATCGGCGCGCTGCTCCCGCCGCTGACGTTCCAGGCAAATCCTGTAGACACCGGCCGACCCGGGCCCGGCTACGAGCAAATAGTCGCCGCTGTATCGCAGGACCCGGCAATCGACCTTGTGGCGCTTTACGGCCTGACCGAACCGGTGACCGACCTCCCGCTGGCCGTAGCCAATTCGGGCGCGGCGGAGACAATGCCGTTCCTCATTGGCGTGGACGGCCCCGACGGTGACCTGGAGCGAGCCCGCAAGTCTGCGCGACAGCACGAACTCCCGCTGATTACGGGCCCGACCTCGCTGGCCCACGGTATCGCCGCCCTGGTGAACGATGCCCGGGGTCAATTCCAGAAGGCCCAGGCTGCTGAGGGCGCCACAGCCTGGCCGGATGTGGAAGGTCCCTGGGATGAGAACCGCTCCAAGGAACTTCTCGGTGCACTTGGCATTTCCACACCCGAACGGCGCGTGTGCAGCACCCGTGACGCTGCCCATGCGGCGCTGGCGGAACTTGGCGGTCCCGTGGCAGTGAAGCTGCTCGACGCAACCGTCCTGCACAAAACGGAAATTGGTGGCGTACACCTTGGCGTCAAGACCGCCGAAGACATGGACCGAGCCCTGGCCGGTCTGAAAGCCGCCGGCGCCCGCGAGTTCCTGGTGGAGGCAATGGCGCCCTCCGGCGTCGACCTTGTCGTCGGCGTCCGGCGCGACCCCGTTTTCGGACCGATCGTGGTTCTGGGGCTGGGCGGCACCGCGGCCGAAGTCTTCGCGGACATCGCCATACGAACCGCGCCGCTTGCACTGCGGGCAGCCGAAAGCATGCCCGACGAGCTGCAGGCACGCGAACTCTTGCATGGCTTCCGTTCCGGTCCGGTGCTGGATACGTCTGAACTGGCCGGCCTCTTGGTCAGACTCGGTGATGCGCTCGTCTCCAACGAGGCTGTCGCTGAAATCGAAATTAATCCCCTCCGCCTGACCCACAACGGGCTCTTGGCGTTGGACGCAGTAGTTATCAATGTCGAGGAGGACATTCAATGACCAGCCACACCAGCGAAGGGACGGTCCCCTGGCCCGCGGACCTTGCTGCTGAATACCGCAGCAAGGGTTACTGGGAAGACCGTCCGCTTGGCGCCTACATCCTCGATACAGCCGACCGGCTGCCGGACAAGGTTGCCGTAGTCGACGGTGACGTCCGGCTCACCTACGCGGAGCTGGCAGACCGGATGGATGCCGCCGCTGAACGGCTGCTGCAGCTGGGCCTCCGTCCGGATGACCGCATCATGGTCCAGCTGCCTAACGGCTGGCAGTTCACCGTGCTCACCCTGGCGTGCTTCAGGGCTGGAATCATTCCCGTTATGGCCCTGCCCGCACACCGGAAGTACGAATTGTCCTTCCTCACGGAGCTCTCCGAATCACGCGCCATCGCAGTACCGGACATGATTAAGGACTTCGACCACCAGGGCTTGGCGGAAGAACTTTCCGAAAGCGTCACGTCGCTTGAATACATCCTCGTCGCAGGCGCGGCGAACCCGCTCAATGCTTCACTCGAAGCCATCCTTGCGCCGGGACCTGACCCGGACGCTGCCCGTGCCAGGCTGGACGCTGCGGCTCCATCCCCCGATTCACCGGCTTTGTTCCTGCTCTCGGGCGGTACCACCGGCCTGCCCAAACTGATCACCAGAACCCACAGCGACTACGCCTACAACATCAAAGCCACATCAATTCCAACGGGGGTAACCGAGGACACGGTCTATCTCGGGACGCTTCCCGCCAGCCACAACTTCCCACTGGCCTGCCCCGGAATCCTCGGTATCCTCTTCGCCGGCGGCCGGATCATCATGTTGCCGAGCCCTGAGCCCCGGAAGGCCTTTGCCGCCATAGAACGGGAAGGTGTCACGCTCTCCACCGCTGTGCCGGCAGTGGCGCAGCGCTGGATCGAACACCAGGAGGAAGTGGGAGGCAACCAGCTCGCGAGCCTGGAGGTCATCCAGGTCGGCGGCTCCCGGCTCCCGGATGAGATCGCCTACAAGGTCAGGCCCGTGCTGGGCGCCACCTTGCAGCAGGTCTTCGGCATGGCCGAAGGACTGATCAACACCACCCGTCTGGACGATCCCGAAGACGTCATTTGCAGGACCCAGGGGCGCCCGGTATCCGAGGCGGACGAAGTCCGGATCGTTGATGAAGCAGGCAATGACCTGCCCGATGGAGTTGCCGGTGCCATCCTGACCCGCGGCCCCTACACTCCTCGCGGCTATTACCGGGCACCGGAGGCCAACGCCCGCGCTTTCACCCCTGATGGCTGGTACGCCAGCGGGGACATCGTCGAACGCCGCCCGGACGGCAACCTCATTGTCCAAGGACGGGACAAAGACATGATCAACCGCGGCGGAGAAAAAATCTCCGCCGAGGAAATTGAAAGCCTGGTGTACCGGATCGAGGACGTCACCATGGCGGCCGCCATCGCCATGCCGGATCCGGTGCTGGGCGAAAAACTCTGCCTCTACATCACCATCAAACCAGGAACAGAAGTAACCCTGGAACAGATCCAGGACCTGCTTCGCCGGACCGGAGTGGCAGCATTCAAGATCCCCGAGTACCTCGTGGTAGTTGACGAGCTGCCCACCACAAAAGTCGGAAAGATCAACAAAAAGGACCTTCGCGCCGACATCGTCGAGCGCCTGGCTTCCAGCTCCCCCGCGAAGTAGAGAGGAAGACGATGATGGAAAACATTACGCATGAGTCTGTTGCGGCCGGGGTGGTCGTCCCCGAGCCGACACCGGAGGAGGCTGCCCAGCTTGAACAGCTCTACCGCGACTTCGACAAGGAGAACCTGATTCCGCTGTGGACGGAGATCGGGGACCTGATGCCGATGGTCCCGAGCCCCAAGGCAGTCCCGCACGTGTGGCGCTGGAACGACCTGTACCCGTTGGCTGCGCGCGCCGGGGACTTGGTGCCGGTGGGCCGCGGCGGGGAACGGCGGGCCATTGCCCTGGCCAACCCGGGCCTGGCCGGCACTCCGTATGCGACCCCCACTTTGTGGGCGGCCATCCAGTACCTGGGCGGCCGGGAAACAGCACCCGAGCACCGGCACTCGCAGAACGCGTTCCGGTTCGTGGTGGAGGGCGAAGGTGTGTGGACCGTGGTGAACGGGGACCCGGTGCGGATGTCCCGCGGTGACTTCCTGCTAACCCCGGGCTGGAACTTCCACGGCCACCACAACGACACCGACGAGCCGATGGCCTGGATCGACGGCTTGGACATCCCGTTTGTGCACTACGCCGACGCAGGGTTCTTCGAGTTCGGCACTGAACGCGTCACCGACGAAGCGACCCCTGACATCTCCCGTTCCGAGCGGCTCTGGGCCCATCCCGGCCTGCGCCCGCTCTCCAGCCTGGATGACACCACCAACTCCCCGATCGCCGCCTACCGCTGGAAGTACACCGATGCTGCACTGCGTGAACAGCTGCTCCTGGAGGACGAGGGCCACCCCGCCACAGTGTCGCAGGGCCACGCCGCGGTCCGGTTCACCAACCCCACCACCGGCGGGGACGTGATGCCTACCATCCGGGCCGAGTTCCACCGCCTCCGCGCCGGCGCCGCCACGGACCCCGTCCGCGAGGTGGGCTCCAGCGTGTGGCAGGTCTTTGAAGGCACCGGCTCGGTGGTCCTGAACGGCGAAACCAAGCAGCTGGCCAAGGGCGACCTGTTCGTCGTTCCCTCCTGGGCCGGCTGGTCGCTGCAGGCCGAGACCGAGTTTGATCTTTTCCGGTTCAGCGACGCCCCGATTTTCGAGCGCCTGAGCTTCAACCGCACCTACATTGAAGGACGCACCAAGTCATGAAACTCCTCACCCTCCGCCTCGCCAACGGCAGCGAAACGCGCACGACGGCGGTGCGCCAGGACGGCGATACCCTCACCGAGATCCCCGGATTCGCTGACGTCGGCGCCCTGCTGCAGGACCCGAACTGGGAAGCCACCGCTGCGGCGGCCAGCGGCGCAAGGCACGCGCTCGACGGCGCCGACCTTGCCGCCGTCGTGCCTTCCCCCGGGAAGATCATCTGCGTGGGGCACAACTACCGCAACCACATCAAAGAAATGGGCCGGGAAGTCCCCGAGCACCCCACCCTATTCGCGAAGTACGCCGAATCCCTGATCGGGCCCAACGATGATCTGGCCCTGCCGCAGGAATCCGACGCGGTGGATTGGGAAGCCGAACTCGCCGTGGTCATCGGCAAGCAGGGCCGCCGCATCGCCGAAGCCGACGCCGCGGACCACATCGCCGGCTACGCCGTCCTGAACGACGTATCCATGCGTGATTACCAGTTCCGCACCATCCAGTGGCTGCAGGGCAAAACCTGGGAGAAGTCCACCCCGTTCGGCCCCGCCCTGGTCACCAAGGATGAATTTAGTGCAGGGCCGCTGATGACCTCGGCGGTAGACGGGGACGTCCAGCAGTCCACCCCCACCTCCGACCTGGTGTTCACCCCCGAGTTCCTCGTCTCCTACATCTCCACCATCATCACGCTGAACCCCGGCGATGTGATCGCCACCGGCACCCCCGGCGGCGTCGGCCACGCCCAGGACCCCAAGCGCTACCTGCAGGAGGGCCAAGTCCTGGTCACCACCATCGAAGGACTCGGCCAGCTGACCAACCGCGTGGTCAAGGAAGCCTGATGGTCGACCGCCACGACCAAGCCACCGACCCGCGCCTGCAGGAACAACTCCTGCAGGCGCGGCGGGGCACCGCGTTCTTCGCCCGCAAGCTGAACGAGCTTTCGGACGCGGAGCTCGACGGCGGCAGCCTCCTTCCCGGCTGGACCCGCCGGCACGTTGTGGCACACGTGGGGTACAACGCCCGGGCCATTGCCCGGCTGATCGAATGGGCCGCTACCGGCATCGAAACGCCGATGTACTCCTCACCTGAGGCGCGGAACCACGAGATCGAGTTCGGGGCCACCCTCTCCCCCATCGCCCTGCGGCACCTCTTCGACCACTCCGCCGTGCACCTGAACGTCGAATGGCGCGACCTCCCGGACCCGGCATGGCAGCACGAAGTCCGCACCGCGCAGGGAAGGATTGTTCCCGCCGAGGAAACCATCTGGATGCGCACCCGCGAAGTCTGGCTCCACGCCGTCGACCTGAACAACGGGGCATCCTTCAACGACATCCCCGCAACCATCCTCGAGCGCCTCCTCCAGGACATCACCGGCGCATGGAAAACCCGCGGCACCGACACCGGCATCTTCGTGGAGGTCTCGGGCCAGTCGCAAGCCATGGCGTTCGGGGACGTCGGTGCAGTAGACGCAACGGTCATCGCTGGCACTTTGCCCGCCATCGTTGAATGGGCAACAGGCAGAGGCGCCGGCGGCGTGGCGGCGGAAGGTCCTGCCGCCGACGATGCGGCTCCTGCTGCCCCGAAGTGGATCTAGGCCAGAAAGGGCTTTTGCGCATGACGAGAATAATGATCTGCGGGCCTCCCGGTTCCGGAAAAGGTACGCAGGGCGGAGCGGGATCTTGGAGCGGCTTGGCGGAGGCCCCAGGACTCAACTTCATATGCCTATGCAGGGAGCATCAGGTCCACAGTCGGGTGGAAGGTTCCGCTTTACGGCCCCGAGAGAGTTGCAAGCAGGTCGTATCTGGCAGGAAACCACAATTGCAATTCCGACCATGCACCCCGGTCGACCTAGTAAAGGAGGAATCATGTCCTACAAATTGCATGAACCGGAAGCCACCACTGCCTTCTCACCAACGGGCGGCGGCCTGTTCCCAAACCCGGCGCTTCCTCTTTCCCTTGAAGTCATCACGGTGGAGGAACCCCAAAGCAGAGACGAAAAGCTTAACCGTGCCATCAGCAAGCTCATACCCGCTGCTCTTGAGCGTAGGCAAGGAATCCTGGTCATACAACGGGCTTACGGCAAGTACACGGTTCGCGTCTGCCATGAAGTGCCATGCGGCACAACTCAAGAGTCCCGCGAGCTGGTCATGTGAAGGTGGACTAGAGCACTCGACAACTTGTTGCGCGCCGCCCATAAAGCCTCAAGGACACTTTCCGTCCTGAACACTGCTCGCAGAATACATTGTCTTGAACCACCTACCTTCGTGAGTAGGAGGTTGCCTTGTCTTTATGAACTACACTCCAACCTGACGGCGGGGCGCCTGACGTGGGAAGACTCGTCCGTCGGTGGAGCTCCGGTCTGGTTCTCAGACACCTGACGAACCGCAGGAGGTGACATCGCCCGCCACTTCGCTAAGCGACTCCATCAAGACCCGATTCTTCGGACTATTTGATAGTTCTCGGGCTACCGCAGCTCGGTTTCCTGCCCCTCCAACTGTCAGAGTGGGACCTGAGAACATCATGAGCCCCCGTCAACAATGCGGAATTTCGCGCTATTCTGACGCCAGACCGGCGCCCGCAAGTTGCCCGGTCTCCCCCGCCACCCTGCCAAGGCTGCTTTAGGGCGAGGCGACCTCCGAGAAACTCTAACGGCAAGGCGTGCGGGGATCCCTCACACGGCGCCTGCTTCCTAGCATTACCCGATAGCTACTTGACCGAACATCCGTTATCGGCCTTTGAAAATCAGCGGGGGAGTGCCTTCAAAAGGGGCTGTTTTCCGGCATTTTTTATTACGTTCGCTCCCTGCTCCCCTGATTCCGGAAAGTCAGATTTCATCCAGTGCTCGGTTCACGGAGGGAAAGTCCACAAAGGCTGGGTCAAATCGTTCGGCAGAGCCGGTTATGTCGGCCACCCATCCGGAGCATTCGTCGTGGCCGGGATGCGCCAGGTCGGCCAAGGCATCCATGATCTCCTCATAGCCGGCGAAACCGCCTGAGTCTTCGAGTGGGCCGCGCCGGGCACCATCGATCAGCCGGGCCGGGGGACTGTCCTCGTCCGCGGCCCGGCGGGAAACCAGCTCGAGCCGGTGAAGCCAGCTGTCACCAAAGTCGTACTCGTAGAACGCTTCGCCCGATCCCAGGGCCAGCAGCTGGTCCAGGGAGCACTCCTCCTCAGGCCTGTCGCCCGGTTCTTCACACTGCTGCGCTGGCAGCCACTGCGGGACTTCCGGAAATTCTCCGTCGACCGGCCGCAGCGGAGCGAACGGGTCGGTTACCACAAACCTGTGCAGGTGCGCGTCCTCCCAGGTGAATGCTGCCTGCAGGACCTGATGTACCTGGCTCAAAACCACGAGCCCCGGAGTTCGAATCGACGCCAAATCTCAGGCTCGCTGTCGACCAGCTCCACGCGAACCTCCAGGACCGAGTCCTGTCTCCCTCCGGTCGCGGTTTCGAATCTATTCACCCCACCATTTTTACGGGCCCCCTCCCCTGCTACTAAAGACGAGGCGAGGGTTGCATGATGACGCAATGCTGACTTGAGTTCTCGACTTGTGCCACAATGAGTAAATGAGTAATGATTCCCAGTCGCCATCCGCGATTCGAAGGCAGCCCCCCTCCGTCGAGGCGACGCCGGGGGAAAACCTTGAGGGTGAGGCGCCCGCGGAAGAAATGCGGCGCGTGAACTTTGAGGTACCCAGGAGCAAAAGCGTCAAGCTCAAGATCCTTGCCGCCCGGCGGGGCCAGAGTATTAGGGAGTTCCTGACGGAATACATCGACTCCTTTCCGGACGAGTAAGACTCGCGGCGTAGTGAGCACCAGTGCAACTTAGCGAAGGAGCAACCATGACAACCAACAACCCGACAATTTTCGTCAACGTGGATGAAGAGTACCCCGTCTTCAGGATGGTCGAGGAACGGGAATCGTACCCGGCCGCCGTAGCAATCGAAGCCGACCCGGAAACGGTAGAGCGGTGGCAGAAGGTCATCGACGCCTACGAAGACGTTCGAGCCGAGATTGCTGCGAAGGTCACGGCCGCTACCGGCACAACCTACCCAGAGCTTCTCTAACTAGGGAGCAGTTTTCGGGTCCTGGGTCACCCGCAGCTTGATGCCTTGATGTTGCAAACCCTCACGCCAAAAGCCTAAGCATCAAAAGCGGAAGCCACCGACCGGTATGACGGTTAGCGTTGCATGCGAAGGCCGATCGTCCTGTTCCCAGCCAACTTCAAGGTTCAACCTGCAGGATGTGGGATGGAACTTCGGCCAACGCTATTTGGCCGGAGTTTCGCCATTTCCGGCACCTGCCGTAAGACGCGTAGCGTTCGGTGCGACGCCGTTCTACGAACGCTCTCCTTCCCGGGTCCGCGCAGAACTACGCGCGCTCCCCCCGGCCGGAGTCGTCAAGCTAGCTTGACGTCATGAACGATGACGCGGAGTCGGTCGAGCAAGCCCTCAGTGGCGGAGATGTCCACGAGCCGCTCCAAGTGTTGGAAGACTTCAACCGCGGCGAGACCTGGCGGGAAGTTTCTGCCACCGGCGGTGACCAGCCCGGGTGGCTGCGGCGCAGTTCCTGGCTGAGGTACGGGAAGTCGCAGCGCTGGAGGCGCTGCGTGCAAACGCGAAGGCTGTCGAGCTGCTCACGGCCAGGCGCTGGTACGTCATCAAATCCGCACGCGAGGCCGGTGCGACGTGGGTCCAGATCGGCGAAGCTCTGGGGATCATGAAATAAGCCGCTCACGACTTCTACCGGCGCAAGATCGAAGAGCAGGAAAAGTACCTGCCGGACCTTCATGACGTTGCAGCAGCCCGTGCAGTCCTGGAGGAAGCGAAGGAAGAGAAACGGATTTGAGGGAGGACCGAAAGGGGCGCTGAGTGCACGTGCCTATGAGCCGCTTTCAACCACTCCCCTACTCGGCCAGCTTTGCAGAATCGCAATTATCGGCTCTTCAGTGGTTGGACAATGGATCGACTTGCCGCTTAGCCGGCAGGGAAGCTGACCGCTACGGTCGCCCCGCCCCCACGAGTTTCTGCAAGGGTGAGCTCGCCGCCGTGAGCTTTGGCAATGCTGCTGCACGTGGCAAGCCCCAGACCTGTGCCGGTGCCGTCGCCGTCCCGATTGAGCCGCACGAGGGGCTCGAGGACTTTGGCTCGGTCCTTGGGGGCGATGCCCTTGCCATTGTCCGCCACAAAAACAGTGGCTCCATGGTAGTTGGAGACTCCCCCGATACTGATGTGAAGGTCCCGGTCCCGGGCTGCGGTAGTTCATCGCATTGGAAAGCAGGTTCTGCAATAACGTCCGCAGTTGGCCCCGGTCGGCGTAGACCATCAGGTCCTGAACGTCCACCATGCTCTGCTCCGCGATGCCAAGGTCCAGCATCACTTCGATGGCCACCGTCCGGAGCGTCACGTGCTCGGGCTGGATGGAGCCACCGACACGAGAGTAGCTCAGGACGTCTTCGAGCATCCCGAGCACGCGTCGCCCGGACGCATCGATCTTTTCCAGGTCGGCGGCGGCGCCGGGGACCGCGCGGATACCGGGATCGTCCTGCAGCATTTCCAGGTAGCCCAGCATGGTGGTCAGCGGGTTGCGCAGGTCATGACTGACTCGGCCGCCGAACCCAGCGAGCCGGGAGTTGCTCTCCTCCAGCTCAGCGTATGCCCGGTCGAGCTGGGCCGTCCGGTGCTGTAGCTCCAACAACTCCACAACCTGCCTGGCCAGGACCTCCAACATATCCACCTGCGCCGGTGTTAACTCCTGGGCAGCCTCGGAAAAGACGCACAAGGTGCCCGGCACGAACCCGGGCGAGGTTGCCAACGGAACCGAGGCGTAGAAACGCACCCTGCCGATCTCCCCGGTCATAAAAGGACTGTCCGCAAAACGGGCATCCCGGGACGCATCCGGCACTACCGTCTTCTCACGGGACAGGAAGACCTTGGCGCACATCGAATCCTCACGGGAGCACACTCCGGGGTCCACACCCCAGGCCCCGATCTGGTGCTGGTGCCCGGCACTGATGACGTTCACGACGCCACAGGGAGCATCACACAACTGGGTGGCCAACCGGACGAGATTCTGGAGTGCATTCATCACGGCCGCATTGGGCAGCAATGGTGAGTCAAGGGACGGATCGAGCCCGTACTCCAGCAATTCCAAGTCACGACTGATGTCGTTGCTGAAAGCGAATCGTCCTGCTGCCCCTGCCATAAAAGAACCCCCGACCCGTTCCGATACTCCTCGCGATCATATCCGCACCCGTAAGGCTGGCGTCCGAAGTGAGACAGTAGTCGGAAGCGGAAGATAACCAACCCGAACGAGATCAGGAAGCGGAGCGCACACCGAGCCGTACTACCTTACAGAATCATCATTATCGGCCAGTCCCGAGCCCGCTACCAAGCCAGTGTCGCTACTACAACGGGGTCGCCAGCGAATTGCCAGTTAATAGACTGTCCTTCCGCTGCCGGCATAATCTGCCCTTCATGCACGGTTGCGCAAATTTGGGGGTCAGTCGGTGATTGCCAACTGCCGGATTTCGGGCAGTGTGTTCCCGTTGGCGCCACAACGAATGGCACTGGCGATCGGCGATACAGGCGCCTGGGCTTCATTGAGTAGGTCTCCGCTTCATATTAAGGTGCACGGTGTGATGGGTCCTTTTGGAAAGAAGGCAAAAGCTTTGGCGAGGCGGGTAGCACTATCAACAAGCTGTTGTTCCGGCAGGCCAGCAAGGTCAAGGCCCTGCTGAGCGCCTTGACTAATTAGGATGCCGTCGACGGGGCACTGCCCCCGGCGCTGCTCATCCTCGCGGTTAGTTGCTGCCTGATACCGCATTCGCCGTTCTCCACGGCAGCAGTTCGCTAATGACATTCCGTATCTCACGGGTAGGGAACAATCAGCTATACAACCGCGAACAAGATTCAGGCTGGCCCTGGAACCAAGCTTGACGGGTGAACGCCGCTCATCCTTCACGAAAGCTAGCCAGATCAAGACAATAGCCTTTCTAAATTAGGGTATCCCTTCGCTTCTGCCTAATATTATGATGGTCAAGTGGTCGGGCGGTCAATGTTAAAAGGGCTTGGATGTCTTATGCCTGCGATCGCACGGTTTTTTGGGCGGGCGGCGTGGGCGTCCTCGCCGGGAACATGCGACCGAAAGTCTGGTCTCGTAACGTCCCTTCAGGCGCTGATCGAGCGGGTCTTCGCGGGGCGGTCGTGGAGGTGTGCCCGGGGCAACTCCCCTTGCCTCGGCAATAAGAGAGGCACGATCGCCCCAGCCTTAGGCCACCCGCGGCGAACACGCCCTCAACTCTCGGCCCGAGGTGCTGGTTGGCTGCGGCTCCTCGGGATTTCGCGCCGCGGGCGGGGGTGCCGGGTGGACAAATGGAACCACGCGGGATCCAAAGTACGGTCCGGCTTCTTCTAAATAGCTTTTTTGCAAAAGGACTTTATGAATGTAAGCTCCAAGGGAGCTGTAGCAGAGTATTCAGAAGATTCGCGAACACTCCTTTGCAGCGCCGGGACTGCAATTCGACCCTTGCTTAATCGAGGTCCGTCAACAAGGCGAGCCCGATTCGACGGTTGCCGCACATCCGGTTCAAGATCCCCTTAGGATCTCCTCGCAAGAAGAAAGCATTTTTCGGTCAAGGACGCGTCTGCGAGCCCTCCTCCCCAGGAAAGACATGGAGCGCACGCCACTGCACTTTCAATTTAGGAGGATTTCTCAGCATGAACAACTTTCTCAAGGCTGAAATGGAACCGGCCCTTGGCGGCTGGATCATGTCCTCTGACCCCGACTCCGCTCGCTATATGATTGATGCCGGCTATAAGTGGCTGGGGATCGACGAGCAACATGGCAATGCGGACCGTGCTGCCATACTGTCGATGCTGGACCAGGCCCGCGCCGTAAAGGTTCCGGCCTATATACGGGTGGCCCACAACAGGCCCGAACTAATTGGGGCGGCATTGGATGGCGGGGCGGCAGGGGTCATCGTGCCGCAAATAGAGTCTGCCTTGCAGGCTCGAGAAGCAGCAAGTGCCTGTAGGTACCCTCCACGGGGCTCCCGAAGCTGGGGTCCCCGGCACGTTCCATATGGAGGCCTAAAGGACGAGATGTACCGGACGAACGAATCGGTCAACTGCATCGTGATGATCGAATCCGTGGCGGGTCTAAATGCTGTTTCTGAGATAGCCGAAGTGGATGGCATCGACGGCATCTTTGTCGGAACCATGGACCTGTCCATCGATGCAGGCACGACAGTAACTGAGATACTTGATGACACTGGCGAAGGGTCAGCGCTCACGAAGGCACGCACTGCCGCTAGCGATGCAGGAATCGTTCTTGGAGGGTTTGGGGGGTCCGCCACTAATGCGCGCAAGCTTGTCGGAAGAGGTTTTCAACTGGTAGCTGTCACAACAGATACAGCACTGCTCGCCGCGGCGGTCCAATCTGCCCTAAAAGATGCGTCCCACTCCTAAACCTATCTCCGATGCCGAGAAGGCGCGTATAGGGCATCGTATGGGAATCAGTTGCGACAATCTGGCTCAGTCGGCTTCTGTCGCATCCCCAAACGGCCTGGCCGGTACCCCGCCCCTTGAGAATTGGATTCACTTCTTCACTTGGCTATTCGAGTCTTGGACGAAGATGCTCAATCATTTTAACCATTGAATCCTGCGGTTCGATCCTTATCAGAGCTATAGACGTCTCCGTGCGAAGTACTCCGTCGATATCCCAAATGTGTTCCGCAAGAAGAGCGCGCAAATCCTCGAAGCCACGGGCTCGTATCTTAACGATTAAGTCTGTTGCGCCCGTGAGGCTTGTAATCTCCTCGACGCCGCGGACCTGATCCAAATATCCGATTACCGCGTTTATCTCCTGACCAGCAGCGGCAACAATAGTCAGGTAGGCAACAGTTGAATAGCCGATCGCATCCCAATCAATATTGACCTGGAAGCCACGAATAACGCCCCGGGACTTCAATCGTGCTATCCGGTCAGCTACCGATGGAGCCGAGAGGCCCAGTGTTGCCGCCAGTGCGCGCTGGGGAATTCTTGCATCCTTAGCCAGTTCCGTCAGCAACGTAATATCGATGTCATCGAGTTCCACAGCCGGGCTGGGTGTTCTTATGCGCTCCTTCAGGTTACGCATTGGCGAGCGTTGCATTTAGCTTCCTTCCGACCACGAGACACCTTAGATTGTCTACCGTCAACCCCGTCAACGATACACAATGTTAGGCTGCGTCGGTCAGTTACCGAATAAAAATAGGCTCGCCTCCTCCCAATTTTTAGAAGTAGTCCCCAGCTAGACGGCTAAGATCTGCTCACCGCCTCCATGTAGGCGGCAGCGCCCAAGGTTCGGGGGACTGGACCCAAAACGGCACGTCTGAATCCCCGGCTCTTCTTGGCATTCATCCGCGGGGCCTCGGCGACCGGGAATCCGTGGGTAACCATGGTGCCGGTAGGCAACTACCGTCCTTGAACGGGCTCAAACTTAGCCTCGAACGCAGACGGAGCCGGCAGGGCACCGGGAAAATCGCCCGAAACCCTAAATTGCGGGAGCTTTTAAAAACGCACCTGGAGCAAGCTCGAGCCCCCACCAAACTAGCAACTGTCTACGCGCTGAATTGCCCGGACAACCGGAGATGCACGTCGTGCTGGTGACCCTGTATCTGGCCGTGTACGGGAGCCTGAATCTCGGCGTGTATCTGGGGACCTGACGGGACTATGACCGGGCGTTCGGGTTTTCGAAAGTTGCGTCCCTTGGACTGGCAGCCTTTTGAGCCCAGGGGACGGGCATAGTGCTACCCGTCCCCTGACCTTTAGTTTTTCCTGGTCTATCTAGTCAACGTTGAGGGCGATGTACTTCTCTTCGAGAAATTCTAGAATTCCCTCGGAGCTTCCCTCGCGACCGAGCCCGCTTTGCTTCATTCCGCCGAATGGTGCGGCCGGGTCACTCAGAACTCCTCGGTTCACGGCCACCATGCCGGCATCAAGTTTGAGGGAAGTGCGACGCGCTTCTGCATCCGGGCCAAAAACGTACGCCATCAGACCGAATTCTGTGTCGTTGGCCATGCGTATGGCTTCATTGACGTCCTCATAGGCTGTGACGGCAGTCACGGGGCCGAAGATTTCAGTCCGATTTATTGTGCTCCCGTGCTGTACATCTACAAGGAGTGTCGGCTGGTAGTAGGCGCCCCCGCCAATGCTGTTGCCACCAAGTTCTACACTGGCACCTTCATCCTGCGCAGTCTGGACGAGCGCGGCGACTTTGTCCCGTTCGGCCACCGAAACCAGCGCACCCAGGGTGTTCGAACGATCGAGGCCTGGTCCCACTTGAAAGTCGGCTAGGGCTGACTTCATCCGGGCTACAAAATCTCCATGCAAGCTGCTGTGCACATAAAAACGATTTGCCGCCGTACATGCCGATCCGCCATTGCGCATTTTCGCGAGGATTGATCCCTTGATTGTCAGATCGATGTCAGCGCCGGGAAGAACAATTACTGGAGCGTTCCCGCCTAGTTCCATGGAGGCACTCACCACCGTTTCTGCTGCCCCGCGAAGAAGCTCCCGGCCCACCTCTGTCGAACCTGTGAAGGACACTTTTCGGACGGCGTGATGGTCCAGCATTTTCTTGATGAGCGGACCAGTGGGTATGGGCGTTACCAAGTTGACGACGCCGTTGGGTACCCCCGCCCGCTGCAAAACATCGACCACGTACGCAGCTGTCAGAGGGGTTTCACGGGCCGGCTTGAGGATGGTTGTACATCCGGCGGCTAGAGCTGGTGCGAGTTTGCGCGTTGCCATTGCGGCGGGAAAATTCCATGGAGTAATTAGAAGTGATACTCCAATCGGCTGGCGGGTAACCACTATGTTCTTATCCCCTGACGGAGAAAGCCTGTACTCGCCAGGGATCCGTACAGCCTCTTCTGCAAACCACCGGAAGAACTCCTTGGCATAGTCTGCTTCGGCAAGAGCATCAGGGAAAGCCTTTCCATTTTCCCGGACCATGATCTCCGCGAAACGCTCGCGTTCCTCGGTCAGAATTTCATATGCGCGTCGCAGGATTTCCGATCGACGGCGGGGGGAAGTAGCGCCCCATTCTTCCTGCGCGCCTTCAGCGGCTGCGACTGCGGCAAGACAATCAGACTCAGTGGCCGCCGCGAATAGGGCGATTTCGCTCCCGTCAGATGGATCGATAACAGGGAAGCGTCGGCCTTCGCTGCCCGGGCGCCACTCCCCGCCGATGTACAAATCTGTGAAGTAAGTCAATTTCAGTTCCTTTGTCTAATGTTGGTGTTAGCTCAGCTGATTCCGGTCGCCTTCGAAGGCTGCCTCAAGAATCCTTTGAAGGAATTCGACATCCGCTGGTACGGGCGCAATCGAAACGAGGCGCTTTACGCTCGCGGCCAGCTCCGCGATCCTTGGCAGGTCCTCCCGGGCGATTCCGATTTCCCTGAGGGATTTGGGCAACCCGATCTGCAGACAGATGCGCTCAACTGCGTCGATGGCTGCAGCCGCACGGTCTTCTGCGCTGCCCGAGCATCCTGTGCCCAACGCATCCCCAATGGTTGAGAGTTCGCTGGGGATTCCAGGTGCACACGCCTGGAGGACGAAGGGAAGCATCATGCCGGTCCCGAGTCCGTGCGGCGTTTTGGTCAAAGCCCCTATGGGATACTGCAGAGCATGGGACAAGTGCGTGCCCGTGGCGCCGAAGGCCATTCCCGCTAGCAGGCTTCCATATGCCATGTCAGCCCGCGCCAGGTCATCTCCCGGGGTGGTGACGGCAGTTACCAACGACCCGCCGATCTTCCGCACTGCTTCCAGAGAGTATGGTGACGACAGTAGGTTACGGCCCACAAAAACGGGCAGGGTCTTTGACCAATCATGTACAAAGGGTGCGGCCGTGTAGGACTCTATCGCGTGCACCAACGCGTCCACACCCGAATGAGCAGTGACGGAGGCCGGCGCCCCGAAGGTCAGTTGTGGGTCAACAATCGCGGCTGACGGAACCAGATGGGGACTTGAAATCCCCACCTTGAGCTCTCGTTCCGGGTCCGAGATGACGGCAACAGGTGTAACTTCTGAACCTGTTCCGGCCGTTGTAGGTACCGCCACCAGCGGCAACACGGGCCCTGGAACCGCGTTTTCGCCATAGTAGTTGCTAAGCGGCCCGGGGTAGGACAGAAGCAACGCCACAAGTTTAGAGGCGTCGAGGGCGCTTCCACCGCCGTAGCCGAGGATAACGTCCGGCTCGAATTCGGCCGCGGTTCGAGCCGCCGCCGTCAGGGTGTCAACAGGAAGCTCAGGCTGGATGTCCGTGTATACGCGAGTTGCCGTTCCGCCGGCAGTTATCGCTGCCTTTACTTCCTGGAAAGCGTCCGTAGTAGCCAGAAACGGGTCGACCACGATGAAGACTCGTTGACCGAACTCTTTCAAAGTCTCAGCGATTGCCGCACTGGCCCCATTGCCGAAGAGCACGTTTCCGGGCAGCCGCATCGTTCCGATGGTGTTTTGCATTTTGGTCCTTTTCTATTCTCGGCTTGGATGAACCAAGCTTCAGTCCTGACAGGCGGCCTGAATCGTTGCCCAAAGTGCCCCATCTACCGGGACGCCGGCTTCCAGACGCTCGGTTCGTGTCCGACGGGCTCTGTCCCCCGGGATGCTGACCACGCCGGAATCGACGCCGCTGCCACGGATTTGCTCAAAATAGCGGGCAAGAGCCTGAGCAGACTCGTCGGCTCTCAAAACGTCAGTTGAGATCACAAGGAACAAATCACCCTTGGTTGTGGGCTGAGTTGCGTCCAAGGTTCCGGTTACTTCCGTTCCGAACGCTGTTCTGGTGAGCAGCCCTACAATGGCTTCCACGGCAATCCCAAGGGCATAACCTTTCGCCCCACCAAACGGCGAGATGGCACCTTCGGAGGCAGCGGCTGCATCCGTTGTTGGACGACCGTTCCGGTCCACGGCCCAACCGTGCGGTATTTCCAGTCCTTTTGCTTTGTAGTCCAGGATCTTGCCCATGGACACAGCCGCCGTCGACATGTCCAAAATCAGGGGAGTGTCTCCGGAGGGGACGCCGATGCCTATGGGATTCGTGCCAACTAGAGCCCCTGCCCCACCCCACGGATGGACCAACCCTTCGCTGGTAGTCATAACCATGCTCACAAAGCCAGCACTTGCCATCCGCTCTACGTAGGGCGCCAGCATCCCGATGTGATGACTGCGCCGGATGGCGGCAAGGGCGACCCCTGTGCTGGCAGCGCGAGGTAGAAGCTCGTCTATCGCTGCATGCGCCGAAACAGGACCGAACCCCAGATTTCCATCCACATCGAGCACGGATTCCGAGACCCAGGTTGTGTCCGGGGACGCTCCGGAGACAATGAGGCCAGCGTGAAGGCGGTCACAGAGCACCGGTACCCGCCGGATTCCATGGGAAGCATGCCCCCTAAGCTCAGCGTCGACGAGCTGGTTGGCTTGAACCTGAGCATCGCTTACTGTCGCTCCAGCCTTAACGAGCGCGTTAGTTACTGTCAGCCGCAATTCTTCGGCGCCCAGTAATTTATAGCTGTCCCTTGTTGGTGTTTGCATACTTTCTCCTCTTTCTTCACTTGATTATGGACACCCGATATAGTGCTTACTCATGCAGCGTCCCACTGAGCAGGACACCGAAACATCGCTGGGAAAGGCACTTGCCATTTTGGAGGCCTTCTCATTCGAACGTCCCGAGATGAGCGTTAGAGAACTTGCCCAACAATCGGGAGTATCCCGATCCACAACGCACCGCCTCGTCCTTGAGCTGCTGGATTGGGGAGCCCTCGAGAGGGGACCAGGTGGTGTGCGGTTAGGCGTAAGACTGTTCGAGCTCGGCACGTTGGCTCCGACCCATGCCACCCTGAGAGAGGCCGCCTCGCCTTTCCTGCACACGCTCAATGAGGTGACACGATTGACTGCCAATTTCGCCGTCCGTGAAGGCAACGCAATCGTCTACCTGGAGAAGATCGGCTCGCGGACACTCAAAGTTCCCCACTCACGAATGGGAGGTAGGGGATCGCTTCACGCGACGGCACTGGGTAAGGCGATTCTGGCATTCAGTGGCCCTGTGTCTCTCGAGGAACTTCTTTCCGAACCACTCCAGCCCCTGACACCCCATACGATGACAAGTCGTGCGGAACTGAATGCCGAAACACGCAAAGTCAGAAAAACCAGTGTGGCGTATGACTTGGAGGAATCACGGGAGGGCTTGTTTTGCGTAGCCTCGCCTGTCTTTGACTCACGGGGCTTGATTACAGCAGCCGTGTCTGTGACGGGAGCGACGGGACAAAGCCAGGCTGAACATTTCGCTCCTACAGTCCATGCCATCGCCCTCGGAATCACCCGCGCCTTGCGGTGATGGGAGAGTTGGAAAAACTCCCGGGACGGACCGCTGAGCGTGTACCTGGTTAGGCATCCTAAATTTAGGGGACTGCCACTTGCCGTACTGGCGTGGCTCACACCCTTTTCGCCGTACTCCTGAGATGGAGGTATGGTCGGCAAAAGGACGCCTCGTCCACCAACCTCAATAGGGTTCAAAATTTGAGGAATGTCCGAGATGTTACCTAGGGAAAGACTGACAATCTCAAATCCTTTTTCTTGACAATAAGGACTTGGATCCTCGAAGTAAGTTGTTGTCCGACCTGAAAAGGGCGGCATCTACTGGGCACGAAGTTCGCGGGACTCCCGCTGGCGAAGGTGCTTGATCCAAGAACGGGACGAGATATCGTTCTTCAACGGCGATCCGGTGAGGCGCAACCGGCTGTTTAGTACCTTGGGATAGGTCGAGGGTCTTCACGCGTGTGTCGTGGAATGTCTTTGCGGAAATGTGAAGCTTTCCGGTATACGGAGAGCCGCCGGTCAAACCAAGAATCCTCTGTGGTAGCGATCAGACGGCTCACTCGCCTGATTCGGATCTCTCCTGCAGCTCGCGTCGAACCTCGTCAAGCAGTCGCCGGTTAGGGTCCAGTCCCGGCGGCTGGCCCATGCTGATCATTGTCACTGTGGTGTCGATCCCCTCCATCTGCCAGATGCTGTCCATCAGGATCTCGCGAAGATGGATGTTGTCCCGGACTCGCATGCGCACAAGCAGGTCGAACCCGCCTGTGACGAGCGTGACCTCTTCGACTCCTCGGCTCGCTGCGAGGCAACTCATGATCGGTCCGCGATCGATCTTCATCGAGAGCTTGACGGAGATATAAACCACGGTGACTAACCCGAGAGCATCCCAGTTGACAACGGCCGAGTAGCCGGCAAGGACCCCTTTCTGCGCCAATCGAGAGAGGCGATCGGCTACTGCGGGTGCAGACATGCCTAGGCGTTCGGCCAGCTTCTTCTGGGGCAGACGACCATCGGCAGTGAGGAGCTCAAGGATCTCCAGGTCGACCTGATCGATCTGTACGCGGGCAGAGGGAGTTGAGAGATTGGTGCCGATGTTCCGGAACGTCCCGCGCGGGTGCAAGTCATCGAGGCCGTTGCTCATATGGTCCATTCTTGTCCTCCACGAACGACTTTTCGGCCAGGGCGGCCGAAACAGGACTCTACGCTAGATCACTGCATGGCGCCCAGCAATCGGCGAGACAGCACAGCGGGGTTCCTATTTATCAGGCAGTGCCCGATCATTGACTTATAAAATGTAAGCGAAAAATTCATTGACCCTATAAAAATAAGGTTGTAGGCTGCGTGTGAGCAGAGCTTGAGGGAGACCCGAGGCTTGCTCCGCAGCGGGAGCGTCAGGAAGTTTCCGCGTGATCTTTTCGTCCCGACCGCTATCTGGTATCAACCGAGGGCGACGCAATGAGGCATACGCAAGCGACGGCATCGCCGTTCGAGAGAGGAGCCGCGCTTTGAACTACAACCTGGCCGCACGAATGGAACGCGTCAAACCTTCAGCAATACGCGATCTGTTGCGATATGCAAATGACCCCGACATCGTTTCCTTCGGTGGCGGATACCCGGATCCGACGACTTTTCCAATCCATGAGATTGGCGCGATCTATGCAGATCTCGCCGTTCCGGGCAACGCGGGTGCCTTCCAGTACACGGTCTCCGATGGGCTGCCGAAGCTGCGCGGACAGATTGCTGCTCGGATGGCTGCGGACGGCACCCCGACCAACATGGAAGAAGTGCTCGTCCTTCAGGGCGCTCAACAAGGCCTCGACCTCGTGGCAAAACTGCTCCTGGACGACGGCGATGTGGTCATTACTGAGAACCCGACGTTCCTTGGCGCAATGATCGCTTTCGCGCCTATGAAGCCCACGTACGCCGCGGTGGACATGGATGAGGACGGCATGTGCACGGACGCCCTCGATGCGATGCTCACCGCGAACCCCCGCGCTAAGTTCATCTACACCGTGCCGGACTTTCACAACCCCACCGGTATCACCATGACGCTCGAGCGGCGTCGCCGACTGCTCGAAGTCGCACAGAAGCATGACGTGATCGTAGTTGAGGACTCGCCTTACCGGGACCTACGCTATGAGGGCGACGCGGTGCCCACTATCAAAAGCATGGATACGGACGGCCGCGTCATCTATCTCGGCAGCTTCTCCAAGATTCTCACACCAGGGCTGCGTCTGGGCTGGGCGGCGGCCACTCCAGAGCTCATCCAGAACCTCGGACTTCTCAAGCTGGCAGCAGACACTCAGACCAGCACCATCAACATGGCGGTGGCGTCCGAGTTCCTCGATCGCTACGACCTCGATGCGCACGTGGCACGTGTGAACGTTCAGTACAGCGCCAAGCGGGATCTGTTGCTCAACGTCTTCGACTCGGCAATGCCTCCAGGCGTCACCTACACCCGGCCTTCCGGGGGATTGTTCACGTGGCTGACGCTGCCCGAGGGTTTTGATGCGGCTCGCTTCCTGCTGGAGGAGGCGATCCCTCACGGTCGGGTGGCCTACGTTCCGGGCGGGCCGTTCTACCCGGACCGTGCCGAGCCGAACCACGCACGTCTTAGTTTCTCAAGCCTCGAGCGCGACGAGATGGTCGATGCGGCCAATCGGCTCGGTGCTTTGATCACATCCGCGGTCGACTCCGGCCGCTTCACGAAAGGAAAAGCTGCGTGAGTACGCACAAAGTCGCCATACTCGGCTCCGGCAACATCGGTTCCGACCTCATGATCAAACTGCTCGGCGGAGGCGGGTCGTTGGAACTCATCGCCTTGGTCGGCGTCGACCCGGCCTCGGATGGCTTGGCGCGGGCGCGAAACCTGGGAGTGACCGCCATTGATACCGGAGTGGCAGGACTAATCGCCATGAACGGCTTTGATGAGATCGAGTTCGTCTTCGATGCCACCTCAGCTAAGGCGCACGCTGAGAACGCGACGGCACTTGCTGAATCCGGAATCACAATGATTGACCTCACTCCGGCTGCCATCGGCCCGTTCGTCGTGCCCCCCGTCAATCTCCAGGAGCACCTAGGCGCCAAGAACGTCAACATGGTCACCTGCGGAGGTCAAGCCACGGTTCCCGTCGTCGCCGCAATCAGCTCGGTCACCACGGTGTACTACGCCGAGATTGTCGCTTCGATTTCTTCTCGTTCAGCTGGACCTGGTACCCGCGCGAATATCGACGAGTTCACGGAGACCACTGCGCGCGCTCTCAGGGATGTCGGCGGAGCCGGGCGGAGCAAGGCGATCATTGTCCTGAATCCGGCCAAGCCGCCAGTGCTGATGCGCGACACCGTCCTGGCGCTGGTCGCTCCCGGTCACGAAGCGGAGATTACCGCCGCTGTCGAACGTATGGTCGAAACTGTGGCTGCATACGTCCCAGGCTACCGCCTGAAGCAGTCTGTTCAGTTCGAGCGGATCGAGGACGTCAGTGAACTAGAAACCCTCGCTCCCGATCTGCCCGCGGCCCTCGTCCGGGTCTCGGTCTATCTCGAGGTCGAAGGCGCCGCTGACTATTTACCGGCATTCGCCGGCAACCTCGACATCATGACATCTGCTGCCGTGCAGGTTGCAGAAGAGCTAGCGCGCGTCGCGGACGCGCAGAAGGAGGTCACGGCGCGATGACCCGTGTCTACATCCAGGACGTATCTTTGCGTGACGGCATGCACGCGCTTCGCCATCGACTCCCGGTCGAGAAGGTCGCGGCGATCGCCGCAGCACTCGATGAAGCAGGCGTCGATGCCATCGAAGTTGGTCACGGGGACGGTATTGGCGGATCCAGCCTCACCTATGGAGTCAGCGGCTCGACCGATCGGGCATGGATCGAAGCCGCGGCATCGGTCGTGAAGCGGGCGCGCCTCACCACTGTCGTGATGCCCGGCATCGGCCGGATCGACGACATTAACGCCGCGCGCGACTGCGGCATTACTTCGATCCGGGTATCGGTGCTGGGTTCCGAGGGGGACGTTGCGATCCAGCACCTTGAGCACGCCCGCCGGCTCGGCCTCGACACCTCAGGCTTCCTTATGATGTCCCACGCCATCGACCCGGAGCAGCTCGGGCAGAATGCCAAAATCATGGAAGCCGCGGGCGCCGAGTGCATCTTCATCGCCGACTCCTGTGGACGTCTCACTCCGAGAGATGTGACCGCCCGCGTCGATGCTCTGCGGCAGGCACTTCGTCCGGAGACTCAAATCGGAATTCACGCGCACGAGAATCTTTCCCTGTCGGTGGCGAACTCCTTGGCTGCTGTCGACGCAGGCGCATACCGCGTAGATGCTGCGCTTGCCGGACACGGGGCGGGGGCCGGGAACGCGCCGATCGAACCCTTCGTCGCCGTGGCTAACCTCTATGGGTACGAGCATGGCGCCGACCTGTTCAAGCTGCAGGATGCAGCCGATGACCTGGTGCGCCCGCTTCAGACGGTCCCGCTCCAGGTGAATCGAGAAACATCAACGTTGGGCTATGCAGGTGTGTACTCCAGTTTCCTGCGTCATGCCGAAGCGGCGGCTTCCCGCTATGGGCTCGACACCCGAGATGTCATCGTCGCGCTCGGTGAGCGCGGCCTGGTAGGAGGACAGGAGGACATGATCGTCGATGTCGCGCTTGACCTGGTCAAGGTGCGACAGCCGGCCTGAATTCTGCCGTAATCCAGTGGAAGAGCGCCGTCGGCACCCAAAAAGAGGTCTCACTGAGACCAACTGCGACCCGACACCGGCTACCTAGTTGATCTACTAAAGTTCAACGGAATACCTTGATTGCCTTGTATTCTAAGAGTATGATCCATCAAGGCCTTTATTTAATAAAGAAAAACCTTCATTTACCCATTGTCTTGAAGCTTCCCCGGCTTCGGCGCATAAAAACCTGGCGAGACACATTTACATCTTGATCCGTATCTCGCGAGGGTCACTCAGAGGAGAAGAAATGAACTCGCACAAGAAACTGGGCCGTTTGGGAGCCTTGGCCGCACTCGCAAGCGCTGCCTTAATGCTTGCTGGTTGCTCGGGTGGGACAGGAGCCGCTGCAGGTGAAGCGGCCTCCAACGATTTCGGGCTAAAGAACCCCGGCACCATCAGCGTTGGCATCAATGGTGACGCCAAGCCCTTCACCTATAACGAAGGCGGCAAGCCCAACGGTTTCGACATCGATCTGCTCGACTACGTCGCCAAGGATCTTGGACTGCAGGTCACATACACCTCCGTCGAGTTCGCGAACCTGCTCCCGGCAGTCTCCAGTGGGCAGTACGATCTTGGCGCTGGATCGATCTCGGTTACCGAAGAGAGGCGCAAGAGGGTGGACTTCACCGACGGCTATTTCCTGCCGGTGTACTCCATCGTCACCAAGGAAGGTGCCGGCATCACGGACGCTGCAGGTCTCAAGGGCAAGCGTGTCGGATTCACCCAGGGCTCTTGGATGGATGCCTACGCGACGAAGAACTACACCGAGTCGGAGTTGGTCCGCTTCACCGACAACACCCTTGCTATGACGGGGTTCCGCAACAACGCAGTTGACGCTGTGCTCATCGATCTCCCCCTGGCGCAGGAATTCATGGAGAATAACCCGAAGGACGGGCTGACCGTGGCATTCGAGATCGCCGCGGAGGACGCTCCAGCCGCTTTTGCGCTCCCGAAGGACCGCACTGCGCTGCAAAAAGCCATCAATGAGAGCATTGCCAAATCGGTAGAAGACGGAAAGTATCAGGAGATCTTCAAGAAGTATTTCCCGGACCAAGAAGTGGCTGACATTTCGGGTCTCAAGGGCTAAGCGCTCTGGTTCTCAAGATGAACATCTTTGACAACTTCTTCAACTTTGAGGTCATGCTCAAAGCGCTCCCCGAAGTTCTGACATACGGCTTCCTGAACACGCTTTTGCTGTCGCTGTTCGCCATGATGATCGGGCTGGTGGTCGGGCTGCTCCTGGCAATCCTTGGCGTGAGCCAGAACTCGTTCCTGCGAGCGATCGCGCGGGTGTACACGGATTTGTTCCGAGGGCTGCCTGCAATCCTCACGATCCTCGTGGTCGGTTCCATCCTCGCTCAGCCCCTGTCGGGGCTCACTAAGGGCAACCCCTACGTGCTGGCGATCATCGCACTCGGACTTATCGTCGGCGCATACATCGGCGAGATCTTCCGGGGGGCCATCCAGTCGGTCGATCCAGGGCAGATGGAGGCTAGCCGTGCCTTGGGTGTCTCATACGGCACGTCGATGCGCCGGGTCATCGTACCCCAAGCTGTCCGGACGGTCTTGCCGTCACTGATGAACCAGCTCATCGCCGTCATCAAGGACAGCTCACTCGTGTACGTGCTTGGTCTCACCGCCGGTCAGCGAGAACTGTTTCGCATCGGCCAGGATGCATCGATCACCAATGGGAACCTGTCGCCTCTCGTCCTCGCAGGCGTGTCCTACCTCTTGATCACGGTCCCGCTCACGCATCTCGTAAACGTCGTGGACAAGCGCATGCGCAAGGGGAAAAACGTCAAGGCGGTAATCGATCCAGAACAGGATCTCATGACCGGAACGATCAAGGTTCAAGAGCGAGGTGTATGAAATGACGATGGCATCAGGCGTCGAAACATCGCATAAAGTCCGTCCGGTGGTGCTCAAGTTGAAGGGCTTGCAGAAGTGTTTCGGGGAGCACAACGTCCTCCGAGGCATAGATTTGGAGATCCGGAAGGGTGAGACTGTGTGTGTCATCGGTCCCTCCGGTAGTGGGAAGTCCACTGTCCTGCGCAGCATGAATCGCCTCGAAGAACCGACCGGCGGATCTATCCTTCTGAATGGAGAAGACACGGCAGCAATGTCGGTCGATGTTCTGAGGCAGAAGGTTGGCATGGTGTTCCAGCACTTCAATCTCTTCCCCCATATGACTGTCGAGGGGAACATCATGATGCCCCTCTGCGAGGTAAGAAAGCTCGGGAAAGAAGAGGCTCGGCAGATCGCACTCGCACGGCTTGAAGATGTCGGACTCAAGGAGAAGGCGCCGTTTAATCCTGCGAGCCTGTCCGGAGGACAGAAACAGCGAGTGGCTATCGCACGGGCTCTGGCGATGGAGCCCGCTCTGATGCTTTTTGACGAGGCAACCAGCGCTCTGGATCCTGAGCTCGTGAAGGGTGTGCTCGGCTTGATGCAGCGACTTGCTCAGTCGGGAATGACGATGGTGGTCGTGACTCACGAGATGGAGTTCGCTCGGAACGTTGCCGATCGCGTCGTCTTCATGGACAAAGGAATGATCGTCGAGAGCGGCACCCCCCAAGAGGTCTTCGAGCACCCGAAGACCGAGCGTCTTCAAACGTTCCTCAGCCAGGTTCTGTAATGCCACGACGGCCGGGGCACTGCGTGGTTTCCCCGTTCTGACGCAGTGCCCCGGCCGTTCTCACCTGTCCATCAATTCATGCACCTGCTCGGCCATGAGTGACATGGTCGTCGGCGCTGTCCCCCCGATGCTGACCTGTATTCCAAGGTGCGTGCTGGTGCTGGGATGCCAAGCGGAAACAAGTCACGAATTTTCGATATCTGCTGCCCCCCATTGCTTCCGGGAGGGCGAACGATGATGCGGTCCGCATGGGCTTCAAGAGCAAGGAACCTAAATGGACATTGAAAACTGGGAAAACTTGCAAGGGCAGCAAGTCCTCATCCGAAAAAATGGAAAACTGGTCCGTAACGGCCTGGTTGAAGAAGTGGCACCCGGTGGGGACGCCCTATGGATCGAAAATTACGGTGCAGATCTTCGTCAGCTTTTTCTAAAAGAGGAAGGGTACTCGGTTGAGCTAAGCCCGCCTCTTAAAGGCATGTAAGCTTCGCCGTTCAGTAGCGGCGACGCAACGATTCGCGAAATCTTTGTTAATACCCAGCGCCTGGCGGCGATTGGACGGATGCTGTTCGAGCAGGCCGACTCACCAGGCCCCGCTGACGGACATCCACCCCCCGCACCTGGTTAGGAGCGAACGGATCAGGACACCATTCCTATTTCCTGTGCCTCTCCGGACCACTTTAGACAGAACCTGAAGCTTGGGATCCTGGTTAGGCCGCTCAGCTCAACGCCTGGTGGTTGGCAGCCCTCTCGGGCCTGAGTAGGGGACGGGTGAGCACTGGCAGAAAAAGCGCCAGAGTGCAACCCCCTAGAACAAGGTCGGGACCGGGAACCCTAATTACATCCCCGGCCATGCCCACCTCTTTTGTTCACCAGCACCAGCACGAAAGGCCTACGAACCGTCGTTCGGGGTTTTCTAAGCGCAGCGGAATTATCCGCCCCGGTAGTACGGGCCGTGTGCGCTGCATTGTGGATGCCACACCTGCTGGGAACCGGCTGTATCCAAATGCAGCCAAACATTGATACTCGTGCCAGAAAGGGCTAAAGCTCCATGGAAAGCACCACCGTCAACACGGCTTTGAGATTTCAGCAATGCTCCCAAGCGCATCTGCCGTCACGAGAAAGGCGATGATGCCCTTCCCATCAAGGGAGCGGTGGCACTCCGGCGCAGACGAGTACAGTGTGGTCCTTCTGGGTGTGATGTATCCGATTGCAGTCCCGAAACGCAACCAGCGCCCACAACAAAACCGGCCGCCCGTACCACAAGATAGCCTCATCAACTGGAGGAGCACAGACCTCGTCTTTTACGACCCCATCCTTGCCGGTGACATCCCGAAGCCGGATCAAAGCGGGACTTCTCAGCCAGACGCTGAACGTACTCGGACATCGAAACGACAAAAGAAGCTCTTTGGCAACGGACATCTGAGCCGCACGGCTTCTATTGAAGCCGTAGCTCGCGATCTGGTGTTCCTTTCCCTGGGATCAAGGACCAAAGCCGCACCTCTCAACATGGCGCCATCAACTCTCGGAGAGCACACTGCTCAGACCTTGACCCCTTCACCCATTCCTCGAGCCGAACTTTGCGGATCAGCCGATAAACACTGTCAAGAGACCCTTAAGAGGTTTCGATGAGTTCTCGGCTAAACTACTCCGACAGCCGTGGGTGGAGCACCTCTATTCCGGCTCCGGTGCTAATGATCACCGCCGTACTATCCGTTCAGTTCGGCGCAGCCCTGGCCCAGACCCAGTTCGAAGTCGTGGGTGCCACCGGCGCAACGTTTCTACGGTTGATCTTCGCCGCAATCATCCTGCTGGTCACCGCCCGACCAAAGGTCAGGGGATGGAAGCTGGAGCAGTGGGCAGCGGCAACAGTGCTGGGCGTCGCCCTGGCTGGAACGAATACCCTGTTCTATTTGGCCATCGGTGAGATTCCGATAGGTGTCGCCGTGACCCTCGAATTTACCGGGCCCCTTGTGCTTGCCCTTGTGCAGACCCGGCGCCTTACCGACGCCGCATGGGCGCTGTTGGCGTTCGCCGGCGTCGTTCTCCTGGGGTATGACGGCGGCAGCGTCCTCTCGCTAGCCGGTACACTTTTCGCACTCGGCGCGGGTGCGTTTTGGGCTGTCTATATCCTGGCCAGTGCACGCGTCGGCCAGATGGTGCCTGGCGTCCAAGGTCTGGCAGTATCAATGGCCATAGGCGCGGTCATCGCGTTGCCTTTTGGTGCAATGGCCGCCACAAGCGGAGCGGTCGTCTCGCCGCCAGTGCTAACTGTGTTTGTGGGTGTGGCGTTGCTGGCCGGCGTGCTTCCCTATGCGCTGGAGATGCTGGCGCTGCGGCGGCTGTCCACCCGAGTCTTCGGTGTCCTGTCCGCCCTGGGCCCGGCTGTAGCTGCCCTCGCTGGCTTGCTGGTGTTGGGCCAAGTACTTGGTCTCCGCGAGATCATTGCACTGGTTTTGGTCACCGCCGCCTCAGTCGGTGTCACGGTCGGCATACGACAACCGCGTGTCGACAATTCAGCCTCCTTCCCCCGCCGCGAGCAAATGGATTAAACGTGTGCCTGCCCCAGCTGCTCACCCAGTCGGCGCAGCAGCGCCTGACAAGATCGGCGACTTGGGCACCGCTACCTATGCGGCACAGAGTTGAGCCTATTGGGCAGCACCGATGGGTTATCGGGATGAGTCTGCGTAACGCACACACCCCAATCTGACTCTCCTCGACCTGACCTTGAATTTTTGTACGACAGGCCCCGGGAGCCAACCACATATGTAGTCGGATGGGAGCTTCCGCTTTACCAGACGAGAGAACTGCAAGCGGTACGTGTGACCCGGCAGGAAACCACATAAACGGCAATTCCGACCGTACACGCCGGTCGACCTAGTAAACGGAGGACTTGTGTCCTACAACTTGCATGAACCGGCAGCCAACGCTGCCTTCTCGCTGACAAGCGGCGGCCTCTTCTCAAACCCGGCGCTTCCTCTTTCCCTTGAAGTCATCGCTTTAGAGGATTCCCAAAGCAGGGACGAGAAGCTAAACCGTGCCATCAGCAGGCTCATACCCGCCGCTCTTGAACACAGGCAGGGCATCCTGGTCATACAACACAATTACGGCAAGTACACCGTTCGCGTCGACCACGAAGTGCCATGCGGCACAACTCGGGAGTCCCGCTAATAGATCGCGCAAAGGTGAACTAGAGGACATCACAACTTGGGTGTGCGCCATCAATATAGCCTCGAGGACAAAGTTCCTCTGAGTGCCAGCTGCGGCTGAACGCATTCCCTTGAACCATCTACCTGTGTGAGTGGGAGTTGTCTCTTCTATATGAGTTACACCCCACCTGACGTCTGCTCGCCTGACGTGGGAAGACTGCCTGTAGGTGGAGCTCCGGTCTGGTTCTCAGACACCTGATGAACCCCAGGAGGTGACATCCTCCGCCCCTTCGCTAAGCGACTTCCATCAAGACCCGATTCTCCGGACTATTTTGATAGTGCTCGGGCTACCGCAGCCCGGTTTCCTGTCCCTTCAACTGTCAGGGTGGGATCTGAGAACATCATGAGCCACCGTCAACAATGGGGAATTCCGCGCTATTCTGACGCCAAACCCGCGCCCGAAAGTTGCCCGCGCTCCCCTCCCCTTGTCCAACGCCGCTCTAGGGCGAGGCGACCTCCGAGATACTTCAACGGGCAAGGCGTGCGGGGAACCCTGACCCGGCTCCTGCTTCCTGGCATTACCCGAAAGCTACTTGAGCGAATATCCATTATCGGCGCTGAAAAATTGGTTTGGCGACGGCCACAAGAGACTCCGCCCGGGCGGCTGCATCTTACCGAGCACATGGATGTGCTTGATTTGGCAGTGTCAAGATTACGGCTGTCGTTAGCGGTGATCGCGATTGCTTGCTCCTCACGCGCTGTGCGGCAGTCCAGCGCTTCGAGAGTAAGAGCTTGAAGCGGTGCCCCTCAAAGTGGCCAGGGCTACTAAAGGGCCCCGGAGCACTGTTCAGTTATGTGGGCGGATTCTTACTACCGGCATTCCCGTCCGCCCCAGGGAGCGGGCGCTGATGGGCCCCTTGTCCCAGTGTGTTTGACCGGCCCCTATGTAGAGTCTTTTCAGCGAACGAACCAAGGGACTGTCCTCCTATATCCGGAATGGGGCTTAGCTAGCCATCTTGCGCGCAACAACGCAGGCGGAGTTTGAGACAATCAACCACGGGGCTTGGCCACGTGAAAAACTTCAAGCTAGCGAAGCGAGTGAACGTGGCAGTGCTGGGCTAGGGAACTCGCGAGTGCAAGCAGCGTAAGGGGAAAATAATCGATAAGACCGATGAACTAGATGCGGCAATTGCCAAGTGTCTACAGGTGAACGGCAGAGCCAGTTGGTCGCTTATTGGCTGTCTCTTAGACGTCCCCGAACGGACGGTTGGCCGGCGTGGTCAGCAACTCCTTGAGTCCGGTCGGGTGCGCGTCGCAGCGTACCTAAATGAAGCTCAAGTGCATGCAGTAAGTCCGCTTCTTTTGCGACTTGAGGTGGAGCCCGGATCGACCCGAACCGTCGGTCGGGTGTTGGCACAACGCAATGATGCCTACACTGTCACAGCATTTCCGACTACGAACCATGTCGAGGCATTGCTGCTACCAGCCGAACATTCGGCTGTTGATGTGATTGCCGAGGAAGAGCTCCCGAGAATGGGCGACGTGAGGTCGAGTGAGATAACTCTTATCACGCAAACTTATCGCGTGGGCAGCGAATGGCATGGAGGGGCGCTGCCGCCAGCCTTGGTCGCACGCCTTAGGGAGGACATAAGCCGTGACGATGGAAATGAAAGCAATTCGATCGAGTTGACTGCCATTGACCGTAGCATTGCAGCGGCGCTAGAGAGCGATGGGCGGGCTACGGTCAGACAGGTTGCGCTCTCGGCCGATGTTACGAGCCAGTTCGTCGGCCGACGTATGCGGTTGCTCTTCCAAAGCGGGCTTCTGCAGATGCGTACGGAGGTGTCATCGGACCTGTCCGGACTTCGACTAGAGGCTCATATCCGATTGGCCGTGGAGGCAAGCCGCGTGGAGGCTGTCGGTCGCCATCTGGCTGCTGATCCTGCCGTAATGTATTGCGTCGCCACGACTGGGCGTTACCCGCTGGAGTTCATCGTAAGGCTACCTCATCTCGACTGCCTACAGCCTTGGCTGAACCGCACCTTCACGGACCTTCCAGGCGTCTACGTTACGGAAAGCCTCACCGAACCTCGACTGATCAGGAGGGCAAATATTCTGTTTGACAACGAGTTGTCAGGTAAAACGTAATATTGTCCCGTTTTTGGCGGATATGAAACTTATCTTATTGCGATGTGTCTGATCCGCTGCCATGATGGTGATGTGCGAGCTGCAGCGCCGCGTTCGCACTCATCAAGGAGGATGCATAATGCTTTTACGATCGTTCCGCCTGAGGCGGATAACAACGTTACTTCTGCTAGTAGGTGCCGCATCGGCACTGCCGGCTTGTACAGGCCCTCAGGATGACTTGCTCAAAGTCCGCTTTGGCCTTCCCTCGACTATGGGTGCCAATAATGCTCCGCTGGCCGTTGCTGACGCAATGGGATATTTCAAAGCGGAGGGACTTGACGTCGAGATAGTTAACACGACTGCCGCCTCGGAAGGCCAGGCTCTCCTCACCGGGAAGGTGGATATTGAAAGCGCAACTCCCGGCCCAGTACTTCAGATGCAGACCGAAGGCCAAGATTTTGTCATGGTCTATAACTACCTACGTGCCCCAACCGGAAGCATAGCTGTACTTGAAGACAGTGCTGTCCAGAAACTCGAAGATTTTAGGGATGCGACGATCGGGGCCGATGCACTTGGAAGCGGCAACATTCTCCTAACTAACGGTATCCTCGCCAGCGCCGGACTCAGGCCGGATGCCGATTTCCAGCACCTCGCAGTCGGAGTTGGTGCGCAGGCAATTCACGCGCTCGAGTCTGGTCGGGTGGATGCATTGGAACTTTGGGACACAGAGTACGCAGCGATTGAGGCTAACGGAACCGAACTGCGTACGTTTAGTAGTGACTCCGCCAAGAAGTTGTTCTCGACAACCTACATGACGAGCGCAAAGTACGCGGAAGGCTCGGGCGAAGCCATCGCGGGTTTCGGACGGGCAATGGCCAAGAGTTCCCTCTTTACGGCTACGAACCCCGAAGCAGCGCTGCGGCTGATGTATGCAAGCTACCCAGAAACCCGTGTCGCCGGAGTGTCCGAAGGTGAGCAACTCCGTACCGACATGACGGCGCTAGAGGCGCGGCTTGCTGTCCTAACCGAAGGAGACCCTGCCTCCCGCAAGACATGGGGTGAGTACGATGAGGCTGGTGTTTCTGAATGGATCCGCTTCGCATCCTCAGCGGGCATCATCGACCGGGAACTCGAACCCGAAAAGGTCTTCACCAATAAGTTCTCCGAGGAATACAACGACTTTGACACCGAAGCGGTAGTGCGCGAGGCCGAGGCTTGGAAGCCGTGATGAGTACGAGCCAGGAGATTCTCATCAAGCCCGATGCTGCAATAGTTATTGATGGCGTGTCCAAGACGTACCACAGTCGCTCATCCCACGTCACCGCACTGAAAGACATATCCCTGTCGGTTAAGCGGGGAGGCTTTGTCGCCATCGTTGGTCCCAGCGGTTGTGGGAAGACAACGCTCTTGCGGATGATGGCCGGCCTTGAGGCTCGATCCGAGGGCCGCATTAGCCTGAACGGTGAAGCCGTGCACGGGCCTAGCTCGAAATTCGGCATGGTATTCCAACGTCCGGTCCTGCTGGAGTGGCGGACGATACGTCGGAACGTTCTTCTTCCGGTAGAACTTAAGGGAAAACCTACCCCCGCTGACCATAAGAATATCGATCGGCTGCTCTCTTTGGTGGGGCTTTCAGATTTCGGGGAGCGCTATCCGCGAGAGTTATCCGGCGGCATGCAGCAGCGAGCAGCCATTTGTCGGGCGCTGATAGACGACCCTGAAGTTATTCTCCTGGATGAGCCGTTTGGTGCGCTCGACGCGATGACCAGGGAACATCTCAACTTGGAGTTTAATGCACTCTGGCGTTCTACGGGAAAAACAGTTGTCATGATCACGCATGACATTCCGGAAGCGGTTTTTCTAGCAGAGCGCGTGGTTGTGATGAGTGCCCGGCCCGGGCGGATTGTTGAAATAGTGAACGTGCCCTTTGGTCCTTTACGTGACGAATCGGTGCTTGCGGACCCGGTCTTCGGCGCCCTTGCCGCTCACATCAGAGCACTACTCGAGACGGAAGAGGCGGAATAGTGCTTCTCAAGACCAAAGCTAACGAAACCGCCGATGTTATGCATCCAAAACCTGCGCGACGAGTGCGCACGCACATCGGTCGAATCGTCTACCCTTCTGCATTCCTCTTATTTACGCTAGCTATGTGGGAAGTTGTTCCAACTCTGCTTGCTGTTCCAACAATTTACTTCCCATCACTAACTAAGGTGCTCGCCGCACTCTTGGATCCGGCCGCGCTACCGCTCTACCTTTCAAATGGTTGGGTAACGCTATCGGAAGCCCTGTTAGGACTATCTATCGGTGCGACGAGCGGTTTTGTCATCGGAATCATTTTGGCGGAAGTAGACATACTTAGAAGAACATTTTATCCCTACATTGTGGCCTTCGAGTCGATTCCCAAAGTGGCCATTGCGCCGCTGCTCCTGATTTGGTTCGGATTTGGAATTGAGTCAAAAATCGTTGTCGTTGCCCTGCTGACGTTCTTCCCGCTGATGATCAACACGATGTCAGGCTTCAAGAACGTCGACCGGAATCAAATCGAGATGATGCGGGTATATGGCGCCACCGGCCCTCAGATTCGATGGAAGCTCGTCTTGCCCTCCGCGCTTCCCCAAATACTCACGGGTTTTGAGGTCGCCGTTGTCCTCTCCACGCTCGGGGCTATCGTCGCCGAATTCGTTGGAGGTCAGAACGGGTTAGGCGTGTTGATAATCCAGGCGCAGTTTCAGATGAATACCCCCGCTGTGTTCGCACTGCTGCTAATACTTGGAGCAATAGGTGTGACTCTCAACCTCCTCGTCCGTACGTTGCGCCGACGGCTAATCCATTGGATAGATGCCGAACAAGACGCTTACACGGTCCCGTAAAACGAATTTTTAGAACGGAATTGATTGTGACTTACTTTGATCATGAAGCGCCCCTGATTTGCATCCGAGGTGCCGAGGTTTATGCCCCCGAGCCGCTCGGACAGCGTGATGTGCTCGTGGAGCACGGCCGGATCGCTGCTATCGGTGACACCCTCGAGCTAGACGGCCGGACGGCCACTGAGATCGACGGACGTGGCATGGTTGTGGTACCAGGTTTCATCGACTCTCATCTGCACATAACAGGTGGCGGTAGCATTGGTGCGGGCCCGATATCGAGGGAGCCGGAGTTCGGCTTTGGCGAGATTGTATCGTCAGGCGTGACCACGGCGATCGCTTGTCAAGGAGCCGACTACATGTCTCGTTCATACGAGGCATTACTTCAAAAGGCGCGCGGGCTGACGGCTGAAGGACTGAGCACCTTCCTTTGGAATAATGGCTTCAACAACCCTCCGACCGCGTTAACAGGCAACATCGCCAGAGACTTGTTCCTGGTTCCCGAGATCATCGGCAGCAAAATAGCTATAGGTGACTTCCTCGCGCCTCCGTGGACACCTGATGAGCTGCACAGATTGCTATGGCAAGTACTCTCTGGTGCTCAGATGTCTGGCAAAATCGGTGCGGTCCACGTGCACGCGGGCGTCTTGCCCGGCGGGCTCTCAGTCGTATCCGAAGTTATTGCCCGATACGATTTTAGGGGTGTAGACGAAACCTCCCGTCACGGTGCCTCCAGATCTGTTGGTGGCCACTTTCAAATAACACACTGCAACTGGAACGAGGACCTCCTCAACCAGACAATCGAACTCTGCGGTACGGGGGCTTATGCCGACGTCACAGCAGGAATGCCTGATGCTAGCGGTTTCGGGTCTGAACTGGATCCTGCTACATCCGTCATGAAAATCCTCGCTGGCGGGATATCAGAACGACAAATCACGGTCAGTTCCGATGCAGGCGGAAATGAGGCGTACCTAGATGAGTACCGGCGTGTGCAAACGCTCGTCAGGCTTGTCCCTCCCAGAATCCATGAAGTGTTTACGAACTTGATTAATATGCATGGACTTCCAATCGAGCTGGCCGTGCGCATGACCTCGACCAACGTGGCTGAACTCCAGGAATGGCCATACAAGGGGCGTATCTTCAAGGGAGCTGACGCGGATCTGCTACTGCTCGATGCCAAGTCACTAGTCATCGACTCCGTCATCGCATCGGGACGTCTCGTCGTCCACGATGGCAAAGTAATCGCGCCTGGTATCACGAGTGGAAGGGCCGAGATCTACCAACGGCCAGCGCCAAATCTGGCACCCCTTCTTGCGCCATAATCACCTTAAAAAGATCGCAGAAGATGGTCAACTGCCTGGCCCGGGCGGCCAGTTCCACCTGCTCAACTTCAACCTCCCGGTTTTCCGAGTGAGACCTAATCGCCGTCAGACCCCTGGCATGTCATAGATACGACTAATGGTTCAAAATGCGGCCGATTCCCGTGTCCTTTAAAGCATGGTTGCATCGGGCCCCCGGCTTTTGGGTTCCATTCGGAACGCCGAGTTGGAGATGGGGCAGAATTTACTACTGGGAAGCTGGTGGTCGAACCGCCGCTTTCAAGATGGGTAGCACAATCCAATGGAGCACATGCTTATCGAGTCAGTGAGCAGTGCCTTGAAACCTCCTGAAAGCCCTAGGTCTGAGGTCCCGGATTGAGTTCCGGTGACTCATCGAATGACCGCTCAGTGTCAGCCATATGTAAGAGAGATTCGATGGAAATTCCCAAAGGTGTCGTTGACCAGAAGAGGTGGGACCAAGTGTCATCGGGTGACACCGTAGAAGTTTGCCTGGACGGCATTCCTATTGAACGAGGAGATGTGGAATTAGCTTCCGAAAATGGGGATGTCGTCTGGGTCGTCGTGAGTTTGGGAGAACGCAGACTTTTTCATAAGGATGATGGGTTAGAACTGTTCTGTACCAGCAAATGAATTCACTCGGCTGGATGCCTTCGTGAACGTCGAGGTTAGGCTCTCGAGCCAATGGCTGCCAACTGGGGGGTAAGCCTATTAGGGATGACAGTTGCCCTAGGCGAATCTTCTGGATTTTATGGCGAAGTTGGCTCCCCAAACCCTCCACTGCCTAGTTTTATAGATGGAGATTTGGCTCTACGAGACCACGCCCGATGATTCTTCCCTGCACTGACGTACGACCCTGGCTACTTGTGAGGCTTCGAAAGCGCCGTACTGAGGGGTAGTGTCTCGGCTGATGGGCGTGATACTACCCCTCAGGATTCACATTGAAAAGTCCACGAAATACGCCCGAAGCAGCAGTTTGAGAACCAATAACAGCTCTTATCCGCTTGTTGCTCCGATCTGTCCACTATGATCCTGCAGTGCCACTTCGGGTCGCCACACGCAAGCAACTAAATCGATGCGGGGCCCAGCCACGCCACGCAGCCAACCAGTCGGCATTGGTGTTTACCAGGAGATGAAATGAACGACACAAAACTACGGGAACCGCTCAGAGTTATAGCTTCTGACGCAGAGGCCCTCGAACGCGAACTCACGGAGGCCCTTGCCCTCGCTCAAGAAAGAGCCATGACCGCTCGTTGTTGCGGAATTCTCGTTACTCATGAAGCACCAGGCCAATTCACCGTTAGCATCAGTGACGCCGTTCCATACGGCATAACCCAGCAGCGGGTGACATGGTAGAGAGGCAACTCATAGTTCGGACCCTTCCACCTCCTGGGCCGGCAACGATTATGGGAGGATCTGTTGGCCCCGCTCTCCAGCTTTCTCTGCAGCGCACTCCTGGGAGCGGCAGGGATGGGAGCATTCGGGTGGCGCTTTCCCTTCATCCTGGGCGGACTGCTCGGCTTCGTTGTGATGTGGCTCCGGCGCACACTTCCCGAAACTCTGCATGCAGACGCAAAACCGGGTTCGACGTCGACTGATGCTGACCCCACAGGTTCTCCGGGCGTGTGGCATGGACTGCGCAAGTACTGGCTCATCATCCTCGCGATGATCTTTATCGTCGGCGCGGTCCAGGCCTACAACTATTCCTGGACCGCAGGTCTGCCTAGCTTGGCCACCGGCACATTCAAGGAAGACCCCACCGCTGTCTTCGCCATCACAACAGGACTCAGCGTCATTCTCACCATCGGCGCTCTAATCCTTAGCCGCTTTCTCGACAAATGGGCCCTGTCACGATGGTTCATTCTGGCACGTCTCGCAGCGATCCCCTGCGTTTTCATCACCCTGTTCTACACGTCGCCCGGCATCGGTGCCTTCGCAGGAGTCATGTTCGGTGGCGCAATCGTGCTCCTGTTCAACCTCACCTCGTTCAACGTGGTCGCAAGTTCACTGCTTCCCCAATTCTGCAGGGCTACGGGGGCTGGGCTTGGGTTCGGAGTGCGTGCAGCCCTTTTCGGGGGCACCTCGTCCTTCGTGCTGGTATGGCTCCAGCAGCAGGGGCTTCGTGGACTATTCCCTGTCTACGTCGCCGCCCTCTGCGCGATAAGCGTGGCGCTGTATGTCCTCGCTAAACAGCGCAATGGAGTCTTTCTCGGGAAGTAGACAAAGGACTCAGCTGCCGCAACAGCTTCTCTCGTACTGAGGTCCGATCTCCTGCAGGTCCCGCCGGGGGATCTCAGCACAGAACTCAGATCCATGCTTTTCCCTCTATTCATTCCAAGAAACACGAACCCGTTTAACTGCCCAGGCAACCACCGACAGTCGGGGAACTTTAAGAAGGGGGCCGCTCCCCCTTAGACGATACCGAGGCCCATGCTTCCGGGCCTCGGTACGTTTACCGGCTCCTCCGGTCTCAACCACGCCCCGTGCATCCCATGTTTCCTTGAAACAACCATGCCTCCGAACTCCCGAGGCCACATCAGCACGTACTAAGCCGCCAGGCCAAGACCACGCCGAGCGATGCAGCTGGGCCCTGGGAACCACCCGTGATACTTCGAATCGCATCAACACATTCAGACAAGGAAAAAAGATGAATATACCGTCCTCAGGACCGATACAGATACAGGTCCCCAGCAGAAGGCAGCTCTCCGATGCTCTGAATCACGCCGTTGAATTTCTCAAACCTGCTGCAATGACCAGACGCGTGGGTATCAGAGTGACAAGGAGATCAATAGGCCTGTACACGGCAGGCCTCTGCGAATCGGTACCTTACGGAACCACATACGAGGAGTGGAAGTAGGCCTTAATCCCGACGTAGCGAGGCAGCGGGTCGCCGCTTTTGATAGCACTGAGAAGCCGGGCGAAATTCCCAGTTCTTACCGCACAAATGAAAGACATCCGATCCAGTACGTGCAAACCGTCCAGAGCGCGCGCTCACAACGTCAAATACATTGCCCCGTCAGGGGTGTAGCGAAACTGACCGATGTTTCTAAAAGCTAGGGATAAGCCCGGCTGGCACTCACCGGCTGCTCCGTACACTCGCAAACCGCGGTTACCCAACCACTCGGCAACCGAAGCTATGCTCTTGACCTTGGCCTCATCGGACGTAGAGAGGCTGCAATCGGTATCAAAGCGGCCGCGCGGCCAACGCTAGCTACAACCGTCCAAGCCTGGGCGAGACCGCAAGCTTGGCGATCCTCGACGGGCACTGCATTTCGTCTGCTCCCCCCGTAGCCACAGCCAACCCGGCACCGCCGGTGAGAGCATACCTCACCCGCGCCGGGCGTGCAGTTGCGTACACCCAAACCTGACGTCAAGGACTTGCGCAACTGCCGTCAGATTAAGGTCCATTAGCTCTTTTGCTGACAATGGTCAGAGGGACTCTGAGATGCCAACCTGACACTTTCAGAAGACACCAGGGCAGAATCTCCCTCCGTAGCTCAGCCGGATGGATCGGGCTTCTTGGCCGGGAACCAAGGAAAGCGGATACCAGTGGCGAGTCCAGCGAGCGAGTCCTGCCATACAAGGTTCAAGCCACTGCAGACAACATCCAATGAGCGTTTGGTGACTGTCTCAGCCATGGATTTACCGAGATCCGAGAACCACCTCTCCCCATGGGAGAGACTACTGGAGGCACTCCACAGGACCAGTGCATCTTGTTTTGATCGGCCGTCTTCGCCATAGTAGTCGTCCACCTTCTCACCAAGGTGGTTGACAAGTTGTGTTTCGGTAGGGGATCTGACGGGCGAGATCCCAGCCCTCTGCAGCTCTTCTTCTATCTTCCTCCGAGCCTCTTCGAATCGGTCTGCGACTTTCAAGAGGCCGGGCTCATGTGATGCTTCGCCAGCAGCTTGCAATGCTGCACGGCCTCGCCGCCGGTCCGCCATTACTGTGCAAGCGGCTCGGGCTACCCGCTCCTCGGGTTCAAAGGAGGAGAGAATCCACAACGCCCTGGCTGTACAGAGGAGCGCTGATCGAAGTGCAACAAGGTGCAGCCCAAGGTGGACTGCTGGCGCGGCCCCGGACATGTCGGCTGCGACCCTAAGATTCTTTACCCCGGTCGACCATTGCGTGCGAACGATATCGTATGTTCGAAAACTCACAAGGGCTGCATCCCTGCCGAAGAGACTGTCAGATGGAAGGTCGGCAGGTTCCCTGAGAAACTCCGCGCTAATTTCAAAGACTGCGCTTACGCGGTCATATACATCCGTCACTTCAGAACATCCGTCCCGTCAGGGGGCAGCGGGCGCCGTGCGAGAGAGGCGGCTCTGTAGAGGTCACTACGTGGAAACACCGGCGGCGGAGGTAAACGGTCCCTTCTATACATCTGCGAACTTCAGGGTGGTAGGTGCTGGCTCGGCAGGTTCTATTGGATGCCTAAAAATGTCCTTGACTCCAACTGGGGAATTTCGAACTACCCCCCTCTTCAATAAATCCTTCCATGCGGCGCGAAGATGCTTTCCACGTGCCACACCAACATGTTCCCCGAACACTTCGTTGTACCTCATCAAGACCTTGAAAGATCGTCCTTCTGACAGCAAGGCTTCCAGATTGAGGGTGATGTCCTGGACCCAGGCTTTCTCCAGTTCTGCTTCCGCACGTTTAAAGTCCTCCACCCAGGCATCACCAAAAGCGAACAGGCTGTCTTGTGCGTCCAGACGGGCAAGGTACTCTCGCCATTTTCCCAAAGCCAATGACGTGCTCTCGCCGAAAAGTACCAAACCATCTGGATGACGAGATGCAAAAATTAGATAGTAAAGCGGCATATGGCCGGGCTTCCGTCTAACATCAATAGTCCAAACGCCAGCACCTCCGGCAGCGGCGCTCATGCGGGAAGCGTAACCAGCGACTACGGCCGCTTCTGCTGCAGCCTTATCAGGCAAAGCATCCAGCCAAACTTGACGCCACCACGCCCCGCCGCAGACCTCATCCATACGAGTGAGTGTTCTCTCTACCCGGTTGGGGCTCGACAGGTGACCGGCCACTCTGCGCAGAGTCGTTGCAGAAAAGTTGAGAAGCACTTCTGTTGCAGGAGCCCCTAAACCCCCAGGGCGTTCAAAAAGCGGGGACATTTGCTCGAAGGGAATGAGCAGTCCGCAGGGATCCAAGTAAAAAAGCGTTGGAAAGTCGCGTGTTCGATCGAGGATTTTGGGAAGGGCCGATGCTGCTGCCTCGGCGAAAACTTCCACAGGCAAACCCTCAGATTCGCTGGCAACGGTTTCTGCCAAACGCTGCACGGTAGGCCCATCCTGCTCGACAAAGAAGCAGTGCAGTGTACGGCCACTCCCGATCGATCGGGATTCATTCCCTTTGCGAAGAACTAGGGAGCCTGAACCCTCTTGCCCGTCCAGATATCGGCCGGGCCCCGCGTATCCATCAACGAATGCGATGGCCCCACCCGAAGATGTTGATCCAGTCTTGCCAATGAATGGAGGTAGATACGTTTCCAGGACAGCATGCTTCAGTACGGCCGGGGATTGCTTAGCCGTGTGAAAAACGACCGATTCCATTAGGTTGGCTTCGAGATTGGACTCCGCGTTCTTATCGGTCACACTATTCCCCCATTTATGTTGATCACGCCACTTCTCTCTCAGGCATCTCATCCCATGTACGGCCGTCCAGGGATCTACCCAACGTCTTAGGCGTCCGGCCACCCCACTGCTTGAAAAAGAAAGGAGTTTCACGCGCCAGACAAATATCTCGTATCTCCCGCGCCCATTCCAGTCGCATCGGCCGAGCATTGATACCCGACTCCCCACCCGCTATTACCCAATCGATGCTGGTGAGATCTAGGCCAGCAAGAGAACCAAGTAGGGGTTCACAGGATAGGAATCGGACTGCGGACGGAACATCGCGGAGGTGATCTACGCGGGCCAACTGTGAACCGTCTTCAACGGAGACGCCCATCCAAAGATTGCTGGGCCAATCCAACGAATCGGCCATGCGACGCATTCTTAAACTGCGCTTAGTTAGAACCTGATACGTGTGCTGAGGAGTATCTCGCATCACGTCGAAAACATCCTTAACGAAGGATCGGGGTACCCGTGCGTGAAATAAGTCAGACATGGAGTTAACGAAAATCACCCTCGGGGACCGCCACTTCCGTGGGATGTCAAGGGAGTCGGGATGGAGAGTAAGTCCGAAGCCAGGGCCAGACGTACGCGGGTCTCCGTCGGCTTGGTACTTGTGATTCCCCATTGCCTTGAGTCGCTTAGAAAGAGTAAGCGCATAGCAGTTTTCACAGCCAGACGACACCTTGTCACACCCAGTTACTGGGTTCCAAGTTGATTCCGTCCATTCGATCCCACTGCGGTCAGCCATGAAAGGAGCCTACCCCTGGGACGAAGGGCCAAAGAATTGCAGCACTCCGAGCCGCTGCCCACAGCCGGGGACAATCCTGATGGGTTATCCACCGCTACTGCTGCTGAGGGAGCTTTCCCGATGGCTCCCGGTTTACAGCCGTGGATAACCCGGATTGACCCCAACTATGTACAGCCTGCGCGGTCACCTTTGAGCGTTGGCTGACAGCAGTGGTTTAGAACAACCCTGGAGGCGGTTCTTCGCAGGGTAGAGGGCCGAGTTTGGAGCGGTGGCCGTCGTCGGGGGTGCAGCCCTTGAACGGCCCATCTGTTGCGAGCAGGACGGACATGTGGTGGTCTGCGTGGTCGCGCCACCACACGCTCATCCCTGTGGTGCCATCCAGGCGCAGGAATTCCCAGGCGCGCCAGAGCGCTTCGAGGCGGCTGATCGCTTCGGCGTGTTTCCACCATTGCGGGCACCAGGTCACCCCGCCCTGCACGTTGAGCTGCCGGCGGTAGCTGGTGGCCAGCTTGTTGCTGACGAATTCAGCCACGTTCGGGTAGAACAGCTGCGGGGCGTCCGAGTCCTTCTCGGCCGGCTGCGTGGCTGCTGCAGTGTCCTCCAGCTCGTCGTCCCACTCCCCCAGGCCTTCACTCATTAGCGGCACCCGCGGCTATCCACCGGTTCCCGGCAGTTGCGGCCGTGGGCTTGTTCGCGGGGTCGTGTGCGGCGATGGAGGCCCGCACCGCATCAGCCTGAGGACCGCTCATCCAAGGCACGGTCTCCAGCAGTGCAGCTGGGGCGCCGGAGGCGAACATGATGGCGCGGCCGCGCGGGAACGCGGCCAGGTCGGACACGTCAAGGGTGCGTTCTTTGCGGTCGTCGTCGTGGCTGTAGGAGGTGCCTTGTTTGGAGCGGCTTCTGGTCATGTTGGAATACCGGTATTCGCCAACGAGCTGGGCGAGTTCGTTCAGGAACTCGGCCTCGGCGACACCGCCGCCGTAGACCTTGATGTTGGAGGCGGACCAGAGCTTGCGCATGCCCTCGCGGCCCCACACTTCCACGCCCTGGGACCAGGACTGGAGGATGGTCATCAGGACGATGCCCCGGGAGCCGTAGTGGCTGTACAGGTTCGGCAGTTCGCGCCAGCGGCAGACGTTGGCTGCCTCGTCCAGAACACCGACCATGGGTGTGGCCAGCCGTCCTCCGGGTGAGTGGACGGCGAGTTCTTCGGCAGCCTCGACCGTGGCCACGGTCAGCGCCGTGACCAGCGGCCCGGCGGTGCCTTTGCCTTCCTTGGACAGGCTGTACAGCGTGCCCTTGGAGCGGACGAATGCTGCCGGGTCGAACTGGGGACGACGATCGTCGTCGCCTTGAGGCGTCACCCAGCGTGCCACTTGGCGGTTGGTGAGGCAGGACGCCATCTGCAGCGCTGTGCCGTACACGCCGCCGCGTTGCTTTTCGGGTGCGTTGATGACGCCGCCGACGGCGTTTGAGGTCTGGGTGAAGCCGTGGGCTTTGAGGATGTCCACCGCTTCGTCGTCAGCGGGGCGGGTCAGCCAGGTGTGGACCTGCGTGATCGGGCGGCTGTCGAGGGCGGCGGCAAGCAGGAGCCCGGCGAGGAGATCCTGGCCGGCTGGGTCGAAGTAGGCGTCCGTTTTGGCGTCCGGGCCGCGGGAACCGGCGGCGAAGTGGTCGGCAAGGCGTGCCGCTTTCACTTCATCAGTGACGTAGGACAGGGGGTTCCACCACCAAGAAGGTTCCTCGAGTGCGATGGACTGCGGATCGAAGACCCACACCGGGCCCTCAGCTGCGCGGACGTCGCGTGTTCCGTCCACGATGTCCCGCTTGTTCGAGGTCACCAAAGCTGCTCCCGGGGCGGCAAGGATCGCAGGGATCGCCCGGGATGTCGTCTTGCCCGTTCGGGGTCCCCAGATATCGATGTGCATGTCTTCCCAGGATCCGTAGACCATTTGTCCGCCCAGGACGGTCTTACCGACCGGGACGCCGGGAGAGCCTTTCACGCCGAGGCGTTCGGCCGTGGCCGTGGCTCCGCGCAGGCTCAGCGCGCGCAGGTCGCGGCCCTTGGCCATGTGCTGGGCGGCGGCGTCCACGCGCGACCGCTTCGACCGTTTCCGCAGCACTGCACGAACCACCAGAACGGCCACGACGACAATGAGGACCCCGAAACCGATCAGTACCCACGTGGCCGCCGCCGGCCACGTGACCTTCTGGGAGATCAGGCCGAAGACAAGTTCAAACGGGTTCGCCGGCAGTGCCTGGCCGTCACCAGACAGGATCGACCCCATATGCACGGCGCCGGCGACCGAGCCGACACCGAGCACTACGACCGTAATGAAGATCCATAGCAGTAACGTCTCACCGTCGAGTTGTGAGCGTTTCCTGTTATTGGGTGAACCCACGGCTCTTCTCCTTATCGTTGAATGCTGCGGCGCCGGAATGGAAGCGGCTGCCCCAGCTGTTTATAGATCCAACTGCCAACAAGGGGGACTAAGCCGGCCAGAACGCCGATTAGGAAGGTCTGGTTGCTTTGTTGCTCCTGCCTGCCTAGGACGACTGTTGACCCGTGCGCCGAAAAGGATCCGTTGCCTGCTTTGCTCCAGTGCAAGGCATCGGAGTCTTGGGGTTGAGGTGAAACAATTTCAATTTTTTCGTCAGAGGTTAGCGGACGGTAAGTAACGTCTAGCGCCGTCACATCCGGATGAAATAGCTGTGTGGGGCCTATGTTGTTCTCTTCAGGTGACAGCGATTCCGGTTCTCCGTAACCCGTGCCCACTTGGGGAAGGTGAAAAGCTGTCCTGGAGAAGCCGGACGATGACCAGCCGTCAGTGGACTGCGCCGTCAGAGTAAAACGCATAGGGTTACCGGTGCCGTTCAGGGTTGCAGAGACCACTTGGTATCGCTCCGCTCGGAAAGGATTCAAAGTCTCGCTGTCGGTGCACGTGGGAGAGATACCTTCGGGCTCATAGATATCAGCTTCTAAACTGCAATTCCCAATAGGGGGAACCACGCGCTGGTTAGGGCGTCGGAAGCCTTCACCTTGGAAGGCAATGCTGACCCCAACAGAGTCGCCCTGATAGCTCGCATCTACGGTCAGTAGGAACAAGACCATGTTGAACTTCTCGCCGGAACGGGTGACGGTCTCGCTGAAATCAATACTCGCCTGCAGGGGTACCCCAGGTCTATCCGTGAAGATCAGTATCTTTTGGTCAGTTGCTGGTTGGTCAGGTGAAGCGGATATAGAGGTGAACCAAGTGAACAATCCCAGGAAGGCTAAACCAGACAAGGTCACGCTTGCTGTAACACGTGCCCACAGCGGGGCCGCTGGATGTGCGGTCTTGGGTGGAGGATCGACTTCGATTTGAACGACAAGGGCCCGATCCTTGTTAAGAGCCCTGCTTTTCCTAATTACAGGGCTCCTGCGGCGAAGTTTCATGGCTTCCCTTGATCGTGCCAGCGCTTGTTCGTGTCGTGCAGTGATTCCTCGACCCTGGTCAGTTTGAGTGCGACCGGAATGCCGGGGCGGCCGCCGACTTTGAAGAGGAATTTGCCCAGGCCCGGGCGGACGCGTTTGCGGGATCCGCCGGCGTCGGTCCATGACCCGGGGTCGGCCCATGAGATGAGGCGGGCTTGCTCGGCGCGGGAGAGGGTGACGGCTTTGTTGAGTTTTTCCATTTCGGCTCCGGGGAGTGCGCCGCAGACGACCATGCCGGAGCGTTCGACGAATCCGCGGGCTTTCATCCGTTCGGATTCGGTGGGCAGGGCTTCGAGGTCGCTCATGGTGTGCGTGATCATGGCTTGCCCAACACCTTCGGTACGGTTCAGCCGGGTGAGCGAGTCGACCCGGTCTACCATGCCTTCACCGGAGCGAAGGGCCCGCCACAGTTCGTCCATGACGACGAAGTAGTTCCGGCGCGGTTCCAGGCCGGCGTCGGCCAGGGTGTGGGCCACCTGGACGGTGGCGAACCCGGTTGACCAGCAGGCCAGCAGGCAGGCCGCTTGGATGTCCCTCTGCGTGTCGGAGATCCCTGACAGGTCGAAGACCACGGGTTTGGTCAGGTCCATCGGCTGATCGGTGGGCTGGGAGAACATGTCCGAGAACCGGCCCGAGCCGTCGAGGGAGTACAGCGACTGGCGCAGTTGGTCGGTCGCGTCGAGGTAACGGCTCATATCGCCGCGGTCCAAGGCAATGGCCCGCAGCTCGTCGGGTGCGTCTTTGATGACCTCGATCAGATCCCCGATCAGGGGAACGCGGTCCAAGCGCTCGTCCAGGATGTGCAGTGCCCGGTCAATCAGGGATTCCTCGTGCGCGCTGGGCTTGGCGTTCCGCACGATGGTGATCAGCGCCGTAATCATGTTCAGGCGCCGGTTGTGGGAGTCGGCCATCAGCTGTTCGGCCAGCTTCTCCGCCTTCACCGCTGCAGCGAGCAGGGGCGCGGCCGCGGACGGGTCGCCATCTGGATCATTCAGGGTCCGGTTTGCTTTGGCCCGGTGTTCCTCGGCCGAGGCGAGCAGCCTGACGGCGGCTCCCGTGGCTTCGCCGGGGTCCAGGACGTTCAAGTGGCCGCGTCCGGGACCCAGGCTGATGACCTGCCCGCCAAGGGCTTCGATCAGGTCAACGTAATCCGGCTTCAGGTCACCAAGGATCAACGGGTTGATGCCACGGCCTGCCAGGCCCAGGACGATGTGCCGGACCAGGGTGGACTTGCCGTAGTGCGGCAGGCCGAGGACAAACATGGAGGGGTTGTTGATCATTCCGTGCATAAACCAGCTGATCGGATCGGCGCCGAAGGGCGCTCCGGTGTCGGTGTGAACGCCGATCGGCACTCCCAGGATCGGGGTGCCGGAGCCGCCCACGAACGGCCAGAGACCGCAGACCTGGACCGAGGTTCCGCGCCATTCCTCGGCTGCGGTGACGTAGACAGCTTCGCCCTGTCCGCGGCCGCGCCAGCCCCGCAGACCCGGGCGGCGGGCTGCCCCGGCCGCGAGCTTCGTGGCCGGGGCATGTGTGCGCTGGTGCTTCGTCTTGCTGCCGAACATCACATGGCCTCGCGGATCTCTTCGGGAACCTTCAAGTGCTTGGGCAGGACCAGCCCCAGCGGCAGGGACGCGGCAAAGGCAGAATCCTGCGAGCCGTAAGCGCGCCGCAACAGCAGACGTGCCGACGGGCCGAGGTTGCCTTCCACAACGGCCACGGCGTCCTCAAGGTCACGGGCGGACAGCACCGTGGCCGTGACCACCATGCCGAAGTTGACCAGCCCGGCACCCTTGGCTTCCTCCGCTGCGGTGGCCTGCGCCGCGCGCGCATCGACCAGGGCGCGGGCGGTGGGCCGGTTGGTCGAGGAGGCCCGGGTCAATGCGCTTGTTTGGTCCGACTCCACGATGGCGGCCGCGCGGCCGGCTTCGATCGGCCGGTACAGCAAGGTGACGCGCTTGCGGTCGATCTCCCCGTGCGGTGCCACCAGGCGGGCCAGCGCTGATGCCAGAATGTGGCCGCGGGGTGCGCCCGTCATTGACCAGGACACAGAGTGCCCGGAATCGTGGCGGTAGCCGTCCCAGTCGGCTTGATGGGCGGACGGTCCGACGTCGCCCCAGTCCAAATCAACGGGTGTGCCCTGATAGTGGGCTTCATCAATGAGCCGGGCCGCTGCAGGGTCGTACGCGACGCGAACGACCTCACACAGTTCCTGAGCGTTCAACGGCGCGCACGCGCCGGCGCCGGTGGATTCCAGACGCTCGGTCAGGCTGGGAAGCCGTGACGCGAGATCCCTAGCGATCTCTTCTGCCGTGCGTCGCTTGCCGCCGGCCCGGGCAGCGGCGCTGAACGTCAGCGCGACCCAGGCACGGATCGTGGCCGATCCCTGCGGATAGGTCTCCAAGGCCTCCCGGAGCATGGCCTTGGCAATGGCCGGGGCATCGTCATGGATGTTCGATTCAACTTCCCGGCGCAGCCGCGCCCCGGAATCGGGTGCGGTTTCGACCGTGACGGATGCAGCCACGACAGCTGGCTCATTCGACAACGAGGCCAGCCAGCCGCCCCAGTTAGCCACCCAGGCATCGACCTGTTCAGGATCTACCAAGGACGCCCCGTCAGGCTGGGTGCCGAAGACAACGGTGTAGTGCGCGGTGGAAGGAAGGTGGATCAGCGCGAACGGACGGCCGTAGGAGTCCGTGAACTCGTACAGTTTGGAACCGGCAGAGATCCCCGGCAGCTGGAACTCGCCCCAAGGCGTCAGTCCCAACGGACCGGAGCGGTAGATGTTGGCCTTCTTGCGCCGTGCTGAGCGGAACGCCAGCCGGGCGAAAACCCGCTCCCCTACGGACTTGTTGTGCTTGTCGGTCACCGAGACGACGGCCAGCGCCAGCCCAAGAATGAACAGAGCAACGAGCCCGGCGAACCAGCCGCCGACAAAGAGACAGATCACCGTGATGATGAGGCCAACAAACAAACCGGCTGTTGCCAGTCCACCAAGGGTGCCGATGCCCGCTTTGCGCGGACGCCGCCAGTTGCCGTAGGTCGGTTCCCTGTATGTGTTCTCGATCGCTGCCATCTCAGGCACCCCCCGTGGATTCTTCGCTCATGTCTTTGATGGCACCGGAAGCGGCCTGGCCTGCTTCAACGCCCTTTTGTGCTGCCAGTACGGCGACACCGCCCGCGCCCGCTCCCGCGGCCGCAGCGCCACCGCTGGCCGCTGCTCCGCTGCCTGCAGCAGCACTTCCGGTACCGGTAGATGCTGCCGCGCCAGTGGCTCCGGCGCTCCGGGTACCTGTCTTCCCCGCTGTGCCGGACGTTCCTGCCGCTCCCTGGCTGCCAGTGCCCGAGGGACCCTGGGATCCAGGGCTTTGGCTCGAGGTGCTGCTGGTTGTGGTCGAGCCGGTGGATGATCCGCCGCCGCGTCCGGCGCTGCCCATGCTGATTGCGCCGGAAGCCAGTGCGCCGACCGTCCCTGCTGCCAGACCGCCACCGCCGCCGGCAACAGCACCAACCATCGGGGTGACGAACCGCATGAGGGCCGGCATGGCGAACAAAGCAATGATCATCAAAGCCAGCCCGGTGACCGTTGCCAGGAGCGCGGAGCCGAAGTCCTTGCCATCACCAACGTTCCCGAAGATCTTGCTGCCACTGAGCTGGAAGGCCGTCGCGTAGATAATGGCGGCCGCGGGCTTGTAGAGAATGAAAGCGATCAACCAAGCTGTGCACTTCTGGAACCAACCCCTGCCCGCCTCGGTGTTGCTGAAAGCTGCAGCCGTAGGGAAGATCCCCGTCAGAACCACGAGAAGGCCGCCACGAACGATCATGAGCACGATCTGCATTACGGAGGCCAGAATCGCAATCAGCCCCAGGAGAATGATCATGATCGACCCGATCGGGCTGGTCGCCGAAAGCGCCAACAGTGCCGTGATGTTCTCGTTGAACGAGGTCCCATTCGTGGAATTAGTGATGATCCAAGCAGAGAACTGATCCGCCGTGACCGTCAGCAGTCCCACTGCTGCCACACCGGCGCCGGAGACGACGATCAGGGTCGCCAGCGAACGCACCAGATCCCGCAAGGGTGCACCCCTGCGCTCAATCGTCATCTTGGCTGCACCCACGAGGACAGACATCACAGCCAGGGAAGCCGTCCAGAAGTAGAGACTGTTCTGCAGGAACAACACCGGGTCACTCGCGGTAGACCCTCCCGGGGCCGCGGTGAGAGCGGGAGTTCCCACGTTCACCCAAAATGTCCCGAGTGTTTGGACTGTTTGTCCAACGGCATCGGCAATAGCTTTCGCCATGTTCTTGACGGCATCATTGGCGACGTCCTCTAAGGCCGCGCCTGCATGGCAACCGATGCTGAAGGCGTCCCATCCTTCGCAGGCCATCAGACACCAGACCAGGGAATGTACCCGGACAAGTCACTTATCTGTCCTCCGCCCGTGCTGCCGGTTGCGGGAACAACAACCTTCCAGTCGCCGCTGTGCCACTGGAGCGGAACAGGAACGGAAACCAGCGCACCGTTGCTGCCCTTTGCAGCAATGACGATCACGGCTCGATCGGGGTCATACGAGCGGATCTGGAAGCCGGCGATCTGCGCTGTCACAGCTGATGTCGTTTGCGGCTCAGGCTGATTCAGCAGTGCATCGCGTTCGGGTCCAGGGACTGCTAGCTCCTCATAAACCAGCCGAGCCTTCCCCGTGGCGGACAGTACGGCGACGTTCGACGCGGCGTACAGGGCTCCCATGGGTGAGTGTGCGAAGCAGGAGCGGAGGCCGTTGGCTTCGGTCTTGCCGGGGCCGAACTGCGTGGGCGATGTTGGTGCGGCGATCTTGCCGACCAATTCCCACTTGGTGTCGGCGGGTGTAGTGGCCGGCTTGGCCTGGTCACCGGATGGCAGGCCGCACACGCTGGCCGCCGACGTCGCGGTAGGTTGGCCGCTGCTGGCGCTCGTGCTGGTGGTGCTCGGTTCAGGGGACGCCGTTCCGCCGCCTCTGGGCACCAGGGCCAGGATTACCCCGAGCGCGACAATGATCGCCACGACAACGGCCGAGATGATGAACTTAGGTTTGGTCAGCGGATTCTGGTCTTCGTTCACTGTCGGTTCAGTCACGGCTGAAGCTCCTTAGACCAGGGCGCCTACGACGCCGCCTGCGGAGGCTGCCAGGATGCACCCGCCGAGGACCCATGCCAGACGGCCGGCATGCTCGCCGCCCTCTCCGCGTCGGTTATTGATCATCATCGTTCCGGCTGTGATCAGGATGCCCGCCACGGCCAGGCCGAAGACGATCCATGCGACCCATTTGAGGATCGTCAACAAACCTTCAGAGCCGGGAGGTGCCTCACCTGTGCCCGGGTTCGGTATCTCGGTGATGGCAAAGCTTGACCATTCCATGGCCTTGGAGAACAACATTCAGCTTCTACTTTCTATTTGGCCGGGAGTCCGGCGGTGGCTGTAACTGCGATGTGGACCTGTTCAAGGGTGATGCGGGCTTCTTTGGAAAGTTCCTCGGCGGCGACGTCATGGCCGTAACGCCATGCGTCCACCCACGGGAAATGCCACATGTGGGGCACTCCCCCGCCGACGACGCGAGCGAAGTCGCGGATCTCTTTGGGGAGCCGTCCGGGAGCGTCAGCCATGACCACGAGGCCGGCGACGTGGATCCCGGGAAGAGAACCGGAAGCCCATTCAGTTGCAGCCAGCCGTGCTGCACGAAGGCTAGGGACATTGGACTTGGCAACCAGGACGATCACGGATCCGGCTGCCGTCAAAGGCCACTGATGCTCGGCGGCTTTGGTTCTCTTGTCCAGGCGTGCAAGCGACGTTTCGCCCGCGCCGCCGTGGACGCCAAGCCACCAAAAGCTCGGTTCCTTCCCCGCAACGTTCCTTCGGGGAAGCCGGTCCGCCTGGTCCGGCTGAGGAACGCTCAGCTGTGGCCTCGTCGCCCCCGTAGGGATGAAAGGCGGCTCTTCCGGGATGGCCGGAACGGGTTCGTCGATAGCTTCTGCGCCGAGCGTCACCCAGCGATTCTTTGAGACCGGCATTTCACATCCCCTACTAATGTCCGCAAAGATCGTATCGGTACCATCCGACACGAAAGGCCAAAAGTGACCGCAAACAACAGGTTTAGTACCTTTCAGTCACTTCTAGTACATCACAGTACCAATTTGTGGTCTACGATGGCTCTATGCGGTGGGACGGACTGAGCGTGGACCCCAAGTACCTGGAAGCACTCTTCGCCAAGTACCCGGAGCGTCTTACGCCTCAGGACCTCGAAGAGATCTTCGGGTTGTCCCGAAACACCGTCTACCGCTGGCTCCAAACCGGAGTGATTCCTGCTTACCAAGTCGAGAAGACATGGTTGATCGCCAGAGATCAAGTCAAGGACTGGGTCTGGGAGAACCGGAACACGCTCAGGAAGGGCCAGACACCAGAAGTGAACGACGAGGACCAGCCCTAGGGCGAAGCAGCCGACGAGCAGATGTGAGGGGGACACATGCAATCACGAACGAGCGCGCCCGCGCTGGTCGCCGGCGCCGTCCTCGCGCCCGTCGGCTTGGTACTGTCCATCATCCTGTTCGGCGGGAGCTCCCAGGCCGCGGCCGACGTCTGCTCACCGACCGGATCCAGCGTCAGCGTTGACGCAAGCCAGCTGCCCAAAGTCGCTGTCGCCGGCTACGAGGGCGAACAGCTCAAGAACGCGGCCCTGATCATCAACGCAGGCAAAGCCCTTGGACTGTCTGCCCGGGGGCAGACGATCGGCGTCATGACGGCCATGGGCGAATCCGGGCTCCGGGTTCTGGACTACGGCGACGGCCCGGGCCCTGACTCCCGGGGACTGTTCCAGCAGCGCGACAACGGCGCATGGGGGACCTACCCGGACCGGATGAACCCAACGGCTTCAGCCACGAACTTCTTCACCGCCCTGCAGAAGGTCAGCGGGTGGGAACAGCTCGAACCCACCACGGCCGCGCACAGGGTCCAGCGCAACGCCGACCCGTTCCACTACCAGCCCTACTGGGCGGCCGCCGTCGAGGTCGTCGCCGCCCTGGCCGACGTGCAGATCACCGATGCCGGCGGGGAAAGCTCCTGCGGGATCCCCGGCCAATCCGGTAAAGACGATGACCTGCCGTGGCGCACGGCCAAGATCTACGAGCCATCCCCGCTGGGCATGTACAACCGCGAGTGCGTCGACTTCGCCCTCTGGCGCATCAACCAGCAACTGGGCAGCACCACCACCCCCTACAAGGTCCTGAACGGCACCTTCCGGCCTGACGGTGCCGTGCTCGGCTCTGCCCTTACCTGGAAAGACGGCTGGGACACCAAGGGCTGGCCCACCGGTGGAACACCACGGGTCGGCGCGGTCGTCTGGTACTCCCCCGGCACCGGGGGCGCCGACGGCACCTACGGCCACGTCGCCATCGTCAAAGCCGTCAACGGTGACGGCAGCTTCCTCGAAGAGGGCTACAACGGCAACCCCGCCCCGAACGACCACACCTACTACACCCGCACCGTAGAGAACAGCACTCCCAGCGCCTTTCTCTACCTGCCCGGCAGCGACTCACCGGAGGAACCATGAAACGCGCCCTGACAGCCCTCGCGGCCCTGCTCGTGTGCACGGCCTGCGCGCCGCTATCCAGCTCAACACCCGCAGAACCGTCGCGCAGCACTTCCGCCGCCAGCCCAGCCACGCTCAGCGCAGGCGGTAAGCCCCAAGCTCCCGGCGGCACAGCACCGGCCACCCTAGGTGTTGCCTGGGACGAGGCAAGCAAAACAGCCGCGCTGGAAACGGCGACCAAGGCCATGACGCTGTACGCCCGTCCCACGGTCACGGACAAACAATGGATCCAGGAGCTCGGGCAGCTGCTGACCGCCCAAGCAACCGCTGATTACCAATACGTTGACCCGGCCAACATCCCGGTCACCAGGCTCACCGGAACGGGCCAGCTCAGGATCGATGAGAACAACGGTTTCGGCTGCCATGTCGTCTTTCCCACCGATGCCGGCGACTACGACGTGCAACTGCTCCGCAGCGCAGCCGACAAGCCTTGGCAGGTCAACCGTTTCACGCCCCCGAACGGCACAAAGTAAGGACAGATGATGGAAACTCAAGCGCTCGACTTCCCCAAGATCAACGCCGTTCTGCGGACTAACGGAACCGGCGAAGTCACCATCAACGGAACCTCCCACGCGATCGAGGCCGCCGACGAAGCCGCCGTCCTTAGCGATGCATTACGGATCATCACCGAAACCGCGGCTCAGCTCGGCCGACCCGTCCGCGTCAGCACCACTGACCCGGACGGGCACGGCCTCATCATCGTCTCCCCCGAGGGCGTCGTCAGCGAGGCCGCTCCGATCAAGCCCACCCCGAAGTGGGAGCAGGACCGTCTGCCCGTTACGGCATCCCCTTCACTGGAGACGGCCAAGGCCGCGACCACGGCCGCGCCTGCACCTACGCCTGTTTCGGTCCCTGACGCCTCTCCGTCCGAGGAGGCGCCGGCAGAAGCTGGCGACGCTGCGGCGGTGACCTTCGGTGCGGCCGTTACAGCCGCGCCCGCCGGGGCGCGCGCACGGGCTGCCACAGCAGCCGCTGTGGAGCCTGCCATCCGGCGCAGCCTCAAAGACACGTCGTTCCTCATCAGCGCGCCCGTGCTCCAGCCGGCCACGCGCGGCTGGCGCGGCGTCCTCAGCCGCCTCGGCCTCCGCATGGACCCCTCCCCTGAAGAGCTGGCCGAACGCGAAGACATCCGCACAGTGAGCCAGCACTGGCCCGGCCCCCGCACCGTAGCTGTCGTCAACCGCAAGGGCGGAGCGAACAAGACCCCCACCGTCGTGATGCTCAGCGCGATCCTGGCCCGCTACAGCGGCGCGGCCACCGTCGCCTGGGACAACAACGAATCACAGGGCACTCTTGGCTGGCGCACCGAAAAGGGCGGCCATAACAACAGCGTCCTGGATCTCATCGACTCATCCCAGGCTCTGCTCTCCCCCAGCGCCCAAGCAGCCGAGATCGCCCAGTTCGTCCACCACCAGACCTCGGACAAGTTCGACGTCCTGCGCTCGGACGAGAACGAGGAGGGTGACCACGAGGTGACCGCAGAGGAGGTGGACATCGCCCACCAGGTACTCACCCGCTACTACCGCCTGATCGTCATGGACTCCGGAAATACCGCCCGCGCCGCGAATTGGCGGCGAATGATCCACCACACCAATCAGCTCGTGGTCCCCGTGACAGCCATCGAAGACCGCGCCGAGGCCGCGCGCCTGACTCTCCAAACGCTGGAATCCCGTGGCGGCCACGATGCCGAGCTGGCCCGCAACGCCGTCGTCATCGTGTCCGAGTCCACCGATGCCAAGCGCAGCATGAGCGGCGATGCGCTCAAGCGCGCGAAGGATGAGGCCAGGCGGATCGCTGACGGCTTCGCCCCGCATGTACGCGCCGTAGTCCGGATCCCCTACGACCCCGCCCTGGTCAACGGCCCCATCCGCTACGACGCCCTCCAACCCGCTACCCAACGCGCGTGGCTCGCCGCGGCCGCAGCTGTGGCAAAAGGTTTCTAAGAAAGTGCGACACGCCGAAAGATTGCGGTACCGGTACCGAGGCTCATGGATGGGCAAGGATGAGACCATGAGTCAGCCATATGCAACCCCGAAGCTCGACGGCCAGCGCGTCGCTTTGCGCGGCCGCGTATTGCCCGACCAGCACGCTCGCGCGAGTACGCAAGCGGCACGCCACGGCCTATCGCTGAGCGAGTACCTTGGCGCGCTCATCGACCGCGACAGCGGGCTTCCCAACAAGATAGACCAACCGCAGGAGGCGCTGATCCCCAGGGCGTCTTAAATTACTGAAGGCCCGCACTAGGCGGGCCTCCGTAAACATATGTAGTTCAGATCAATGATCTTGGCGGGTCGCGATCTGAACTTTTATCCAACACCCACCCAGTGGGTGGATCTTGTCATATCCATCCCCGAGAGGAAGGCTACTGCAATCCATGGTACCGGAACCGGTATTGACGTCAACGCATGCCCTTGTGAGTGTCGCTCAACGTCCAAAACCAGAAGATGCATGGGGTCTTGCTCCGCTGATAGCTGGCGCGCCTTCGTACCGATTGGGGCGCTGGATTGGGCAGAGGTTTCAATATCCTCGGCCAAAGAATGCGCCGAAGATCACTCGTTCTTTGCCGAGACATCCTGCTGCTGTAATGGTGCACGGCACGGACGGCCGAGTCTCTACGCTGTGCTTGGACTTTGACACCTCGAAGGCATTGAAAGGCGTGGTGGACTCAGACGCGGTCCGGGTGGGCCGTTTGTTGTCGGCGTGCGGCATGAGGTTCGTGGAGGATTTCTCCCCCAGCGGTGGACGCCACCTGTACGTGCCGCTGCCCGACCGGATGGACGCAGCCGAGGCCCGGGAACTAGTCGAAGCGCTAGCCCTGATGGCCACCAGTCTCGACCCGAGCCCCCACCAGAACATCACCGACGGGTGCATCCGTGTCCCAGGAACGCCCCACAAGTCCGGTGGCCACCAAACCCTCATCACTCCTCTGTCCCAGGCATACGACATCCTGCGGCGCCGCAACCCAGCCTCTGCGCTGATGGAGCTTCGGTCCGCACTGGCTCCGGAGCTAACCCGGAAGCGCGCACTCAAAGCCCGCGCAGCCAAGACGGTTGCCGGACAGCGAACCGGGATTCTGCCGGCTCTACCGCTAAACGCTGGTAGTGAAGCGCCGCTGCGCAAGGTCGCCCGAACTGGCCTGTACGACACGGCCAGGTACAAGGGCCCATCCGAGGCTCGCATGGCTGTGCTGAACCACTTCAGCGCCTGCGGCTGGTCCCTACAAGACATCGAGAACGAACTCACCGGCCAGTTCCCCGGGCTGGCCGCCCTCTACGGAACCCCCCAACGCCAGACACGACTCCTGCCCTATGAGTGGACCAAAGCCCAGTCCCTCACCTCCAGCCAAGCCGTGCAGAAACGACTCCCCCGTAAACACAGGAAAAAGAGTGCCCCTATTAACAACACAAGCCCAACTTTAACCACCGGGGGGGCAGAGAAACCTAGCAGCGTTGGAGTGCAGCAGCTCGTAAATGATCTGGAAAATGTACTCTACGCAGTCCTCGATCACAGACTGCAAGCCAGAGGCCGGCAAGGCCTCAGCCTCCGTCTGCTCATTCGTGGACTACTGGGCTACATGAGGGCCAAGGAAACTAATGTTCTTGATGTTGGATGTCGAACTCTTGCTGTGGCGATGGGAAAACACCACGTCACCATTGCGAGGCTCCTACCCGTTCTGGTTGCTGCCTCCGATGGAATCCTGACCAAAATCATGGATGCACGCCACAAAGCCGCCGACGTCTATCTCATCCAACTCCCCGAGCAGTACCAGCAACTGGCTCGCGAACTAGCCTGGCGAAAAGGAAAAATTCATGCCATCCGGCCTGTTTTTCGAGCCCTCGGGGATGCAACAGCGCTGGTGTACGAAGCCATCGAACGTGGACGCCACTCCCCCACGACTGCGGACCTCGTGCGGGCCAGCGGTGTCAGCCGGAATGCATGCTCGGCCGCGCTGGCAGAGATGGAAGCCCTAGGTATGGTCGAACGCCAGGGACAAACGTGGAAGATCACCACAGTCAACTTACGCATGCTCGCGGCACGACTCGGCGTCATGGATGACTACCTTGATCAGATTAGCCGTAACCGCAATGAACGTGCTGCCTGGCACGCCTACCTAGACCGGTTTCTTACCCCCAAGGTCGAAGAGAGTGACCTGTTTGATCCAGAACGGGATGAGTACTGGCTACCACCCGATGATGCGGCAGTTTGGCATGCAGCTTGAGGCCGAGTGACAGGAAAGAATTAGGAATGCATTCCGGTGCCGGCCTGCAAGCAGGTTGAGGAGGATCTTTTCGATCTCGATCGTAAACCTTGCTGACTGCCACCCGCCGAGGGCTCTGCCTTATGGACAGTGGGCGAAGACTCTCTTAGTTCTCGCCGCCTGCCGTGAACCCGAGGTCGAGCAAGGAGTATGTGGAGAAATCAATCTTGACGTATTTATTCGTGTTCAGGGCCGGTGAGTCTAGAGCGGCCCCAGATCAAACGAGTCGGCCCAATAGGGACTCTATGAAGACGTCATCACCACGCCACTTCCCCTTGAGCCTCGGTGTCGCAGAGTACCGGGGTATGCCCTCAGCCTTCTTCAGGCTAGCGGCCTATAAAATAAATCCAGACATATTTCACCTTCGGATACGGTCGCGGCCGTTAAAGGTGCGTCCATACAGTGCCTGGAAGGCCCTGCACTCCCAGTGTTTTTGGCGAGCCTATCGGTGCCCATGCGACGCCAGAGGTAGTTCTCCGTCCCTTCCGGAGCTAGGCACTCGATCTCGGAAACCCACCACCTCCCTCTCTGTAGTTCCGCTTTCATAGGCGACGCGCGGAGATAAATACGTCATGACGTAAAGAAAGATAGATAGATGGATAGATGGATAGCCCGATGTCCAGTGCGCTTCGGGACCGATGGCACTCGATGGACCTTCTCTGGTGAGCATGCCGGGGTGCCACATGTGACGTCAGAGGTAGTCTTCGTTCCTCCCGGCTAGGATTCGATATCGAAACCACCCCTATCTCGGCGACACGCCGAGATAAATACGTCATGACGTAAAGATAGATGGATAGATTGATCATCGAACGTTCCTGTGGGGTGGTGCGGGTGCGCTTACCGCCAGATGGTAATAAATACGTCATGACGTAAAGATAGATTGATTGACGAATTGATAGACGGATAGACATATTTATTGATTGTGATTGAGGTGACTTGTGAAAGTAACTGCGATAGGGAACCGAAAAGGCGGAGTTGGTAAGACCTCTGTGACACTGGGTCTTGCCACTGGTCTGAAGTTGATCGGCAAGAAAGTGCTTGTGATTGACCTGGATCCTCAGGCTAATGTCACCGAAGCACTTGAAGGCTCCGGTGAGTTCGACGTTTTCGACGTGTTGTATGGGGGAGAAGCCGGCACTTTGGGGCAGGCCATCACCGAGACCTCTTGGCCTGGCATCGATCTCATCCCGAGCTCCGAATCGCTTGCGCGGCTGGAATCGGAAAGCCTCATGACACCAGAGTTGCGGCTAAAGACCGCCGCCTGGGGCGCTGAGGAATTGATGGCATACGATCACATTCTTCTGGATCTTCCGCCCGCGTTGGGTCGTCTTACGCTCAATGGCCTTATTTGGGCTGATCGAGTCCTTGCCATAACGGAGCCTGCAGCCTTCTCGGTCAAAGGCGTCACCGAATTCCTGGAGACAGTGAAGAAAGTGCAGTCGTTACCGCACCTGAATCCGGCACTTGAGTTCCTAGGAATCATCATCAACAAGACCAGTTCGCCCCTGACAGGAGAGCATGCCTTCCAAATCGGCGAACTGGAGGCTGCCTATGGCCAAGATGTAAGGAGTCCTCACCTTCCGCTCAGGACTGCTATGCAGGACTCTGTCAGCTCGAGAGCGCCTCTTACAAAGCTCAACAGCAGGGGAGCTGTAATCATGACCGAAAAGTTCGTCGAGCATGCTCGCTTTATCGATGGAGTCAACTGATGCCAGTAGAGAGAAAATCAGCAATCCGCAAAGCGCCCGCTGCCGACGTAGTCGATGTTCTGACTTCCCGAAGCGACAGTAGACAAGCGCTGTCTACGGAACCTTCGCATGCACAGTCACCTGACTCGCTAGAGGCTGCTCCTCGAACATCGTCAAACAGGCGGCCCGGGCCGGGCCGTCCTCGAAGTAAACGTCGGATGGAACCCTTCTCCTCAAAGATCGAAATCGAACTCAGAGACGAGATGGATGACTATGTGGCTGAGCACGGACTTTCGATCATCGACTTCCTGGATGAGGCAGTCAGGGACCGCCTCAAAAAATAATTATGTCTTGACGTAATTATTAGCCATAGCTGGCGCGTTCGTGGGTAGTCAATAACGACCATTTCTGACCCGCCTATTAGCCCCGTTAGAAGTCGCTTGGCGCTCTTTTTGTTCGAGCATGTGTTGACGGCCGGCCAGTAGGGGAGTGGCAATAAGGTGCGTTTTTGACTTGGTTATCCCTGTTTCCTTACCAGCGGATTCCGACACTATCCAAGTGGAACAGGGGAGGAATCCTGTCGCCGGCGACTGTAGCGGGTTGTATAGTCGGGCCGGACAAGCGACCGGCATACGGGAGGGACGTTCGTGGAAGGTCTTAGTCAATACGATGCTGTCTTTGCCGAGGCTGTCTTTACATTCATCGAGGTGTGCAGGCAACGCCGTTATGCTCCAGAGCCCATCCTCCGTGCTGACTTCAGCACGGTCCCTGGCGTCTATACCGGAGAGGTCGGGCTCGGGTGGGCTATCCGGCTCCAAGGGAGCGAGGAGCTTCTCGCCGTCGGGGAGGACGGCAAAATGCACAAAGCCACTCGGACGTGGAGACTGCGCAATAAGCCCTCATGGCTGCAGTGCATGGCGAGAACTTCTTTCCTGGTCGCCGTCACCGAAATTCATATTGATACGACCCAGCAACTCCACCAGGAAATCGTATACAGCCTTCTGCAGTACCTGGAGGCAAGAGAAGAGCAAGACAAGGGTCGCCCAGAGTCTGCCGTTGCTCCTGTGAGCTGTAGTTAGCACCCTGCTCTAGTTGGTAAGTGACGTGTGCCGCTGAGTCTAGGGCTTTGTTGCCCTGATGGACAATGGCGAAAGCCCGTCGAATGGGGGATCGACGGGCTTTCTGCAGTGACGATATAAGGCGATTGTTTTGCCATCAAATGGAGAACCCAATCCTTGGAGACCTGGAAGCGGTTCGGTCCCACATCGGCAAACCCTCAGACCCAAGTCGCGTTCTCGACCTCATCAAACGGCACCCAAAACATAAAGGCCGCGCTGAGGAACGGGCCGATCAGCAAGAGATGAGGGAAAGCGTAATTGCTTGGTGGGAGCATGGATTTGCCGGATGATGTGCAGCGGCAGGTGTTCCTTGTCCTTGTTGGGGAGGTCCATACGTCTTCTCCTGGAGCATTTGCCGTTGGGGGTGGGGCTGGCTCCCGGTCTCAGCACGTCTGGAGTCAGCCCCGCTTACCCGTCACGGGTGCCTACTCCACATGCTTGCCTGCTCAACGTGGGCCTGACGGGCAGAACATGGCCGACACCATCAGCCCGGCTTTTGAAGAGGAGTGCTCATTTAGCACTCATCGTGACGGGGCCGGACGCAGTCCCGCCCCCTCTCCTACCGGCGGGGTGGTGAATTCGCTCCTCGGGGGCCGGGGCTCGATCGAGGGGTACGTCAAACGACTGTTTCTGGGCTCGCTCCTAGGTTTGGTGTGGAATGACCAATCAATTGCCCCGATAAGGCGCGGCAGTTCCCATAAACTTTCGCCTGGCCTCGGCGACGCCGTCGGCGGAGTGGATCTCGGCCCATGACTTCTTTCGGTCCATTTGCAGCTCTTCCGGGACCGTGGGCCGCGGGTACCGCGGTCTTTCCTTTGGCACAACGACAGGTGACCGCTGCTTTTGCGGCTTGCCCTTCCTCGGATCATTTCGGCCCTCCGGCTTCGTCGGCCCGGTTGTAGTGGTCTGTTTCTTCAGCAGAGGAGCGCTGATCAAGGACCACTTTTCTGGCCTAAGGCAGGAGATGAACATCTGGCCGATCAGCGCATCGCATTCCGGGCAAACGAAAGCGCTATATTCAGCAGCTTTCTTTTTGCTGCGGCGGAGCTTGATGTTGGCCTTCTGCACGTCAGCTCGGACTGCGTTCATCCAGATGTCTAGCACTGCATGGACGGCCGCATCGCTTTCGTATCGTTTCATACCGACCTCACGTTTGATGTCCAGAGTAGGGATCGACAGGTACTGTCGGCCAGACGTGGAAGGCTCTGCATCCCAGAGGAGCATAGGGTGCTCGCACCTCCAGCATTGGGACAGGGATGCCCAGATGAAGGGCCCATCGTCGGTGAGGACGGTATGCGCACCGAAAGCCCTTTCGGGCGCAGCGCTATCCTGGTTCATCTCCTCGATGCGCTCATCAATGGCCTGCTGGCGGCGTCTGGCCTCATCCCGGAGTCGGGCATCGCTCTCTGCTCTTTTCTTGTATCGCGCAGCCTGGTCGTCGGGGCTACCGTGGTTCCAGCCGTGGCCCCGCTGCAGCAGATTGTCCACGAAGGTGCCGAGGGTATCTTCCTCCCGGAAATCACAAGTAACATCCAGCTCCATCAACGTGCCTGTTGTGGCCGGAATTTTCGAGCTCTTCCCGAACCCTGTTACGACGAATGGGACGCGGATCAGGTTGTCCTCCAGCCGGCGGGGCACGATCCATACGGGGAAGAGGCCATCACTGAAGTAGCGCTGGCTCCTATGCTGATATTTTGCTGGGCTTTGCGATGAGAGTTGAACCTCAAAGGCTACCCGGCGCCGGAAGTCATCCGACTCTGCCAGAACATCAATGATCCATTCCCTGGAAGCATGCGGATGCTCCACGATCGCGTGCCAACCCTCCACGGCGTTTATCCGGTCCCGCAGCGCTTCTTTCATGGCGAGATGCTGTGGTGACTCCCCGCCGTGGTCCACCTTGCATTCCCTGACACTGAGGTGCGCGAAATACTGGGTCATCTCCCCGCGGGGTTTTGCTATGGCCCGGATGCCGCAGCCTGGCAATATCAGCCGCTTCCGCTTTTCGGAATTCTGCAGCTCCAGCCAGGACGCTCTTGACAGCGTCGTGGCATCGATACGCTGGCCGTCGAGCATGGCAACAAGCAGCATGGTCCCCCTTAGTTGCAGCTCCTCTGGTGCTGGAAGTGATTTCACCACACAGGCCCCCCTGCACGGCAACAGACATCAATAGCGAGGTCTGAAAGTCTCACGAACTCTAGCGCTTGCAGGGGTCGGCAACCCTGCGGACCCTCAAAGAGAGGTTGTAACCCACCTTGACATTGGCGATCATTTCGGCGAAGCTCGTAACGCAACTGAGGTTACAACCTACCTGGGAGGAAAGCATGATCATTCCGATTACCGTCCACGTCCCTGAGCGCCTGGTCGAAGACTTTTACATCCGTTTCGGAGAGTTCATCGCCGACGTCCCTGATCCCGACGCGCCCACAATCCTCCCATCGGGGGCGGTCCCCTCCTGGGTGCAAGCGGATGATGCTCAAGCAATCGCCGATTCCCTGTGGGATGCGATTTCACTGCCGGGGAAGTCAGTTCTTCGTTTCATGGCACGAGCAACCGGAGACGATACGAGGCACTTCCCTCCAAGAGAAATCGCCGATGGAATTGGTCACCCGAAAGGGACTGCAGGGGTGGCTGGCCTCTTCGGTGGAGTGGGGAAAGCGATTCGCCGCGCGGGCCTTCCCGTGTACACCACCGCCAAGGGAACTCCTTGGCACTACATCTGGGGTTGGGACGGTGAGCGCTACTCCATGACCCCTGAGGTCGCCCGCCTCTTGCGCAAGGCCGCCCAACCCGGAGCTCGTTCCGCTGCGCAGGAGGGGTAGTTGCTGCCTTAGGACCGCGTTCGGCTGCTAAGGCGGCGATATCGCGGATCAGTCGCTAGACCTCATGCTCTCGGCCCTGGGAGGCTGAGTTTGTTGTCCAGGGTACGAATTGAATCAATCCTGAAGTAAACCCTGATCGCGGAGGAGTTGAGCCGGCATTTCGTACTCATGCCGGATTAGGTGCCGTACGAATTTGCCCAGGCCCGTCGCTTCTTCTGCGGTCACGTCGTCATAGTCTTCCGGGTGAGCGCCTTCGTTCCCTAGCTGGTTGAGGTGGTCGGCCCACTCCCAGAGGGAACGATGAAGATCACCGTCATTCTTCATGTGCTTAAGGGCAGATTTCAGATGCCTCTCTCCCTTGGCCCTTTCACTGCCCTTGTCTTTGACAAACAGGTGCAGCGCCGAGCGAAACATAACCGCTGCCGCGCGATTCGCTCCCACCGCGAGGGACCGCATCCCTTCGTCGTATGCCGAGGCCACGCCATCATTGACCTGGGAATCCAAGATGCCGGCCCCAGGCACCGGCCACCACATCAAGCCTTCCCCACCGTTCGCAGTTACAACGGCAGTGCCTTTCTTGCAGCCTTGGCAGGTCAAGGCCGTAAGGCTACGGTCGGGAAAGCTCCCACCGGCGCCGGTGATCCATGAAAGGGCTGTTTGCCCACCCACCGTGAAGCTCGAGATCCTCCCGCACCATGGACAAGGACCCGTTGGGTCGGAAGGCGTCGGAAGCGAGTCAGGATTTTCGGGCATGCAGCAATTTTGGCAGATGGGCAGAGAATACGTTCGACGAAACGGCGATTCCGCGCAACGCTCGGTCGCCCCGCCACTTCCCGATCGCACGGAACCAACCCCGTCAAATACGACCGCTATTTGAAGAACGCTCCACCTCGAACGTGAGGGCGAGCATGGTGGCGTACTTCTCCACGATCTCTACATCCTTCGACGACAGAGTGTGCGTCTCAGAAGTTTGAAGAGTCAGTATTCCCGATGTGGATCCCAGCATGGATACTGGCGCGGAGATGAAGGACCTCGCTTGCCCTGTCGCGCTTAGCATGGCATGACTGGACGATTTCATGGCTTCTACTAGCTGCGGCGGCGGAGCTGTCAGTTTTCCTATTGCTACGGATATCTTCCCTGGTGACGTTGTCTCGTGAATCAGATGGAGCGTAGCCACAGAGCCTTCCCATTCGTCATATTCCCGTGCCAAGGCTCTAACGAGGTGGCGCCGGCACATACTAAGCGTCGCCTGGCGTGAGGTCGCAGCTGACATCTGCCCTACGGACGTGAGCGCCTGTTGGGCCAGGGCGAGGTCCAAGGCACGCGCATCGGGACCCTTGCGAGCACTGAGAATCTTCTCCCACCAATCCTTTCCAATCTGCAGCGCAATCGAGACAATCAGTGCTCCAGCCGCCCACGCGAACCAGACTTGATCAGCCTTGGCAAAAAACAAAAGTACTGTTGCCAGTGCCGGCGCGACGTAAGACGCCACCTTCGCGATGGTTGCGTATAGGCGCAATCGCCTGGATCGGCTCGTTGGTAGTTGGGTTGTTCCGCCATTGGTCATGACCTGAGCCTAATTAGACGAGGCCGATGGGTGTCAGGTCCTCGGATGAGGTATTGGTGTGTGTGGTCAAAAACGACCGTTTTTGACGTGCTACTCGGCGAGCCTCCGCAAACCCCCGAAGTGCCCTTCTATTGTTGGTCAGAACTTGTTACCGAAATGAAAACCAGTCAAAACGGTTGACGGAGGGTTTTTGACATGTCTGGGAATGCGATTGGCTACGCGAGGGTCAGCACGCGAGGGCAATCTCTGGATTCCCAGGTTGACGCACTTGTAGCGGCGGGCGCGGTGCGCGTCTTTCAGGAGTACGCCTCCGGGGCCACGCAGGCGAGGGCCCGGTGGAAGGAGTGCCTGGACTACCTGCAGCCCGGTAACGTGCTCTTGGTCGCCGATCTGACCAGACTCGGCCGGAGCACTGCTGACCTGGCTGACATCGTGACTGTCCTCGGGCAGCGGGGGATAGGGTTCCGTTCCCTGGCCGAGCCGTGGCTGGACACAACGAGCGCCCACGGCAAACTCATCTTCGATATGTTCGCCTCCCTCGCGGAGTACGAGCGGTCAAGGCTTTCGGAGAGAACAAAGGCAGGCCTGACCGCGGCCAAGGCCCGCGGCCGTCTCGGTGGCCGGCCGCGCGTTATTACGGCAGGGAAGATGGAAACGGCTCTGCAGCTGCGCAAGGAAGGGAAGACCCTGAAAGAGACTGCCGAACGCATCAGCGTTAGCGTTTCATCGCTGACAAGGGCGCTTAGTGCAACCGCGGCCGCCGGTAGCGCCACGTCCAGATCGAGGGCGGCACCTAAAGTGAGCTCGAGGAGCAGCTTTTGAGAAAGCGTGTAGAGGTCGTAGACGGCATGAAAACGTGCAGCAAGTGCAACCGGTTGCTGCCGATCAGCGAGTTTCACGTGCACTCTCAAACCTCCAGCGGTCTGGCAAGTGCCTGCAAGTCGTGCAGTTCCGCGGCCTTTAAGGCGACCTATGTACCCACCGTCCGGACCACCGCAATCCTGGTCGTCGACGGGAAGAAGCTCTGCACGGGGTGCGACAAGGTGTTGCCCGTCAGCGAGTTCGGGAAGGACAAGTCGACGAAGACCGGACTCGCCCACAGGTGCAAAAAGTGCGCGGCGGCGAAGCAGAGAGCGAAGCGCGATGCGGACAAGGCAAAAGACCCAGAGAGCTATCTGGCGGTTCAACGGGAGCTTCAGCGAGCTTGGCGCGACAGCGCCCCACCTGAGGTCAGGAAGGCCCGCGGACGAGTAGGACTGCTGAAGGGAAAGGGCGTCACCACCGAGTGGTACGAGGTAACCCTCGCGGAGCAGGGCGGGGTATGCGCAATCTGTAAACGGCCCGAGTCGAAGCTGAGCTCAGGAGGAGGCATCAAGATGCTCGCGGTGGACCACGACCATGCAACCGGTCTGCCAAGAGGGCTTCTGTGCCAGCAGTGCAACATCGGCTTGGGTGCCCTTCGTGACGATCCCGTCCTTCTCAAAAAAGCGGTCACCTACCTGACTGATCGACCATGGGAGGTGCAGGGTGCGGGCATCGCAGATAGTTGATGGCAAGAAACAGTGCAGGATATGCAAGCAGTGGCTGCCTGTCGACCAGTTCTATAAGAACTCGCGTGCTGCCACGGGGCTCGATAGCGCGTGCAAGGGATGTCTGCTCCTAGTGCAGCGGGCACGTGTCATTACTCCGGAGAAAAATGCCGAGTACCAACGAAGGTACAAAAAGCGATTTCCAGAAAAAGTCGCGTTGTCTAAGCGCCGGCGCCACATTTGGGACATGTACCGGGTAACCCTCGAGTGGTACGACATGATGTTGGAGCTGCAGGGCGGAGTATGCGCGATCTGCGGTGAACCCGAAACGGTGATGCGTTTCGGGAAGCTCAAGATCTTGGCGGTGGATCACGATCATTCAACCGGTACGCCGCGAGGTCTCCTGTGCCAGGGGTGCAATCAGGGGATCGGCCACTTCGGGGAGGACGTGGCCCTGATGGAATCTGCCGTGGACTACCTCGACAAGCACCAGGCTCCGTGACGCCACTCCGGCCGATAAGGGCGAGAGCGAGGGGCCCCGCCAGGCGTGCCTGGCGCTGACGCCGCGCGCCTTGCGTTCGGTGGCTTACTGAACCTCTGGAAGGTGTCCCAGCGTGCAGCCATGAGCCGGGCGGACTTGACGCCCAAGCGGTCTCCCGCGGGGGATGACGCGAGACAAAGTATGGCTAGAACTACATCAATGTAACTATGCTTCCGTTATCAAAAGGCGCTGTAAGGCGATTTGAGGGCCCGACGCGCACCGCGCGGTACATGTTTTGCCCGCGTTCCGGGTAAGCCCTGGAAGGGGCCGTGGAAGGCTGCTGAGAGGGTGCTGCGACGATGTCGTGCACAAGGGCCGAAAAGGTGTGCTAAAGTTAATAGCAAGGCCAGTTTTAGGGAACGCAAGAATGCCCTGCTGGTTACCTCCAAAGGTGGAGGAGTCCAAGCAGGGCTAGGTTCTATATCGTTGGTCAGGCGATAGATCTAGCTTACTCGGACTTGGCCGTTGTGTCTAATTTTGGGACACGGGGGCTGCCCGTTCTCTGGCGCCGTCAGGAGCGAAAAAGTTCAAACCCCCGGTTAGAAAGCCGGAGTGAGCAGATCATCATGACCTTCCTTTCAGATATTTACGCCCTCCCCACGAACGTCCCGTTTTTGGACGTTGACGTGGATAACGACAACCTTTTGTTCGCAGATGGCAGCGCCATCCGCAACGCCGCCGGCCCCTACGGGGTGCGGGCCCAAGCCCAGTTGACAGGTTTCTTCACCGGCCTGATCCAGCTCCGCCAAAGCCCGTCACTTGCTGACAGGACCCGAGGGCTTTCCATCCTTCAGCGAATGAGTGAACCCGGGGAGACCCGGTTGGGCTACTCCGCAAAGGGAACGAACGGCAAGGGATTCGGAAACGGACTTGGCAGCGTACTTTGGACCGCACTTGGGAACCGCCTTTGCCAGGAACAAGCGCTGACCCGGATCGAACACCTCCCGCTGTTCCTGGACGGCGTTGACCGGGACCTTATGTCCGACATGATTACGCGTGTGGCCATGGACATCTTGGTTGACTTCACGCATGACATGATGCGCCAATATCCCGCCCTGGCCGCCACCACCACCACGCAGAACTTGATGGTGTGGGATCCCCAGAAATTCGACTGGGTCTCCAAGAGCTGCCAGCTGCCATTCGTCGGCGGGAAACAGCTGGTCCTTATTCCCCGGAGCTGGGTGACGTGGCAGCCGCTGATGCATCCCAATCCGTTCTACAACCGCTACACGACTCAGGCGGTTCAGGACGAGCAGACCAGCATCACCCCGGACGGGAAAATCGATAAGCCATACAAATGGCAAATCAAGGCCGATCACCCGAAGATCAAGCAGTTCAACTCCGAACGAACCCTGAAGGACATGTCCGTGAGCAATCACGTACAGGAATACCAGCAGGAAGTCGACCAGGCGTATGTCCCGCTTGATGCAGACGAGGCCCGCAGCCGCATTTTGAAGGGTCTGCCGAAGGCCAGCTAGGCCAGCCCCTTGCAAAGCTGGGCAGGTCCCCCCAGGAGGACCTGCCCAGCCCTTCGGGGCCAAGGCCCTCCTGTTATCGCGAAGCGCGGATGGCGATCCTTTACAGGGCACCGGTTCTTCATCTTGGCTGGTTAGAGCGGCCGACCGTAGGGATAGTCCACCCATACCCCGGTGCCTTCTTCTGGGCATGTCAGGTCGGCGCCCTTTCGCGTGGACCAGTAGTCCGGGGGAAGCGGGCTCCCTGGAGAACGGCGTTCAAATCGACGCCGTGCTCCTCGCGTCCGTCGGCGAATGAAGCTGTCCACTCTTGTTCACAGGGCCCAGCTTGGCACAGCAAACACCTGCTGCGGCTAGCGACTAGCTTCGATCCATGGTCATCTGGCTCAACAACTGGGGAGGGCGATCGCGCACCTGTGCGGCGGTTGATGTCGCAGACAGCCGGTAGATTCGCTTGGTATTTACTGGGCTTCTTTTTGAAGGATTTCAATTGACCAAGACTCTTCTCGGCTCCTTAAGGGAGCAAATTGTGGACGAATCAGAACCTTTAGCTGGGCTCCTGCGCAAGTGTCTGCTGCTCGGTGCCGAAACCGGTTCCGAGTCTTTGAGGCAATGGGCAAGATACGAGCTCTCCGGATATGACGACGACGCTGAAGTCCCCAGCTATCGGGTACTGCCCTCTCCACCGATAACCGTTAGCTCAATAAGTGGGAATACCTGGGCCACAGGTCAGACATTCAATCGGCTCCAATTGCCCGTAGAGGCCCAGAAGGGCGTGCCGGAGTCATTTACGCTTCGTCAGCCCATCGAAGAGCTGGAAAGTCTCGCCGGGGGCTCGTCGATCTCCTTTTCCAGCACGGGCCTGGCCTACGCTCAGACTATTTGGAACGGCCAGCTTGGCCCATTCCAGCAGATCATGAGCATGTCTTACTCGCTTCCCGGCTCTGTGCTTACGGGGGTTCTAGGTCAGATCAGAACCCAGCTCGTCGATGTCGTTGCCGACCTGACTGCAGATACTCCACTGACCGAGTTACCGAGAAAACAAGCTGTGGACGCAGCTGTAGGTCAGCACATCGGGACGCAGTACAACACCACGATTCAGACCGCCAGCGGTCCTACTGCCATTGGTTCGAAGGCAAAAGCCAATGTAGAGGGGTTGAGTGTCGAAGACGCCATCAGGCTGCTTGACGCTGCTCAGTCCGCGGCAAAGGGCGTGGGTGACGATGAGAACCGATCTGCTCTGATTGCGGCAGTCGAGGAACTTCGGGTAGCAACCCAGCAGGAAACGCCGAGTACCGGAGACGTGGTTAAGAAAGCAGGCAAGCTAAACGCAATCGCCGAACGAATCGGTGTTCCAGCCGTTAGCGCAGCCGTCAGTGGCGCGGTAGAAACCATCACTACGCTCGCGCTCTCCGGCGCCTTCGGGTGATCACCGGGAAAATGAAGAATCCCCACCCGGCGCTGGTTGAATGCCTGTTCGTTCCAAGAGCGGGACTGGCATACAGTCATGGAATTGACTTACGGGGGAAGGAATCTAGTGGCGTTACCGCACGCACCGTCGAAGAAGCCATTGAGCTTGCGAGAAATGCAGAACCGAGCACGGAAGTTTGTAGCGGACTGGCAGGGCGAAACGCGAGAGAACGCGGAGGCTCAGTCCTGGTGGAATGACTTCTTTGACATTTTTGGTGTAGCTCGGCGGGAAGTAGCCTCCTACGAGCGGTGGGCGAAACGGGCATCAACCGGGCGCCAAGGGCGCATTGATGTTTTCATGCCTGGAGTCATGATTGCTGAGCACAAATCGCTGGGCAAGGATGAAGGGCGTGGGGTTTCTCAAGCGGAGGATTACCTGCGTGGAGGGGACATCGGCCACCACGAGTACCCTCGTTTTCTCGTCTCTTGTGATTTCGACAGAATCACCTTGGATGACCTGGAATCCGATGACCCATCGTTCTCCTTCCGACTGAAAGACCTCCCGAAATACGTTCAGCGTTTCGCCTTCCTGGGCGGTTACACGCCGCCCCGGCGCCGCCAAGGCGAGGGGGAGGCTGTATCTGTGAAGGCCGCTCGGTCTATGTCGGCGCTTTATGAAGTACTTCTCGGTGACGTTGACACGGACGAGGACTCACACCAATCCGAGCAGGCCGCGATCTTTATGACGCGGATACTTTTTCTTCTCTACGGGGACGATGCTGTCGGCCTATGGGAACCGGGCTCATTTGAGGCTTACCTTAAGAATTCCACCAGCCCCGACGGAGCCGACGTCGGACCATCCATCGCTTATCTGTTCCAAATACTGGATACACCGCCGGCACGACGCTCTGCCACGCTGTCACCGCTGCTGTCAGTCTTCCCATACGTCAACGGAGGACTTTTTGCTGACAGGGTTGATATCCCGGACTTCACGGCGGAAATGCGCCAGGCTCTTTTGTCGGCCTGCGAGCTGGACTGGGCCGGCATCTCCCCGGCCATCTTCGGCTCTCTATTCCAAGGACTTACTTCCCGGGAGGAACGCAGGGCACACGGTGAGCACTACACCACCGAAACCAACATACTGAAGGTTTTGCGGCCTCTCTTCCTAGACGAGTTCGAAGAGCGCCTCCAGCTAGCGTGGACATCACCAGGAGAGCTACGGAAGCTGCGCACTGAGCTCGGTGGCTACCGCTATTTGGACCCCGCGTGCGGCTGTGGAAACTTTCTCATCGTCGCCTACAGAGAAATGGCAGACATCGAGTACCGGATCCTTGCCAGAACCCGAGAGCTTTCCGGACAAATGGATTACGCTCTCGACCCGACCTGGGGCCTGCAAGTAACACCAGATCACTTCGGCGGAATCGAGATCAACTGGTGGCCGGCAAAGATAGCGGAAACCGCTATGTTCCTGACCCAGCACCGCGTCACCCAGCGGCTAGGCGAGATAGGTGAGCCGCCGTCGATTCTGCCAATTCGCGAAGCCGCTTCCATCGTCCATGCCAACGCCTTGGGGGTGGATTGGAGTGATGCCACGCAGCCCGGCCCTCGTGCCACCTATGTGTTCGGCAACCCTCCTTTTATCGGGCAATACTCGAAGTCTTCGCAGCAGACCGAAGACATGAAGCGAGCCTGGGGAGCGGACTACGACGGCTACCTGGATTACGTAACCGCCTGGCACGCAAAAGCTCTCAGTTTCCTCAAAGGCGCCCCTGGCGGCAGATTTGGGTTTGTCACAACCAACTCCATTACGCAGGGGCAGCCTGTCCCAGCCCTTTTTAGGCCGATCCTTCGGGACGGTTGGAGGATCCGCTTTGCCCACCGGACATTCGCGTGGACGTCGGAAGCAACCGGAAAAGCAGCTGTTCACTGCGTTATTGTCGGGTTCGACCAGGACCCCTCCGTCAAAGCCCGACTGTGGGAATACGAGACGCCAAAGTCAGAACCCCTTGAAGTAGACTCCCGCGCTATAAACCCCTACCTCGTGGACGCCCCGCTGGTTCTTGTTGAGAAGCGCAGCAAACCTTTATCCGCTCACCTTCCTCCAGTTGTCTACGGCTCTAAACCGACTGACGGCGGATACCTCCTCAGCGAAGGTGAGGAAGCTCGAAGCTTGAGAAATGATGCAGTGGCCGGCAAGTACATGCGGCCATTTGTTGGTGCCCGTGAGCTGATCAACGGCGGGGACCGCTGGTGCCTCTGGCTGGAGGCAGTTTTAGCGCAGGATTTGAGAGGCTCAGAGGTTCTGAAGGAGCGGGTAGAAAACGTAAGGCGGTTCCGACTTGAAAGCCCCAAGGCCGCAACAAAAGCACTCGCCTCCACACCAGCCGTTTTTGCTGAGCGCCGCCAACCTTCGGTTCCGTATCTATGTATTCCGTCCGTTGTGAGCGAGCAGCGGCCGTATCTGACCTGTGGTCGTTTTGACCCGGACGTCGTAACGAGCAATCTAGCTTTCACCGCGCCGGATATAGATGGGTTCCTCTTCGGCGTTATATCTTCGGCCATGTTCATGACCTGGCAAAAGACGGTGGGAGGCCGGTTGAAGTCCGACCTCCGATTCTCAAACACCATTGTGTGGAACAATTTTCCTCTGTCTGAGATCACCGAGCTGCAACGCTCGCGCGTTATCGAAGCAGGAAAAAATGTGCTTCAAGCCCGTGAGAAACATCCCGGTCTTACCCTTGCGGATCTGTATCACCCGCTGGCGATGCCGCAGGACCTGGTCACAGCACACAAGGCTCTGGACCGCGCTATTGACGCCGTCTTCGGTTTCCGAAAAGCCCCTACGCTTCTTGAGAGGCAGGAGCGGCTCTTTGACCGCTACGCCCAGCTCACAGCTGGCTCGTCCGGGTCCAGTCTTGGCATTGTGAGCGATGCGCACTCAGCCGGAGCCGATGCAGAGACTCAAGCGTGATCACTGGAAGCAACCGCGGAGCGGACATAGAGTTCACGCCTGCCTTAGCGGAACTCCTAGACCGTGCTCGGAATGAGAAAGAAACAAACACCACGGCTGCAGACGTAGCCGAGCTGCGTGACCACCCGGACATCCTTGCTCTGATGACGCGTGCCCGACAAAACGAGAAGAATCCACCACGAAAACACCATGTCGTTCCGGCCTCATACCTGCGGCGCTGGACAAATGACCGCCAAATAAGAGTCACGGAAATCGACGAAGGCAGGACGTACATTACGACCGCCGAGAAAGCAGCACGACGGACTGATTACTACAGCCTCGCCTCGGACGATCTGGAACCTGATGAGCTTCCACCGCTGCTTGCCGAGACAATGTTGTCGGATATCGAAAGCCTTGGAAAAGTTGCGATCGACTCCCTTTTAAGCGCGGGGGTTGAAGAGCTGTCCCACGAAAACCGCAGCAACCTGGCCATCTTCCTAGGCTTTCAATACGTGCGCGGCGAGAGCACGCGGACGATGATCAGAAAGATCGCCAACGATGCCTTCAAGCTCGAGTATGGCCAGCTCAAAGAACCCGGCATCCGTCGAACTCTTAAGGAGCGCGGTCTTCCCGTCACATCGGAGAGCATCGAATCAGTTGCCACATTCATCCGAGACCTGAACGACGGCATCCTTACAGTCGGCCCTCAAAAAGCAGCCGAGGTCATCCAGGCATTCCAAGCTGCCACAAAAATTGCTGAGCACCTTTTCGAAAGATCTTGGGCGGTTTTTAGGACCCCAGCAATACTCCTGACCTGTGATGAACCAGTGGTGCCGATCGGTCGCTCAGGCCAAAATCGGGGCGAACGTACAGGTTTAGCCGGCGCCCGAGTAGTCGTGTTCCCACTTGCTCCGGACAACCTCCTTGTGATGTTTCAGCATCGGCCCTCAGCCCACGCCCTCGTTCCACTGACGCTGAGTGAAATTGTCGAAATTAACCACGAAGTCCTGGCAAATACCGCACGTTGGGCATTTGAAAGACCCAAGCGCCGGACATCAATCGCGCTTCGCGTACCTTCACTACCGTCGGCGACCGAAGTCGTGGAGCACCGAGTGGCCGGCAAAGCTAACACTTCGATAATCAGGCTGTTCCGGCAGTCACGGTGGGCTGGTGATCCACATCCGCCGGAGTGGCCTTTGCCGCGATGGCCATAGGAGACTGTCTGGGGCCGGCCAAGTAGCCTGGGTCCCGCTATCTGCGAGTAGCTCTCCAATTTTGGTCCCGGTTAGGCGCCGGCAGGGCGCGCTGCAGTTTTCCCTTCTGTCAGCAGGACAGCAAAATCCGCTCGTAAGCGCGGGAGCGCCACATCTGCGTCCTCTTGAAGGAGGTCATCGAGATTCCAGATAGCGAAGTAGGGCTGCCTGGGGAGCAGGATGCCTACCCGACGGATGCCTAACGAATCGTCCAGATCAAGGAGTGCGTAGCCAAGGAGCTGGAACAGCGTATCCCTGAGCCAGGGGCTGGTGATTTCCTCTCTCGTCTTCAACTCGACAAGCATGTCCCCCACAGCCCAGTCAGCGTCTGCACCTCCTACTGCCACACTTCCGAGGAAACGCGGGTTGGGCACGTAGTCGACGCCTCCCTCGATGCCGCGGTTCCACTCATCCAGGAGTGGCGTGACAGCCCTCCTCATGAGAGCAATGTCCAAGAGCAACGAGTCCTCGATGTTCATCATCAGATCGACGGCGGTTTTCGCCCGTTTGACCCTTCGCCCGAGGGCCCCCGTGAGTGCCTCGTGCGGCCCTGTCCGTGCAATACTCTCGCACCATGCCAAGGGAATCGAGGCCCTGTCCAGGCTCAATGGGTCCCGGTCCTTCTCCTTCCAAGTGAGATACGCGAAGCCCAAAGCCATCTCCAGCACCTTGTGAATGTGCTTTCCTCTGTGGACGATAGCAGTGTCCGCGGCAAGGATGTCGAGTCCTCTTTGAGCCACCGTCTCCACGAAGTCAAAGCCCGGCATGTCCATTCGGATGCGGTAGTCCAGAGCCGTGCCTGCAACGGTTGCGTGGCTCTGACGGTCCTTTACAGTTTCGGGGATGGGCAGCTGCGCCTTGAGCGTAATGAGTTCGTCGAAGCCGAACGACGAGGCAATCTCCTGGCCGCGGCGACCACGGGTTCCAGCTAACGCGAGCTGCGGGGCGCTCTCATAGACGAATTGCCGGATCGGCGATTCCTTACTGCTGAGATGACGCGTGAGGGACATGGGTGTGACCCTACCTTGGACGTACGACAGCCAGAGACGTTACTAGCGGCGTCGCTGGAAAGCGGAATACCGCTTCATATCGGCAAAAGTCGAAGGGCCGGCACGTAGACCGTGACTACGTAAGGGCGTGGAAGCAGGCTAGGAATCGAGTGTTCGCTGCCGTGGCGGCCGCGGATTCATCCTGTGGGAAAGGGTGGCACCGTGGTGCTGAGGCGCGGATTGTGATCGGGCATTTCCCGGCGCACCTCCTGGCAGGCAGGGCAGAATGGGGATCATGTGCGGCAGATATGTGATGTCCAAGGCCACTGGGGACCTTCTGAGCCACTTTGAGGCCAAAGAGGTCGAGGGGAGCCCTCCACCGCCGAGCTGGAACGTGGCGCCAACCCAGAGCGTGCCGATCGTGGCCGAGCGGCTGGATGAGGGCACGGTTGACCGTCATCTGCTTATTGCTCGCTGGGGTCTGGTCCCGTCCTGGGCGAAGGACATCAAGATCGGCTCCAAGCTGATTAACGCCCGCAGTGAAAGCATCCTAGAGAAGCCGTCGTTCCGGAAGGCTGCTGTGAAGCGGCGTGCGATCGTCCCCGCCGAGGGCTATTACGAGTGGCAGAAGACCGAGGACGGGAAGAAGATCCCGAACTACCTGTTCTCCGAGAAGGAGCCCTTACTGGGCTTCGCTGGCCTGTACGAGTGGTGGGCGGACCCATCTCTGCCGGAGGACGATCCGGAAAGGTGGCTGCTCAGCTGCACAGTGCTCACCACAACCACACAGGACGCGCTGGGCCACGTCCATGATCGTTCCCCGGTAATTATTCCGAGTGACCGGTTCGCGGAATGGTTGGACCCGGACCTGACCGACAAGGACGGCATCCAGCACCTGCTGGACTCCTTGCCGGAACCGACCCTGACACCTCGGATTGTCAGCCCTCGGGTCAACAGTGTGCGCAACAACGGGCCGGAGCTCATTGAGCCCGCTGAGCCCGTGGAGAAATAGACTCAGCGCCCAGCTGGAGACACTCCAAGGGCGGGAACAAAGTTGATGGGCTGCTAATTGACGGCGAATCGTGGAGACATCGAAAGATAAGGCATGGCGTACCGTCTAACCACACTCAGTTCAATCAGAAATGCCAGGCACGTGTGAACCACCGCGCACCTCGGGACGAACTCCGTGAATTGGAGTCCGGCATCTTCTGCAATGCCTCCTCGTAGAACGCTAGACGGGTCGCAGACCTTGCGTATCGCCTTTGGGTGAGAACGACTTGAAACGTCAGGTACAGGCCGGAAATGAGCATAAGTTTGCCTACTGCAACGGAGACAGCCATCGTCCACTGTTTGTCTCCTTGAAGTGAAAGTGCCGTCAACAGGGGAAGAGAGGCGACAACCGCTGCAAAATAGATGCCGGCCATTGGCCCAAGTCCACCTCCAGCGAGGAGCGAAGCTTCATGCCTTAGTGTTCGCAAGACTTGAAAACGCTGTTCCTTCGGAAGCCGGAGGAAAGCTTCAATGTCATCTTCCTTGACCGTCGCATCCTCAACTAAATGGTTTTCGGAAAGCGTTCGAGTTCCCATTTGATGAGACTATCTTCCCTTGTCCCGTCCTTCCCAAGGCGCCTGACGCTCTCTTGCACGTGCAGTGAAGTTTATGAACGTGCCCTGATTGATTCTGAGATATGGTGACCAAGAACCCGAGGGAATGAAGGACTGGTCCCCATGTAAAACGTTGTCAACGTGTACGAACCTGTTTCATCAAAGTCTAAGCGGGCATCAAAATGCGTCTTTCCGGAATTGGAAGGAAACGTCACGTGGACGCTTAGGCCGGACACGGAAGCCATCGCGCTTCCTCCAACGAAGAGCACGGACTCGTTCACAATGCTTTCGAATTCCTGCTCTGATAATTGTCCCAAAACACACCTTCGCTCGGCCGCTACAACCACTCGTCCGTCATACTATGCCCATATCGGTGATAGGACTTGCTGGGATTTCACCTCGGCTTGTGCGTTCGGGGCCTCGTACGTCGGGCCTTCGGCTTCGACATACCTGAGCTGCCCGCCGCCGGCCTCTACGGTCAGAGTTACCCTTCCCCATATTTTAGGCAACTGCCCTGGCCAAGGTGCTTTCCAGTGCTGCCGTCAGCGCTGTCTGGTGTTGTTCCTGGCGTCGGTCCACGGGGCGTGCTCCATCCAACGCGTGGCAGGGGTTCATCATCCAGAGGGCGAAGTAGTTGTGGGGGATCCGCAGCAGCATCGCTCGATGGAACAGGCCTGTGATCACCGGGTTCAGTGACATGTCTGGCTGGAACTGGAATCCAGGACAAAAAGTGCCCTCGTCGATGAAGACACGAACGAGTTGACGCAGGGCACGTTCCGGATCCGGGGAGCCGGCTTCGAGCCGTTCCCGGACCTGGTCCAAGGCTGGCAGCCCGAACTCATCGCGGATAGCATCCCAGAGCTGCGGCGGAATGGGGGAGCGGTACAGATCAGCCGGCATCGGTGATGGAGTCCAACAGCCATTGGGTCGAGGCGGGTTCACGGCGCAGCAGGAAGGTCCGCCGTGCCGAGGTGGAAGAGAGCTTGACCTGCACACGCCAGAACTCGACGTCAACGATGTTCCCGATACCGACAGGTGCGCTTGTACGGGTTTGCCACCAGGAGTCCCGCTCGAACCAGTGCACCGGTTCTTCGGTGATCACCCACAGCCGCCCGTCATGCCGGACGGCCAGGGGTCGGCCGGTGGGGCTAAACCGCACATCGACCGGGACCTTCAGGGATGTTTCATTCGCTGTTGTTGTCACGTTTTACGCGCTCTCCTAGGTTCCTGTTGCTTGTTCCGGTGCGGCGGGTGACCGCGGACGCCCAGACCCATGTGCGGTAGGTCAGGGGTCCGTCCTGCCACCTGACCTCGACGGCCTTCGCCGTCCAGGCGAACACCTCGCCCTCAACGAGCTCGGCGCAGTTCGGGAACCGCAGCCAGGCCATGACCGGGATTCCCGGATAGACGTTGTGGACCGGGAAGTGTTTGAAATCAAGCTCTTCCAAGGTGAGCCCGAATGGTTGCGCACGCTTGGAGTACCGCGCGTGCAGCGCCTTGGTCTGCTCAGGACCCATTACCACGCTTACTAGAATATATGTTCGAACAACACCGGAAAATTTTTGCGGCATCCACTGGGTGCCGCTTCCATCAACTTTGGGGCGGGGGTACGACAAAAGGCCTCGCACCCGGATACCCGGAGCGGGTTATGCCCATTGTGGGCAGGTGGAGACCGGAGGATGAATCTCGAAGCTGTCCACACTGGGTATAACCCGCCGCAGCGCCGTCGTCAGCGGTGCCTGTTGTTCAGTTCAGGGGGAACCTTGACCTCTGCGGGGTCCAGCTCCGGCCTGACTCGCTTCCAAGTGACGGGGTGCCGAAAGGACGTGCCGGACCAGGCGACGTCGGCTGAGACCTCGACCACGACTGGCTCGATAAGTGTCAGCCGCACGGGACCTTTGTCCTTGCTGAATCTGTTCAGGGAGGACTCGCTGATCTCTTCGGGCCACGGATGCCCGGGCCCGGCCGGGTGGAGGTGCCGGCCCAGTTCACGCCCGGCCTTCGTGGACAGGACGGTTGAGCGGCCGACAATCTTCAGTTCGCCGCCCATGGGCAGGCCGGCGATGATGGCCTGTGGTTGGGCCACGGACCCGATCACGGCCGCGCACACCACGTCCCAAAAATCCTTGTGCTTGAGCTTCAGCCAGATCCTGGCGGCCTCATAGGGCTGGGAGCCTTTGAACACGAGACCTTCGATTCCTGTCGCGGGCAGATCCCGCAGCCAGGTCTTCGCCAGGTCCATGTCCCTGGTGATGGGGGAGAGGTGCAATGGTGCGGCCCAGTCCCGGGCGAGCACCTCGAGCAGCTCCCGGCGCCCGCTGAACGGCACACCCCGGGTGTCCTGCCCTGCAACGGCCAGCACATCGAAGGCCACGAACGAAGCGGGCAGCTCATTGGCCACGGCCGGAAGCGCGGCCCTGGAGGTGACCATGCGCTGCTGCAGCGCATCGAAATCCAGCCGGTCCCGGTTCCAAATGACGGTTTCACCGTCCAGGACCACCCCGGGAGGCACCTGCTCTGCGAGAGCGGCGGCCGCGTCCGGCAGGATTCGGGTAAGTTCCTTGCCCTGTCTTGACCACAGCGTCACCTTGCCGCCGTCATTGAAGGCGGTAGTGCGGTAACCGTCCCATTTGGGTTCGGCCCATAGGCCGCCGGGCAGTGCGTTGGGGCCGGGGAAGGCTTTGACGAGTTTCGCCAGGGCAACCGCGACCGGTGGGTGCAGTGCCGGCGGAAGTGACTCGGCCATGGGCCCAGCCTAAAGGAGAAGCCAGCACGAACGTCGTGCTGGCTTTTACTTTGCGGTAGGACCTTCCGTAGCAGTGTCCTCCGCGTCGACGCGGCGGAGTAATGCCGCCACGCTCCGCACAGCTGCCGGATCTTCCTGCCAGGGCTTCCCGCCCCGGGAGCAGGCATGAAAACCGGTGGCAGCTGATTCTTTCGCCGCCTCGGCGAGTTCGGCCCACGCCGCTTTCAGATCTGCCACGTGCTCAGGAGTCAACGGCTCCTGGTCCTTCGGCTCAATGGCCGCTGCGAAGGCGGGGCGATCAGCAGCCGTTGCCGGCTTGCGCCGACGGGCGAACCAGCTCCACAGACCCATCGGCTTTCCCTTCTTATCAAAACTCCAATGACCGTCCAGGGCAAAGCAGAGGGCCGCAACCGGTGGGAATGGGCCCTCTGCCCTGGGGTGTAAACATCCTGCTGCTTACGCCTTCGAGCATGCCATACCGGTAAGTGATGGTGCATGCTCGCAGGGCTCGCACCTGTTTGGGCGTCCGCTGGCGCGGCCGGCTGCTGGGGCCAGGTGGCGCCGTCGCAGAGCTCCGGACCTCCTGGCCCTGTGTTGTCTGCGACGCTTTTTGGCTGCTGTCCTGACGGATTGTACGTGTCCGCTCCGGCCGGTCTAGCCCCTCCTTCGTCGGGGCCTGCGGTGCAGGAAATGTCCCTGCGGCGCTCCTTCGTCGCTGATTTCCTCCGGGAATTTCCCGCTCCTTGCCCTGCCGGGTAGACAGGCCTCCGTCGGCCACAGCTCCGCAAGCTTCGCCAGCAGCCAAAAATCAACGGGGGGAGAGGGGACGTTGGCCGGTCACCTTGGCCGCCCCGCCCGCCACCCTTTCGGCAAAAAAGGAGCATCACCACATGAACGCAGTCACTAAGAGGACCGTGACCACCGTCGACACCGGCGAAACGGTCCACGATGTGCCCGTGCTTGTCGATTACCACGTGAACGACGGTTACGACTGGATGGACGTCATCAGTGAACACGGCTGGGTCGTGATCCCCAGCTGGGGTTGTGACGGCTGGGACTTGGGCCAGTGGCCGTACGTCATGGTCGCCGGGATCCGTACCGCCGATGAGATCGGGAACCTGTTCGGCATGGCCACCTACTGTGAAGGCGACGTGCGAACGACCTTCTATCGGACCAAGGCGAGGTTTTGGACCGCGATAAGTGAGCAGGCGTTCTTCCACTGGAAGAACGGGCAGGCCCACGGCCCGGCAGACCTGCCGGAGGCCGCCGCCGAACTACCCAGCCGGTACCGGATGCCCTGCACCCTCGCGGACGTGGCCTAACCAGCACTGACAACCGCTGTACTGCCCGGCTGGAGCCGGGCAGTACAGCCGCCAAACGACTTCAAAGGAGCCAGTACATGAGCAACGACACCACCGCCCCCAAGGGCATCACGGCCCTGATCTACCGCGACGCCCTGGGGACGGACTTCTCTAACCGGGGCATCTCCGCCCGCGTCATGGAAGTAACCGTCATTGGCGAGGGCATCGACCCGGTTTTCGAGGCCACCGAGCAACGGCCCGCCGTCCGGCTCGTCAAAAACGAGCACTTACACCGCGAGACCGTGGTTCACGCGGAGCCGGTCGCCCCGACAGGGGAACGTGCACCCTGGTACATGTTCGGCGGCACGTTCATCTTCAGCAGTGACGCCAGGTTCCGCCGCGCAGCCGGACACTACGGAGCCGTCCCGCTCCACGACCGCCGCGAATAGGGCCGAGGGTGGCCGGTCTTTCGGGGCCGGTCACCGCGGGCGGTTCGCCGTCGTGGCCGGCTTGCGCTGGTGGTTGGCCGCGGCGGACCGCCCATCCCGCAATAACCAGGTGCCGGGCGGCGGCCGCCGGCGGCAAGCCAGGGTTTGGCGGTGTCGTGGTTGTCCAATGGCCGGGGTGGAAGGCAGGCTCGCGGGGCTCGCCCTGGTTTCCGCTGCGCTGCAACCAGTTGAAGGGCGTCCGCTGGCGCGGCCGGCTGTGGGGGCCAGGGCCGGCTCCGCAGGGCTCCGCCGTCCCTGGCCCCTTTGTGTCTGCGACGTTTTGGCTGCTGTCCTGACGGATTGTACGTGCCCGTTCCGGCCCCTCTAGCCCCTCCTGCGTCGGGGCCTGCGCCCCGCAAAAGTCTTCTCCGGCGCTCCTTCGTCGCTTATTTCCTCCGAAGATTTTCCGGGTCTTGCCCTGCGGGTAGACGGGCCTGCACGGGCACAGCTCCGCAAGCTTCGCCAGCAGCCAAAACAACGGGGGGAGAGGGGAGCTGGCCGGTCACCTGAGCCGCCCCACCCACCAACCCTTTCGGCAAAAAAGGAGCAACACCATGAACGACTTCATCAAATTCACCGGCCCGGCCGATGTCCTGGCCTTCATTCCGCACACGCTGGGACAGACTCCCACGGAATCCTTTGTCGCCCTGACCATGCAGGGCAACAAGATCGGCGCGACCCTGCGCGTGGATGCCCCGTTCGGGCCGGATCCCGTTGGTTACGCCCAAACCATCGTCAGCTACCTGACCGCTGACGAGGCGGCCACCGGCAGCCTGCTGGTCATCTACACCGACGAGAGCACCACCGACGGCAGCAGCCCCTACGCCGGGCACGTGCAGGCGCTGCGCACCGAACTGGAAACCGCCGGAATGCCCCTGCAGGACGCATGGCTGGTGACCTCTGAATTGTGGCGGAACTACCACTGCACGGACACCGGCTGCTGCCCCGACCAGCCGCTGGATGCGATCACCACCAGCAACGGCAACGCCGCCCTGATCTACCGGGGGAGCGTCGTGACCGGCTTCATCGCACCGGCACCCTTCATCGGAGACGAGGGGGCCCGCGAGGCTATCACCGCGCACAAGCCTGACGGCTGGCCGGAAGACCTCGAAGCAAGTCGTGCTGCCTGGGCCAGGGTGCTGAAGGATCCCAATAGCCTGACGACCGAGACCGCGTACCAGCTGGCAGGAGCGTTGCAGCACCCGACCATCCGGGACTACATGATGGGCGACATCGTCCCGCACGCGCCCGAGCAGTTCACCTCCGTCATGCTTGGTGTGTTTCTCGCCCGCCCGGACTGGGCCCGCGTGGACAGGGCGCAGGAAGTCGCGTTCGAGTTGATGAAGGCCACCCCGGAAGGGCAGCGTGCCCCCATGTTGTGCCTGATCGGCTGGCTGGAATGGCTCAAAGGACAGTCCAGTTTCGCTGCCCGGTACTTCAAGCTCGCGCTGGAGGACACCGGCGGATACCGGTTGGCCGAACTGCTGGGCGAACTGGTCAACCGCGGCCTGCTGGCAGACTGCAGCCGGGACCCGAAAAAGGCCTATGACCGCCGCCTGAAGCGCTAGCTTCGACAGGGCCGGACTCCACCACTGAGGGGGTCCGGCCCTCCCCTCGCGGGATCTTCGCCAGGTGTGCGGCGGCCTCCCCCGCTTCGCTCCGCCGGCCGCGTCACGCTGCGCGGGCGCCGCGACTTCCAGCCAGCGCGCAGGAACTGCCGATACTGTGAAAGGACACCGCCGTCCCGTACAGCCAAGGAGTCCCGAGCGTGGCAGATCAATTCCGCATGACCGAAGACGATACCGTTGCCCCGGACGCGAGCCCCCTTGAAGACATCCTGGAACTGAGCTTGCTCACCGCAGGCCCAGCCACCGGCCCGGTAGACCGGCCCCGGAAAGACCACCGACACTACGAGCTGTAACCGTAAGCAGCACTGACGCTGCACCACAGATTTCCTTTTGCCGAGGGAAATACAGGAAGGCCGGCACGGACAGTGCCGGCCTTCCTTCATGCGCGCAGGCATGTAGCTGTGGACCGGGGGAGTGGGCGTTCGCCGGGGCTCACACCGATAAGGGCGTCCGCTGGCGCGGCCGGCTGTGGGGTCCAGGGCCGGCTCCGCAGGGCTCCGCCGTCCCTGGCCCTTTTGTGTCTGCGACGTTTTGGCTGCTGTCCTGACGGATTGTACGTGTCCGTTCCGGCCCCTCTAGCCCCTCCTGCGTCGGGGCCTGCGCCCCGCAAAAGTCTTCTCCGGCGCTCCTTCGTCGCTTATTTCCTCCGAAGATTTTCCGGGTCTTGCCCTGCGGGTAGACGGGCCTGCACGGGCACAGCTCCGCAAGCTTCGCCAGCAGCCAAAACAACGGGGGGAGAGGGGACGCTGGCCGGTCACCTGAGCCGCCCCACCCACCAACCCTTTCGGCAAAAAGGAGCAACACCAACATGAACGACCGTATTGCACGCGCAGCCCTTACCCGCCTGTTCGAACCACACGACACCGTTGGGCGGACCCTTGTGGGCAGGCTCGGCGCGTACGCCGCGCTGCGGCTCGCCACTGGCGCCCAACCTGCCCGCACCCTTCCGGACGTGACAGCCGAGGAACTGGTCGAAGCGCTGAAGCGCTGGGCACCCCGCGTGCCGGAGCTGGACCCGGAAAGGGACCTGGCCACCATCGAATGCCTGGGCGGCGGTTTCCTGATCCCCGGCGATGAGCACTGGCCCGCAGGCTTGGACGACCTCCCGGACGCGCCCTTCGGCCTCTGGTACCGGGGCACCATCGGTAACGGAATCCCCGACCCGTCCAACTGTGCGGCACTGGCCGGATCCCGGGACTGCACGAGCTACGGCGCGGCCGTCACCGGAGACCTCGCCTACAGCCTGGCCCAGCGCGGAATCTGCGTCATCGCCGGACTCGGCTACGGCATCGACGCCCACGCCCACCGCGAAGCACTGGCTGGAAGCACCGGCAACGGCCCGGCCACCATCGCCGTCCTGGCCGGGGGACTTGACCGGGACTACCCGTCCGGAAACGCGGACCTCGCGGCCGCGATTCGTGCCAACGGCCTGACAGTCTCGGAGTTACCTCCAGGATCGGCACCTACTAGGCATCGTTTTCTTCTCAGAAATCGCATCATTGCAGCCCTTGCCGGGGTCACTTGCGTGGTCGAGGCCCGATGGCGCTCCGGGGCGCTGAACACCGCCCATCACGCCGAAACCATTGCCCGGCATGTTGCGGCCGTCCCGGGCAGTGTCCACAGCGCCAACTCCGCAGGATGCCACCGGCTCCTGAAGGAAGGCGGCGCGGTGCTGGTTACCGACGCTGCAGAACTCACCGAACTGCTCGCCGGCTAAAAACGCAAGGTGGCCGGTCCTTCCGGGGGCCGGTCACCGCTGGCGGTCCGCCGCACGGGGCTGGCGTTGATGGTGGTTGCTGGCGACGGACCGCCACACCGCCGCAGGAGCGAAGCAGATGTTTTGCATTCGCGGCCGGAAGGATGTCGGCGGCCGCAGATACGATTCACAGAGACTAGAAGGAAGAATGAGCCTGATGTATACAGCGGAAGAAAGAGTAGATCGTTTGACCGAAGAAGAGAGGTACAGGAAAGCGCGCCGCCTTGCATGGCTAGGGGTCGTATACCTCTTCCTGGCAGCCCTACTGGCACCGCTTCACTACGCCCCGGCAGTGGGTATTGGCGGCGCAGGCATCCTCAACCTCGGAACAGCTCTACTTGCCAGCAACCAACGGAAAACCGGAGCCCGCGTCCTCTTGGTCGTCGGTGCAGCCACAGTAGTTACCGGGATAATTCTGACCATCACGGAACTGGTCCGCTTCTTCCAACGCTAGAAGTAAGACAACCTGTGGGACGTCCATAAGAACCTGAATGAGGAGGACCGGCACCGCCTGGTGCCGGTCCTCCCGCATCTCCAAACAAATGCTCGCAGGGCTCGCCCTAAGAGCGGGCGTCCGCTGGCGCGGTCGGCTGTGGGGTCCAGTGCCGGCTCCGCAGGGCTCCGCCGTCCCTGGCCCTGTGTTGTCTGCGACGCTTTTTGGCTGCTGTCCTGACGGATTGTACGTGTCCGCTCCGGCCGGTCTAGCCCCTCCTTCGTCGGGGCCTGCGGTTCAGGAAATGTCCCTGCGGCGCTCCTTCGTCGCTGATTTCCTCCGGGAATTTCCCGCCCCTTGCCCTTACGGGTAGACAGGCCTCCGTCGGCCACAGCTCCGCAAGCTTCGCCAGCAGCCAAAACAACGGGGGAGAGGGGAAGCTGGCCGGTCACCGTAGGTCGCCCGAAACCCCCACGTCTCTGCAAGGACAAAAAACCATGTACGCAACACCCACGCTCGAAATGCTCGACCCGGCAACCCTGACCGTCGATATCAACGTCCGCAAGGACGCCGCCCTGACTCCCGATTTCATCGCCAGCATCAAGGAACACGGTGTGATGGAACCCGTGATCGCCCACCGCAAGGACGACGGAACCGTGCACGTCCTGATGGGCCAGCGCCGCACCCGCGCCGCAGTCGAAGCCGCGCGTCCCCTGATCCCGGTCATGATCATCGACAGCCCGGAAGAGGCCGAGCGCATCGTCACTCAGGTGGTGGAGAACATCCAGCGCGCCGAACTGACCGAAGCCGACGAAGCCGACGCCTACCACCAGCTGTCCCTGATCGGCGTCTCGGCCGCCGCGATCGCCAAGAAGACCGGGCGCACCAAAACCTCCGTCGAGTCCGCCCTCAAAGCCAAGGCCACCGAGACCGGAGCCGCCGCGCTGGGCAAGGGCTACACGGTCGAAGAAGCCCTGATTCTGGCCGAATTTGAGTCAGACGAGGAAGCGACCGCTGAGCTGGAATCGGTCATCATGGACGAACCCGACATGCTCCTGCACGTCACCCAGCAGCTGCGTGACAAGCGCGACCGCGCCGCCGCGCTGGCCGCGCTCACCGCCGAGCTGGAAGCGGCCGGAACGATTGTTGTCCCGGAATGTGGGTACGGGGAGGACAGCGAAACACTTCGAGTCACATCCCTGAAAAGGGCAGACGGGGAACCAGCAACTGACGAGGACGGAAACGCCGTCTTCATCGAGACGGACTATCGCGGCGAGCACTCCGCCGTCGCCGTTGTTACCGGCTGGAAAGACCTCGGCTTCACCCTCCGCTACTACAGCGGCTACGGCACGTCATTGGCCCCGAAAGGGCCGATGACCGAGGAACAGAAGGCCGAACGGAAGACCCTGATCGAAAACAATAAACTGATGCAGTCCGCAACTGTGGTCAGGCGTGGATGGGTCAAAAACTTGCTGGCAAAGAAGCAGGCCCCCAAGGGCTGGCAGTACTTCACCGTCCACGCGATCACCCATCACCCCGAAACGGCCAGCGGCTACGAGGGCAAGGTGGCCGCCGAAATGGTTGGGGCGAAGGTCGAAGAATCCAATCAGTGGGCATGGAACCCGCTCAGGGACCACGTCGCCAAGACCACCGCACGGCCGGAGTTCTCCCTGATCGCGCTGATCTGCGCAGGGTACGAAAAGACCATCCAAAAAGACTCGTGGCGCTCACCCAGCCAAACCCATCGGGACTACCTGAACCAGCTGGTCCTCTGGGGATACACGGCAAGCGAGGTCGAAAAAATCATCATCGACAGCGGACAAAAGGCTGAGACAGCCGAATAGGCCACGGCTCTTGTGCCGGGCGGCGGATACCGAACCCCGCCCGGCACAGGCTCCCAGCCCAATCACCGCAGGAGGGCCAGGAACCTTCCAGAAGTCGGGCGGTCCGCCGCCCAGGGCGAACCACATGACCCGCTCACCAGCGGCGGACCGCCGTCCTGCGCCAGGAACCAGGAACATAGAACAGGTGCCGCGCTCCAGCAATGAGGCTGGAAAAGAACGCGGCCATCACGTCAGCTAGACTGACCCATAGATTTCTTGCAGAGAAACCCGAAAGGAGCCGGCACATGCCGGCTCCTTTCCGGGTTAACGGGGGGATCCGGAGCCCTGTGTCGATTCAGCCCGGGACGTTCCGAGGATCATTGCCGTAGCTGTTCTTCGAGCCGATTTGGCCGTCCTGGTTCTTGATGACGTGCTCGACCTTGTCCGCTTTTGCAGTATCCCGGCCGACAGCTGCCGCTTCATCCTTCGTGCCGTAGCCGGCGCCGAACGCGCGATCAGCGCCCTCGCGCTTGTTCTTCCACGAACCGTCTTCGTAGTACGTCTCAATGTCACCCTGAGCCATTGCGCGCTCCCTCTGCCGATCCGGATAATTGACACCTTTGCGCCCGTAGGCGGGTAGAGAAAAGCCCCGCAGCACGAGTCGTAAAGCGGGGCCTCCCTGGCAACCACTCCGCCTGATGGGGGACAGGCGGAGAAGCTGACACCAAACCTAATAGCAAGCATGCTTACTTTTCAAGTTGGGCAGCAATCGGCGGTTCCGTTTCCCATGGTCTGTAAGACTCGCGTCGCCGGCCCACACACGCCGCTGCAGATGGCTTTCCTCCAGCAGGGACGACACTCATTCCCGCAGCCAGGTCAGGTGGGGGCCTAGCGTCACCGAGAATGGGCAGGGACTTCTCAGGCGCATGGGGGCTGTCGCTTTGGCGAACCCTCGGGGATGACCACAGTAGCCGGCGGCGGAAATCACCATCCCTACCCGTGGTGCAGTAAGGAGGAATCGCACCTTTTGCAGAAAAACTCGTTCAAAAAAGCCTAGAATTAGCGGTGAAACCACTATTCATTCACGTGAATGATTGCTAGAATTGAGGTAGCAAGTCAGCCAGACGAACGAAACTAATTTTGATACGAAACCAGGTGCTGAAAATGACTGCTTCACCTACCGATTACACGGTTTACACCAAGCCCGACTGCCGAAACTGCGACAAGACGAAGGAATACTTCGACTCCAAGGGCATCACTTACACGGCCGTTGACATCACTGAAGTTCCGGCTGCGCTGGAGTACATCACCGAAGAACTGGGATTCTCCCAGGCTCCGGTCGTCCTGAACAACTCCGATGACCAGGACCGCTGGTGCGGCCTGCGCCGGGACAAGCTCGTCACCGCCTCCATCAACCACCATGCCCGGAAAGGGGCCACCGCATGAGCATCCAGGACACCACCATCACCGCCATCCTCGACCGGCACCACGCCCCCGAAGAGTTCCGGCACGATCCCGAGCTGAACGCCGCCGCCTACGCCCTGGCCTTCCTGGACGAACCCGCCGGCGGAGCGGAGGAACGCTTCTACAACTCCGACACCACCTTGCCCGGAGACACCCCGGATGCGCCTCCGTATCAAGCCGGCAACCGGGGACTGCTCACCGAGATCTACCGCTCACGAATCTCCCTCCGGCTAGAGGAACTGTACGACGCAGACCTCGAAACCTGGGACGCGACAGCACCGTAACCATCCAGCACCAACACCGCCATACGAAACCAAAGAGAACAGGAACGAAACCATGTCAGGCGAAACCACCATCACCGTGATCGGCAACCTCACCAACGACCCCGAACTGCGCTTCACTCCCTCGGGATCCGCGGTCGCGAACTTCACGATTGCCTCGACGCCGCGCGTCCTCGATCAGGCCTCTGGTGAGTGGAAGGACGGCGAAACTCTTTTCCTCCGGTCTACGGTCTGGCGGGAAGCGGCCGAGTACGTTGCAGCTTCGTTGACTAAGGGCAGCCGCGTGGTGGCCAGCGGCCGGTTGAAGCCGCGCACGTACGAGACGAAGGCGGGGGAGAAGCGCACCGTAATCGAGTTCGAGGTTGACGAGATCGGGCTGTCGCTTCGGTATGCGGCGGTCCCTCGTGGGTTCGGGAAAGCTGAAGGGTCAAGCCGCGCGAACTCACGCCCAAAGGAATCTTCTGGGGCTGGGAAGTCCGTGGGTTCTGAACGTGGTCAAGATGTCAGCGAGGCTTTCCCTGAAAATGACCCTTGGTTCACCTCTCAGGGTCAAACGCGCACCCTGAACTGAAAGAAGAATTGGCTGCTCGGGGCCTCACCTTGTGACGACCCATAAGGCCATCCCGGCCAGGAATGCGAAGAAGGAGGGGATCGATGGCTTCGATCCCCTCCTTCACTCGATCACAGCGATTCTGATTCGTGCTGTCGCCCAAGAAACAGGTCAGCAAGTACGCCTGCAAGAGCAGCAAGGGTGAAAGGTGAGACGCCACCGTAAACCGCGCTGATGGAGAAGAGATTAGGCATTGTCGATTGAGCTGGCATGTACGCAGCTCCGGCTGCGAGGATGCCCACGATGAGGATCCCGAGAACGGTAATACGCACAGCTCGTAACGTGGCCAACCTTCTGTATGCTGCGATGGCTGCAAGCCCTACAAGGAGCAGTGCCGCCTGCAGCTCCCACGGGTAGCGCTTGTCGATGGCGATCCCCGGCTTGCCGCTGAGGTCAATAAGGTACCCGTTGATGGCCCCATCAATCTGGGCCGACAGATAGCCGATAACCAGCACGGTGACTGCGGTTAGGAGCGCAGCGACAATTACCTGGCTTGCCCCAAGTTTCGTCTGTGTGTCAGCTCTCGGCGTCATGGCTACCTTCCGGCTACGTGAAGTTTTTGGAACTTGAAGGTGACAGGGCTGCTACTTCTCTTTAGCTCTGCTTTATCTGGGAGTCGATCGCTTCCTGTCTGCACTATGAGATGCGTTGTTGCACGACCCTTCAAAGTTGCTTCCGCCGTAGGTGTGAGAGCTTTCAACGGAGCCGCATCCACGCCCAGCGGAAGTAGATAAGTCACTGTACTCCCCGAGGTCGCGAGGCGGGTTCCTTGGAGTCCAACGCTCACTCCGTCCTGGGCAAACTTTTCTTTTCGGGCGCATGAGGTTCCAGTAATTTGCAGCTCGTCACTCATTTGGCTGATGATGCAAACCTCTTCGCCCGTGCTGTTCAAGGCAACTATGAACTTCCCCTGTGAGTTCTCCCCCAAGAGCCGCACAGTGGAAGGATCCAACTTATCCACCAAGCTCCTGTGCAAGCTGGTGCTAACCGCCCGATCAATATCAGTCTGCGGCTGGGCCAGCGCCGGAACCAATGCTGCGTTGTCAAGGTTGGCGATGGGTTGTGCTAATGACGGAGAAACTCCTAGTAGAAGTGCAGCTAGTGGAAGTGTTCCCGCAATTACAATTGTTGATAGACGCCTCATTGATCCGGTCCCCTTATGCATACTTACGGAAAACATTTATCAGTCCCTAAACTGGTTGCAGAGTAGCTGCGGCTGTCCAGGGTTGTCGTAATTGGAGTTCCACCAGCATTGACTGTATGCCGGATAGTAAGCGAGGTGATTGAGCTGGGACCAAGTGTCGGAGCCGGCTGAAGCGCTAGCGATCCAGTACCCGGTGTTCGAGTCAAACGTGGCTACATACGAAGTGTTCGCCGATCCCCAAGCGCTACCGGTTCCTACTCTTGACGATCCGCCGTAGGTCGTTCCCATGGCGCTGGTCCAGTACTGATTCGCATAGCTGTAGCCGCTGAAATACCGGTAGGAGTAGTAGGCCTGAGCGGCAGGTGATACGACCATTAGAAATAATGCAGTAAGTGCCGTAATTGCAGAGAACTTCGCAACTTTTTGGCGTTTTATCAATTCGTCCTCCCCCAAGGATGAAAAATCTCGGCATCGAGATGGGAGGAGTCTATGACATGAAAATATTCTGTGACAAGAGCTGTCAAGTATTTTCGCCTAGGTCAGCTAGTGCAACCTGGAATATGAGTAGCGGCTGGCACGAGTTACCCGCACGTCGACGTTCGACCAAGTGCTAACCCGGCAGGTGGGAAGGGTCAGTAGCAGGCTCTCGCTGATATGGAGTGCTGACAGGAGGGATCAACGGAACCTCACGCATTCGTTGTGGCATATCGGGTGGCTCCCGCGATGCTCAGTCCGAACATGTCGCAGATTCGGCGGAGGTCGCCCTTACTGGATTGCAGTTCGTGGAGGATCCGGTCTTCGCGGGCTTGTTGAACGGTCATGCCCATCGACGTGGTGATCCACTGGGAGCCGACGGGGGAGGTATCGAGCGCGTTGCGTCTACTGATGAATACATGAGGGTTTCTCGTTACTGGCCAGCGCTGTTCGCGGTAGGACAGCCAGGCAGCCAAGCGGTCCCTGACTGGCTGCGGGAGTGGGATGACGCGGTTATCCAGGTGGAGGCGCCCGTCGTGGATGTCGGTCAGTCGCAGCTTGCGAAGTTGGCCGGATCTCAGCCCGTGGAAGGCTACTATCGCGGTGAGTGCGGCCCGTGCCGGGTCCTCTGAGTTGAACGCGTCGCGGAGCACGGCGGAGGCAAGAGGCATGGGTTGGCGCGTCTCATGTGTGCCGGTTCGTATAGGGCTGATCGGGTTGAAAAAGGTGATGCGGTGGCCTTTGAGGACCCGGAACAGACAGCGCAGGCCCTGGCCCATTCTTGCGCGCGGATTGCCGGAAGCGGGAAGGACATTTTTGACGTCCTCCGTTGTGATCTCCCGGAGGGTGGTGTGGCCGCCTGCAGCCCAGGCGCGCAGAGCCGGCAGAGACCAACGCAGGTACAGGCGTGTGGTTTGTTCCGACCGGGGCTTGCTGCGGGGCGGAATGCTGCTGCCGTTGCTCATGATCGCGTACCACCGGCTGAGCTCGTTCCGCATTTGTTCGGGCAGGTCAGCGACGGCGGTGCTGAACCACTTATCGACGGCGGGTTCGCGGTCGTCTTCTAGCAGGCCTGCTGCGGCGCACACTTCCAATAACCGCAAGGTGTTGATTCCGATTTGCTGCAGATTGAGAATGTCGGTTGCGCGTAGCGGCGCACCCGGAGTGTCTTGGAGCCCGAGAGCAATGGTCAGTCCGCGGCGGGCGCTTTTGATTGCCGTCAGACTCCATCCGTATGTGTTGGCGTGGTCGATGAGGAATTTATCAAGAAAGGTCGCCATTGCCGGTTCGCCTGGAGCAGGGAATCCGTAGGTTCGTCCGCTGGTGAGATCTCGGGTTGCGGTGAACAGCACGAGTTGGCGGTGGTCCACAGCTGTGAAAGTCGGCGCCGGGACGGTACTGGGCGGCTTCGGGCGGTGTCGGCGGGTGCCGCGGTGTTGCCCGACGCTCGCATGACGGAGGTTGGCTATGGACAGCTGCTGGCCGAAGCGGTTGGCCGCCAGAAGGTCTTTGCCGCTGCTCTTGCCCCCGGCGGTGATGAACTGGCTCCAGCAGAGCCGGCACCCTTGCTCATCGTTGACGGAGGCGACTATGGAGCAGGCTCTGCAGGTTCCTACCGCGTACTTTCTTCGCCAGAACCGGCAAGCCTCGCAGAGCCACTGGTTAGTCCGGCCCACGCCCCAGGCATGGCAGTCCCTGCACGCGGACACAGGATCAGGTGCGCTGCGATGGCAGCGGTCGCAAAGTCCTGCGGAGTAATAGCCTTCGGAGCGTCCGCAACGCCGGCACGGCGGCGGCACGACCGACCCTCCGGGCATGCAGTCGTAGCAGAACTTGGTGCGGCGGGGATGGCTCCACGCGACCGGCTGCAAGCCACACGTGGTGCATAGGCGCGGGGGATTAGTTCCCCTCACGCCGGAGGCTTGGTCCGGTTGCGCCCGAGCCGGGGAATGATCGTCGACGCGGCTCCGGCTGATGAGGCTTCGGCCAACTTCGGACGGGCGGCGGCGACCTTCTCAGGTTCGCAGATCAGCAGATCCGTTGGTGAGCAATTGAGAACGGTGCAGATTACATCGAGGTCTTCGAGCCGGATCGTGGTCGGTGTTCCGGTCCAGAGTCCTGACATTTTGCCAGTGCTGATGTCGAGCCCGGCATCGGCAAGCCGACGACGTAGCTCTGTCGATTTCCAGATCCCGCGCTCAGCGGCGACCATCCGTAGGTTCCAACGCATCCTGTCACTCTCCTGTCAGCCGGGCAGCCACGCGTTCGTTTGCGACCGCCCAGGCATGGTCGACGTGGTTCGCATGGACGTGGATATATCGGGTTGTGGTCGACAGCCATTCATGTCCGAGCAGCTCTTGGACCGCTTTCAGATCTAAGCCCCGAGCATAGAGGGAAGACGCGCAGTAGTGGCGGAGTCCATGTGGACTCAGCCGTCCCTTCCAGGAGGGCAACCAACGTTCGACCGCCTCGGCCAGCCCGTCTCGCAGGGCATCATCACCGGCCCTGGCACGGCCTCCGGTATGCCGGTCGTGCCGCTCACTTGGAAACAGGGGCGCGTCGGGATTCAGATAGTCATCGCCGAATTGGTGGCGCACGTCCGTCAGCCACCAGTCCATCAACCTGTCGACGGAGTTGATCGCAGGGACAAGGCGTGGTTTCGGGCCGCGGCCGCGGCTGCCTTTCCCAAACCTGACGTGGAGCTTGCCGTGCTCTCCAAGGTCGGGGCGCCAGTCCTTAATATCCAGCATCACCGTCTCGTTGATACGCAGTCCTGCGCGGCGCCACAACGAGGCAGCCAGGTAATCGCGGGCCGCGGGCAAGTACTTGCGCGCATCGGGTAAGGCGTCACGCCAGTGCGTGAAGAGGGCCTCAACTTCCGGGTCTGTTGGCGGGACTCGGATAGCGGGCGACGCGGAGCTGGAAGGACGATTGAACTCGTCAATTGGTTGTGTGACTACGTAACCGGTTAGGGCATGGATATCTGCCTGATATCTCGCGATCAGGAAGTCGAAGAATCTGGCCAGCGTACCGGCCTTGTTTTCACGCGTTGCCCGGGCTTGTTGCCGTTCGTGCCGCAGATGCGTCAGGAACCGGTCGGCATCAGACGGCGAAGCCGTCCACAGTGGCCGTTCCAGGAAGCGGGCAAACTCGAAGATGATGGAGCGCTCGGTCCTGACAAATTGGTCCGTGACGCCGGCGCCAATTTGGGCCAGCGCAAATTGATCTGCAAGTTCCTGCTCAAAGTCCTCCTCGTCCTGGGAAGAGCGCAGAGCGCGGCTGAATCCGATAGATCGGACGGCAGCAAGCACCATCACGTAGCTTTGGGTTCAGCAATATTTTGCACTCATCATGAATATCACGGAAACTTCAGGAATCATGAAAAAGTGTCAAATATCCATATCGGGTGCGAAAGGGGGATCGTGGCCAGTATCCGTGCAGAACATGGCCTCCTGGTCTTCTGGACGAACTTACGGGATTCGGGACAGCTCAGGCCGTTGGCTCGCCCGCGAAGCGGCCGGTCCAGGATCAACCCCCGGTCCAGGATGCAGCGCCGGTGCAGGACGCGGCGCCGGCACGGGAAGCAGCGCCGGTCGGTGAGGGCCCTCGTATCGGTTGGCGGGACCGGGTCAAGGCGTTGAGCGAAACCGGCGACGACGGTTACGCAGACGATGACCCCTGGTTCGGAAAGAACGCCGCGGGGGCCGGGTACGCCCAGACGTCCCACTCCGCCGAACCGACGTTCTAAAGCGCTACACCCTGTCGGGGTCAGCAGATACGCTGACCCCGACAGGCTTCACTCTTACCCTTCAATGACTGGATCCCGAATGGCCGAGAACTTGCCTACCTTGAAGAAATGCGCGCCCGCGCTTTCGCGCTCCTGGGGGACGCAGAAGACGAGCTCCGCTCCGACTGGCAACCCGGGACCGGACCGACCGCGTAACAAAGCCGCGCTGCCAGTGAAGCCAAGCAAGCCATCGCCCACGCCAAAGCCGCCCTCCACCGCCCCGGCCGCTGACAGACTTTCGAGCAAAGGACACAACAAATGACGCATGCGGATGACATTCGCGCCTGGGCCAGGGGCTCCTACATGATCGAGGCGGCTACCGAGCTGCTGCTTCGCGCTTTCGGCGGTCGTTATGCCGCCCCCGGCAACCCATGGGTGCACACCAGTGAGGACCCGGAGGGACCTCACCAGGTGCGTGCGTGGATCGATTTTGAGTCGATCCCGGAAGAGGTAGGGGTGCTCTCCGGCGGTGAGCGCCGGTTCCTGATGATCGCAGCGTCTATCGCGGAGAATATTCCGGTGGGTTTGGGCGAGGTTCTGCCGGGTCTGGACCGGGAGAACCTGGACCTGGTGCTGGCTGCGATCGCTCATGCCGGCGGCAGCCACCAGCACTCGGATATCCGTGAAAGGCCGGACGGTTCCATGTCGCTGCGCCCAGCCTATTTGGACAGTCTGCATCCCTGGCCCAAGGCCTTGCGCGCGGTGAAGTAAGAGCGGCCGGCAGCGATGGCAGAGAAGCCGCGGAAGGTCGGCCCTTTCACGCCCTACTACACCGAGGAACAGGCGGGGCAGGTCCGTGCAGCGTTTATCGCGGCCGGGAAGGCGGAGGGGGATGCGAGCGTGTCAGACTTCATCATCCGTGCCACGATGCGTGAGGTGAAGCGGCTGCAGCGCAAGTACAACGGCGGCAAACCGTGGCCGGGAGTGAAGGCCGGCGAACTGCGCCGCGGACAGAGAACAATGGACGAGATGCAGCACCGAAACGAGGAAGCATAAACCCGTGGGCACGCGCGAGGTGCCTAAACCAATGCCCCCTTCACTGATGCGTTAGTGTGAACTACAGATTTCCTTTTGCCGAAGGACAAAAAAGGACCGGAATGTTCCGGTCCTTTTTTGTGTGCAGCGGCATTCAGGGGTCTCAGCGCTGCGGCTTTGGTTTCACCACTGCGTGGCTTTTAGAGTCACCGTTCGCTGAAGGATGTGCCGGATTCCTGGGCGGCATCCTGTTCGGATCCGGCGGAGCGCTTTGTCGTCCGCCGGCGCTTTACCGCAGATGGTTCGAGGCCAAGTTTCTTCAGTTCCTCCGTGCTCCATCCATCCCTGGTGGCCTGCACGTAGGCGCGCTTGTCATCGCGTTCGGCGGCAACAAGTTGATCCCGCAACTCGGTGATTCGCTGGCGGCTCTTTACCAGGGCTGTGACGGATTCAATGCGGGAGTCCAGCAGCGCGCGGGCTTGGTTTCGTGTCTGTTCAATGTCGAGGGTAGCCATGGGACCTAGCCTAACGATCATCCCGACGCCGGCTGCGCCGGACGCGCCCATCCTGGCATGACACGTCTGAGGCAGCCGGAGGATCTTGTGCGAGGAGGTGGGCGTTGCGGGGATCGTTGAACCAGTCCCTCAGATAGTCGTCGGAGTAGCTGACGGTTCGTGCTGTGAACTGGAAGTATTCGGGGCCGATGCCGCGCCGCCGCCATTGCCGCAACAGTGTCGGGGAGACTCCGTATTGCCTGGCCACTGTGGTAGGTGAGATGAGAGCCAAAACTGTACCTTTCGCTTGCCCTATGCCGCGTTCCTTTCGGCACGCTTGCCGAAACTTGGCCGGTGAAGGAATTGGCCAGTCGGAGCGGCCGGACCGTGGAATACCGGAGCGGAGCGAGGATATGCCGCGAAAGCCGGCTGCGGAGACTTGCCAAGGAAGGACCGGGCAGTAGCCTCAACCAGCCGAAACGGAACGACGCAGTCGTTGTGAACAAGTCAGACGCGCAGCGTCCTGCAGGGCAGTGCCCAGGAACCACCAAGGCGCCATAACCGGGCGCAGGTGATTTTCCGGAGCAAGCTATGCGGTTATGTGCCATAATCCGCGTGTTGATCCGCGGCCTGCGGCCTTGGATGCGGCACACTCGTCAGTGTGGCCCGGAGATTCCGGGGCGCTGCGCTGGGCATTGGGGGAGGGGGCCGGGATGACTGCAGAGCCGAAGTCGCCGCGCCGGTTGTCCCGCCGCCGCCGCGCGAACATTGACGGTGACACCCAGTACGTGCGCGTGTCGATGTCGGAGTTCGAACGCGCTCAGTTGAAGGTGCTGGAGGAGCGGACCGGGCGCAGCCCGTCGGAAATCCTTGTCAGTGCTGCCCTGTACGCGGAGAACTCGGAGTCGCTGGCCGAGCGGCGGGCGGTGGCCGTGGAATTCATTGCGGCCCGCCGGTACCTTGCTGCACTGTCGAACAACGTCAACCAGCTCGCCCGGCACGCGAACGCCACGGACGAATTCCCCGAAGCTGCCCGCACCGCGTTGACCCGGGTTCGGGCGGTCGCTGACCGGATCAATACGATGCTGGATTCGATGGTGCGCTGATGATTCCCAACATCACCAAGGGCACCCGCATGCACGGGCTCATCGCGTACCTTGCCGGTCCCGGCCGGGCGAACGAACACACCGACCCGCACCTTGTCGCTGGCTCACCGTCGATCATGGCCTGGCACATCGACGATGAACTGAACGCCGACGCGGCGCAGGCCATTGCCAAGGAATTGGACCGTGCCAGGAGCGTCCTGGGTGTTGAGATTCCCGGCGGTCATGTCTGGCACTGCTCCCTGTCACTGCGTGCCGAGGAAGGCGATCTGACCGATCAGAAGTGGGCTGACATTGCGCAGGACTTCATGGATGAAATGGGGTTCACTGAAGCCAGCGGTCGGGCGCCGGCCCAGTGGGTGGCGATCCGTCACGGCCACAGCAAAGCCGGAAACGACCACATCCACATCGCTGCCTCCATGGTCCGCGAGGACGGCACGAAGTGGAGCAGCTGGCGGGACTTCCCCCGGGCACAACAGGCCGCCCGCGAGCTTGAGAAAAAGTACGGCCTGGAAGAACTTTCACCCACGCATTCCACCCGTGGCCTCCGGCCCGGTGAGCGCGAAGCATCCGAACGGCGCGGAGCCCCGGAACCGGAGCGCCGGTCCCTGGAACGCAAGGTCCGTGCCTGCGCGACTTCGGCCCAGGATGAGGCCGAATTCATTCGACGCCTGCGCCGCACCGGTGCCCTGGTCAGGCCGCGGTACGCATCCGGACGTGACGACGTCGTGGTCGGCTACAGCGTGGCAGAACGTCCCCCCAAAGGTGGCCGGCCTGTCTGGTTCGGTGGCGGTCACCTCGCCAAAGACCTTGCCTTGCCCAAGCTCCGTGCCGAGTGGCCTGACAGCCCGCAAGGTGCCGCCGAGGCGGTCGCAGAATGGCAGGCAGCTGCGCGTGGACGCCGCCCGGTCACGATCGGCCGCGAGGGCAACGAGCCGGACCCGCAAATGTGGGAGCAATACAGCGACGAAGTTGCCCGGCTCCGCGAAACGCTGCGCTCCGTCCCGCTGGACGATCACGCGACCTGGGCGCACGTTGCCCGCGAGACATCCGGCGCCTTCGCAGCCTGGTCCACGGCAACCGAGGCAACGCCAGGACCACTCGCAGCAGCAGCGGACGAGCTGTCCAAGACAGCACAACTGCGGCGCTACCCAGTGCGCCCCATCCGCAGCGCAGGACCATCTGCCCGCGGAGCCTCGCTCATGCTCATGGCAGCTTCGATGGGCGGCACCGGAACCGCCGCGCAGGCAATCATGCTGCGCCAGCTCCTCAACGTCGCCAAGGCCGTCCACGACATGCACAAGGCCTCAAATGATCTGCGCAGAGCACGCCAGATCAGCCACATGGTCAAGCACCACCTGAGCCAGGTCGCTGCCGCACTACCCAGCGTCCCAGCGGCCACGCCCACAGCGGACAGCGAAGCTGCCGCCGCGGTACGCGCGAGTACAGCCGGGCAGGTTGCCGGTCGGCCCGCGGGCTCCGTGCTGCCGCCCAAATACGTGCAGGCACGCACCCACGCGGGTACCCGAAGCGGGAGTACCCGCCCAGACATTGAGAGATAACACCAAGGAGGGGAACCATGAGCGAATCTGACGGCATTGATGAGGCTCTTGAGGGAATGTCGCGCGTTGCGCTGACCGTCGCCGGCCGGCTCGGGGAGCAACTGGCCAGGGCACGCGAGCAAGAGCTGCGCCGCGCCCAAGCGGGCGAGGAACAACAGGCTCGGGAACTGCAGGCCCGGTTCGATGCGGAACGGGCAGCGGCCCGTGCACAGCTCGCCCCCGTCATGGACAACCGGTGGTGGGACACAGCCACCGGCCGCGACATCGAAAGGGTCCATGAGGCGGCCACCGCGTGGAAAGACCACGACCCGGCGGCACGCGACGCCGCAGAAGTGATCCGCGACCAGGTGCAGCGCCGCTACGGCTTGGACGTGGACAACCTCGGTGCCAATGAAGCAACGGTGGCGGCGGCCCTGGCTAAAGCCGAGCGGGACCGCGAACAGGCAGAACAGGAACGCCGCGCCGGCGGTGATGAAAGCGCCCAAGCTGTGCAACTGCTGGCCGAGGCCGACCGGGAAGACGTGAAACGCGCGGAGGCCGTTGATCGGCCCTCAAAGGAAGACTTGGACGAAGCGCTGGCCTGGCTCCGGGAGACCAAACCCATCGAGGCACACAACTGGGAACAGCGGCACAATTTTGCGGACAGCGTGACCGAGGAGAAGGACATGGAGAGCCGGCTGATCACAGACTGGACAGCCGCCCGTGCCGATCACCGCCCAGAGCAGTTGCGTGACGAAGCAGGAGCCAAATACGACTCAGCCGAGCGCCGACAGGAACTGGCGGCCAACCTCGAAGGGGTTGCTGACCGCGAGGCTGTACAGGCACGCCTCAATGCCGACCAAGATCAAGCCACACCGCCCAGCGCAGCCGTACGCAAGGGATCAAGACCTGCAAATGCCCGCAAGACGCGCGGAGCCAACGGCCCGACAAAGCTCCTTCAAAAGGGCATGAGCCGGTAAGCCCTTCACCGGTTGGCCGGGGCCCCCAAACTGGCTCCGGCTCGGTGCTGCTCACATTAGGATGTCCGGGTGACCGCTGAACACGGCAAGCGCCGCTTTCTGACCATCGAGCAGGTCGCCGAAGAATTGAACTCCAAAAGCAGCCTTATCCGCAACCTCATTCATACTGGAGAGCTTCGCGCTTTTCAGGTTGGAGCCCGGGGGCTCTGGCGCGTCGGCCGCCAGGATCTCGAGGACTATATCGCAGATGCTTACCGGCGCACTGCGGAGCGGATCGCCGCGGGCGAACTGGGGGACGACGTGCCGGAAGGGGAATAGGGACACTGGAGGGGCGGAAACTCCTGCGCTCCGGGGCGGTCCGGCGTCGCTCCAGGCGTCCTACGCTGTCGTGCGCTCGTCCGCGGACACAGCCTCCCAACGTTTCTGGGCACCCTGCCGGCTGATCCCGAAGGCCCTGCCGATCTTTTTCCAGGAGACACCTCCACCGTTGCGGTGGCCACGGCTTCATCGAGCTGGGCATCGAGTTCCAGACTGAGCCTGACGTTCTTGCGGAAATGCGCCAGAACCTCCAGCAGGCAAGCCAGCAGACTCGAGTCGGCGTAGACGGTGCGGAAGTAGCCCCGTAGGGGACCGCCACCTGTGGGCGACGGTCCCTTACTAGCTTGCGGCTCTTACCCGGCGAGCTGTCGTTCGATGCCACGTATGGCAGTGAGTGTTTTTTCGGCCTCGTCGGTGCTGCGCTTGGCGTCGCGGCGCGCGTTTTCTGCACGTCGGTCGCACGCCGCAGCGTGTTCATAAGCCCGAGTCGGGTCCGTAGGGTTTCCTCGTTCGCGGACTGCCTGGTCGACTTGCGCTCTGGCGTCGTCAGCGGCTTCGAGATAGCCGCGCCTGATCGCTTCGAGTTCGGCTTTCCTGTGCTGGAGGTACTTCTTATCGTCGGCCATTTCTTTGCCTTTCGTTGGGCCGGCGCTCCTCATTTGGCCGGCATTGAAGGCGACTTTTTCACCTTCTCGCTGCCATTGGGAGAGGGCTTTCAGGGACTTGAAACCCTGTGACACCCCTGCCCTGCAGCTGCTGAAGTAAGGCTCAGATCCGGTTGAATGCGCCGGCCCTAGGAAAGGAATTGCAATGACTCAGGAAGCTACTGCTTACAAGGCTCCTCAGGATTCCGCGGTTACAGCGATCGTGCCGATTCTCGTAGTCTCTGATGTCAGCGCCTCAATGGGCTCAGGCCCTGGGACGATCTCTCCTATTGACGTTGTCAACACGGGAATCGAGTCGCTGATCAACACGCTCAAGGTACACCCCGAGGCGGCCGACTGCGCCTTGGTCGGGATTGCCAAGTTCTCAACAGCAGCCGAAATGGTGATGCCGTTCACACATATTGGCGCCGCCGCTATTCCCCCACGGATGCAAACCGAGGGTTCTACGGAGTTCGGCAATGCTTTTAGCCTTGCACGTCGAGAGCTGGAAGCCATGGTGACCTTCCAGAAGGCCTCTGGAGCCACGGTCTATCGTCCCACCGTGTACATGATTACTGATGGCGAACCTACCGATAACGGGCGTTGGGAAGCTGAGCTGGACGCCCTGGGCACCAGCTCTTACGCGCCTAACATCTGCGTGTTCGGAGTCGCGGGGGCAAGTGAGGGGACGTTGCGCAAAATTGCTCGTCGTGACAGGGGGCATGTGTGGTTGGCTGACCAGGGGACAGACCCTGCGTCGGCCTTCGCCGCGCTATTCCCTGCGTTGGTCAGAAGTGTGATGATGTCCGCGTCGGCGGCGGCAGCAACCCCAGGTGAGCATGCTGCTGTACCAGCACCCATTCCAGTTGCCATTCCTGGCATGACAACGCTGGACCCGATGTGAGCGCCTCTCATAGCCGCGCTGCGGTAGCTGATACTTCTGGCACTCCTCGAATCATACAAAGAGTGTTCGGACGGGCGTCCGCCGTCCCTACTGTTCCCCTCGCCCCTGCTCGTAAATCTCTGAGTCAGCATGCCATCGTTGCTGACAGTGGGACCTTCGTGGAGGGTGACGTGGCATTCTGTGCTGCAAGCGTGCAGGGACTCTCACACCAGACTGATGCTACGACGAGGCAGGACAACTACTCCTTCGGTGCCGAGGCGGGACGCATTGCGGTGGCGGTCGCCGACGGTTTGGGATCTGCTCGCCTTTCGCACATGGGGTCGGAAATTGCGGCCCAAACCGCTGTCGCCGTAGCTCTGGACGGTGGCGGTACAGCGGAGGTATCTGCGGCTGTCTCCGCTGCCCTCCAGCTGGTAGCCGATCATCATGGCCAGCCCGTCGATCAGTATGCGACCACGCTCTGCGTGCTCGTAGTTGATATTGGGGAACCGGCGGAGCCGTGGCAGGTTAGGACTGCCGAATGGGGAGATACACGAGCATCCGTTTACAGGCCGGGAATCGTTAAAGATGGACACCCTGAATGGGAAAGACTAACAGTCCTTGCCACGGAGGAGATGTACGCAAATTCCGTCCGGCCGCTGCCGCACTTCAGGAAACCAGGTGCCGGCGGCAGCTATGAGTGGATGCCAGGCGAGATGCTGATGCTGGCAACGGATGGCATAGACGGGCACCTTGTCACAACAAATCCTGTCGGGCACGGTTTGGCGACCGCTTGGGAGTCGTTGCCAACGATTTGGCAGTTTATTGCTGACGTCGGTTTCGACCGGGCAGGAGCACGGGATGACCGTACGGCCTTCTGTCTCTTCCGCTCCGAGGTGGCCGAACGTCGTTGCCGAGCGGCGGACGAGGCCCACGAATTGGGCGGTCGCCAGATGGTTGATGGTGAAAAGCCCAAGCGGCGTGCCTCGGTCAGAAGCGGAGAGGAAAATCCCTGATGCTCATTCTGCGCCCTGGTGTTGCAGTACGCTCGTCAGCACTCTTTTTCCAGTCCCTGCCTGCGGTTGCCGCGGCGCAGGGGCTGGAAGGGGCAGTGGTAGCGTGCTCAAACACCCCATACTTGTGCAAGCTTCTGACCCAGCCTCTGTCACCGCACGAGGCTGATGCTGTTCAATCCCTTATCGACTTTAGAGAATGGGCAGTTGTCGGTCCTGACAGGGAGATTTTGCGGACCTTTTTTAGCTGGCCCCTGCACAGGGTTATCGATGATGCCTCTGGCCTCACGGTCGGAGTACTCATTCCACGGGCAGAGCATCGCTTTTATTATGCGCATGGCGGTTCCTACCACCTTCGTGAAGGACAACATTTGCCGCGGCCGGAGAGCGCTGCCGGTTATTTTTCTCTCAGGGAACGCCTTGGTGTTCTGCGCGACCTCGCACGTGCAATGGATGTACTAGCCCGGCACAATTATGTCTACGGAGATATTAACTCACGCAATCTGGCATTCAGTCCTGATGGAGTGCCTGCGGTATTTCTTTTAGATTGCGATGGAATCCGCAGAGAAGGCGATCTGACCTTGAAACCTCGCCATCAGCAACGTTGGTCAGACCCGCACAACCCTGGAGTGAACTCCCTCGCCACCGACCAGTACCTCCTGGCACTGTGGATTTTGCGAGTACTAACCTCTTCCATGGCACAACCCCCAGTCGGGGCGTGTGTTGATTGGGGACAAACGTCTATCCCACTTGCAACCCACACTGAATTACAGCGGCTGCTGACGGCGGGGCTGGGTCCCTCCTTCGGTCGCCCAAGCCCAGCTGACTTCCTGCCGATTCTGACAGCCCTGCATCGCGTGGCATGAGAACCCTCGTCTGAACCTCGGTTCGTTTCGAGTCGCAAACTGAATGTCCTTTTGCTGTATGCCTCACCACCGCTGCATACTTCGTTGCTATGGGAAGTACCAGCGAGTACCGCGAGGAAAATCACCCGGAGGTGCGTCGATCTAATGCTGCTGAGCAGTTCGTCGCTTTGCTTCTTGTCCGGCATGCAGACACGCTAAAGGAGATAGCGGCTGCTGGCCGGAGAAGACGGCCCGGTTTTCCCTTCCCCAGCCATTGGATACCTACGGCAAGTTCACTTGCCGTCATCGTCTTGGCAGGGCGTGAGGAGCTCTCAATCAGCGAGGCGCTCAGCGAAACTCGGATCGTCAAAGGAAAGAAGTCCCGGCTTTCGAAAGCGATGGAAAACATCGCTAGTGAGATAGCGGAGGCCTTAGAGGGAGAGGCTCCCTTTAGCGCCAATTGGCTCTACCACCTGGTTAAAGGTTTGAAAGCTACCGGGGAAGAGGCTCGGGAGCTCCGGAGCTTCCAAGGACATACCAGTGAGGGACCCCTGAGCGCACGTGGACTGAAAAGTGCGTTGCGTCAGGCCTACGACATTGATTCAAGACAGCGGAACAACATTTTGATGGAGCATCTATCGAAAGCTGCTGAGAGCTTGCGCCACCTTCCTCCCTACTACCCGAAGCACCTCGAGATCCAAAAGTTAGCAGAGGTCCTAAAAGCCGGGGAAGTCCTCCGCTCGTCCTTGGTCACTCAAGGACGAGCGGAGGGACTTTACGCGGACGGGGGACCCCAACTCGGTGAACTTCAACCGGCCTTGGCGATGGCGGGGGGACACAGGCGCTGCGTGATCTTGGGAGATCCTGGCCAGGGTAAGACCACAGTTCTTGCGGCGTTGACGATGAACCACGTAATTCGTGAAAGCAAGCCAGGTTTGTTCACGCGGCTCGATGACGTGGGCAAAATCGCGGTTAAACGGCCACCTTCCAGCGTCCAGGAAGCAGTCGAGGTAGTAAGCATTGCTTCCGACGCTCGGCTAACTTTTTTCTGCCCCCAGGAGGCAAAGCCGGATTTGCTGCGTAGTGCAATTGAAAGTCGGGACTTCCTTTTCGCGTTCGATGGACTAGACGAAGTGTCCACACCGGAGCGCCGGGCCGCGGTTGAAAGGGTCATGCATATTCTTGCTGAATCCGTAGCGGGAGCGCTCGTTCTTACGTCGCGCTACGCCGGGTACTCGCGCCCTGCTGGAGTGGACTTAGAACTTGGTCTCGCCCCCATGTATGCGTGTGAACAGTTCGTTGAAGATTGGTTTCACGGGGGGTCTCTTGAAGCCAAGGATCGAGCTCTCGATGCGGTTCGCTCTTCAAACATCACGGAGCTGGCACAGATACCGCTGATCGCGGGTTTCATTTGCTACGTAGCTGAAACTGAACCGGTCCGCCTCACTAAGCATGGGGTTTACACACAGTACATTTCCCTATTCTTGGCACAGAAGTGGAAAGCGAAACAGCTCTGGCGGAACCGTTCCCGCATTTTGGAGCGCGAACGAATTGCGGCGGACTTGGCGTGGTTCATGGCTACGCGCCCAGATCTGTCCGCCAGAACAAGCACATCGGCGCCATTACCCCACCCCACGTGGGAATTCACCGTAACCATTAGGGATTGGGCCCGCGAAATCGATGTTTCCGACGAGATGAGTAGCTTCCTGGAAGAAGAGGGACTTCTCGTCCCCCACGGCTCTAGCCGGTCAGCCGATGACTTGGAGCAGCCCTATCGTTGGCTGCATCGCACTATCCAGGAGCACTTAGCCGGTAGGGCGTTAGGGCAAAGGATCGAAAAGCAGCCGGAAACTGCCTATAAATATCTAAAAGCGGCCCTCCTGCGACCGAAATGGGCGGTGGTTCTTGAACACGCGGCTGGCTATCTAGATGAACGCGCCGCCCTTCCGGGCATCGTTGACGAACTTCTTTGTTTCGTGGACGAAGGAGACGCAAAAGGCACCCTGCTTCGAGCGGTGGCAAGACTGCACGCGTACGACCATACTAACCATCGTCGCAGCGAGATAATGAAAAGACTTGTTGCTCAAATGTCTCTCTACGAAGCATTTGACCTGGATCACGTTTCACTTATCCGGGTTCTTGAAGATGCGATGCTTTCAATGTCGTACGATGAGCTCCAAACGGTGGCTTGGGCGACTAATGCTTGGCTACATGATGAAACGTTTGATGAGCGATGGATGTCTATTGTAGAAAGGCTGAATGCAAGCGGTTTGGGTAAACCGGCCTATTTGGCGCTTCTAGCAAAACGAGATCACAATGCGGCAGAACAGGAGGCAGTGGAACTGATCAAACAAAACCCTTATAAGTTTATGCCGCATGAGGCGGCAGGAATCCTTAAGAACGCCAGCCGAGCAACGGTAACCTCTCTCATCGAAGCAGTCAAAGAAGACTCGGGAAGTCCTCTTAGGCAGTATGAACTCCTGAGCGCGGCGCAGATGGCTAGACTGCCAGACTTTCCAGAAATCGTTCGATCTATTTTCGCTGAGCAAGAAGCGCCCAACGATGTCTGGCTCTACTTTACCCATCCAGATACACAGCACCCTTGGGACTACAGGGACCTCCCTTCCAAGGCGGTTTCTATTGCTCTTCATGATCCGATGGTTCCGGCGGAGGTCGCTTCACTTACGGCTGCTACTTGTCCTCCTACAGCTCTTCAGCCCTATGATTCCCTGTCGCCTTGGGCCCGTGTAGGAGCATGGAAGCGGAAACCTGAAGATTTAGGGCGTCCGGACTTTCCCGCCGGATGGACCGGGGAGCGTGCCAAGAGACTCCTCGTGCAACTCCATAATCGCAAGGACGAACCTGATATATCCGTCCAGGAGATTGAGGAGTACCATATTGCCCTGCAATGGGGAATTCATTTCCCCGGCGATGTGCCGGCGAGCCTCCTTTTAGGTGCCCTCGCCTTGAATGATACGATAATATATCCCCGATACTGGTGGATCGACGGTTTTCACTGGGTATCAGCGCATATAGGAGCCTCTTTTCCGGTTCCTTTTATAGTTGCCATGCTTGAGGAAGAATTTCCTAAGCAGGGAGACTACAAGTACCCCGTGAGCTCAGTAATATCCGAGGTTGTTTCTAAACGATCTGTTGCCGACATAGATGCAGTGTTATCCACCGTTTTGGAATTGCTTGCTAGGCATCCGGCTGACGACTCTCCTGTTCCGTCCTGGTACCGCCCTAACAACAAACAGCAAGCAATATTATGGGCCACGAAGTTCATAAACTTTGCCCTTACTGAGCCTGTATCGTTGCCGCTTTGTTCCGACTTGCTAATGGTCGCAGTTGGTTGGCTTCAATCTCATGACTCGTTACCTGCATATTGGGAGCATTGCTTGATGCTTTCCTCTAAAATCCGTTCCCTTAAAACAACCCCTGTGGAGGGGGAGAACATGGCAGAGCTTTGAGCTCGTTTGGTGCAGCCTGACAGCCGGAGGCCGGGTTTGCATCCTTTGGAGGGACCGTCTGGAGAGGAGGTACCCAGCTGGACCCGCCGCGAGGGGCGGTGATCCATGGACGAAGGATGGTTCGTGCAGATAGTGTCTGCAGGTTCTTTTTAGTCGTTCTCCCATTGGATGCCGAGGAGTTCGAATGCGGTGAGGAGTGCCGGGCTGTCGTGCTGCAGATCCTCGACCTCCACGTCCTGAATGTTGGGAGTGACAGTTGGGTCTTCGGGGCGTTCGAACACTGCCCAGAGCTGCAGATCATCGCCGTGCCGGGACGCGAATGTCACACCGTCGAAGTCTGTCGTCTCATAGAGCCAGGAGGCAACCGCCTGGGTCAGGCGCCGCGGCCGTGCGTCCTTCAGCGCCGCGGCGTCAAAATCGTCGAGCCCCAGGCTCAGTGCCAGGCCAATGAAGTGTGGGTGCAGGGCAGCGATAGTGCTGGAGGCTGTCACCGCGCAGTACCGGCCGGACAGTTCAGCGGAAGCTGCCATGCGTTCATCAAGCCATTCCTTGGGAACGCTGCCCGGTGTGATGGTGGGATGCAGGACGTTGTCCTCATCGTCCTCGACGATGTCATCGAGTTCCAGACTGAGCCTGGCGTCCTTGCGGAAATGCGCCAGGACCTCCAGCAGGCAGGCCAGCAGACTCGAGCCGGCGTAGACGGTGCGGAAGTTGCCGTGCAGATCATCCCAGCGGCCCGGGAACCGGCCGTCGGTGGCCCATTCCCAGCCGCTCCACGCCCACGGTTCCGGGCGGAATCCGACACGCCAAACCCGTCCCGCGGCTGCCTGCGCGGTCAATTCACTAGAAACCACCCGATCAGCCCGCCGCGGCAAATGCCCGGGCGGCGGCCAGGACCAGGGGGCCTGCGTCCTCGAGTTGTCCTTCGCGGAGTAACCGCGCCGGAGGGGCATCGTCCAGCTGCGGGTTCATCCCCTGGAACCAGGCCTGCACGACAGCCCGTGAATCACGCTCCGCGAGCAGGGCAGCCACATGGTAGGCGGTCCGAAGCCGCTGCATGACCTCCGCGGAGGGTTTCCGTTCCCCGTCCGCCCACTGCCGGACCGCGCGCGTTTCCTTCACGGACCCGATATAGGCGACGAGCTTCGCTCCTAACAGATCCCGCAAATCGCGGACCAGCTCCGGCTCGGACAATCGGATCGAGTCCTGATGGGCCTTCAGCCCGCCCCGGGCTCCTGTCACTGCAGTCATACTTCATTCTTACGTGCGCAACACCAAATATCAATGCTCGGAACACGGGTAGGATCACATGCCGAATCCCAATCTGCGGGTATTCAGTTATCTTCGGACCGGCTGGCCGCAGCGGCGGACACAGTTTCCCAGCGCTTCTGGGCTCCTTGCCGGCTGATCCCGAAGGCCCTGCCGATCTTGTCCCAAGAGACGCCCGCCGCCCTGGCGGACGCGACGGCGTCGTCGAGCTGAGCTTCGAGATCCTTCAGACTCCGGCTCAGGGTGCCGATGGTGTGCAGCGACAGCTCCGGGGCAATATGCCGGTGCCAGACGTCCAGGAACGCGGGCTCAAGGTCCTCCCGGTCGCTTATGTCAGCGGCGTCGGCGCTGGCCGGTGGCCCGGCGTAGATGCGCCCCGCGGCTACGTCCTCATCGGCCGGATCCCAGACCCGTGTCCACAACGGGTCCAGGATGACATGCTCCCGGAACGGAACACAGCTGCAGGCAACCCGCCAGCCAACCACCTGCGACGGCGGCCGCCACGCCTCGCGGGTTGGATCCTCCTCATGCCCGACCGGCCGCCCGTCGGGCGACATCAGGTTGACCTCCATCCACCTGCCACCGGACCCGTACATGCCGTCCGCGAAGACGCAGACCACATAGCCTTCATGCTCGCTGCCCTCGGTAAACCAGCCCATCGCGCTTCCCTTCACCGGCCGTCAATTGCTACAGTGACAGTATGAGCGTTAGCAACTCTTGTTGACAAGCGGGGTAGCTGTAGCAACTTTAGTTGACATAACGTCGGTTATCGGCCCTTTAAAACGAGCGGGGGAGTGGCCCCAGAAGGTACCGTTTTTGCCGTCCTTCCTGGCAATTTTCCCTGGGGGCACGGGAGGTCAGAACTGCTCCGCCAGTGCCCGGTTTACGGCAGGGATGTCGAGGAAGGCTGGGTCGAATGGTTCGGCAGATCCGCTGAGACAGGGTGATGGCGTGCCCCGCCATGCACCGGTAATTCTCCTGGTGGTACAATGAGTAAATGAGTATAGAGTCTGGCTCGTCTCCAGCGCTTAGAGGTCACTACCCTGCCACCGAGACGGCACGGGCGGAAGGCCATGACGATGAGGCCCCCACGGAGGAAATGCAGCGGGTGAACTTTGAGGTTCCCAGGAGCAAACGCATCAAGCTCAAGATCCTTGCGGCCAAGCGAGGCCAGAGCATCAAGGAATTCCTGACGGATTACATCGACTCCTTCCCGGATGAATAGAACTTAGGACGTAGTGGACACCAGTGGAACGAAGCGAAGGAGCAAACATGGCAACCAACCCGACTATTTTCGTCAACGTCGATGAAGAGTATCCAGCCTTCAGGATGGTCGAGGAACTGGATTCATACCCGGCCGCCGTAGCAATCGAAGCAGACCCGGCAACGGTGGAGCGGTGGCAGAAGGTCATCGACGCCTATGAAGACGTGCGAGCCGAGATTGCAGCGAAGGTCGCAGCCGCCACCGGCACGACCTACCCAGAACTCCTCTAAGCCGCTGGCAGCTTGACGAAAGATATACTATCGGCTCTTAAATCGGATAGCGGAAGGGGCTATGTCAGCTCCCGATTGCACGGCGAGTCCAGGGTTTTTCCAGCCGAAATCTGCGCGTACCCGGTAGTTACTGCCATGCTGCTAAGGGCTGCAGTCACTGAGGCAGGACATTCCGGCTTAACCAGGAACGGGCGCACGCCATTTCCAGGCTGGTCAGCCGGAAAGCCACCCCCGGTTGATACCCACCCGATGGGTGCCTGCCTTCGCGGGAAGTGCCGGCAGTTGCTATCCGGGTTACCTTGAGCTCGCGGCCGTACCTGGACAGCCGAGAGCTCGGGTAAAAGTCCCATCGAGACAGCGTCCCAAGCGGCCTCCCAACCACCTTCCGATTGGCGACAGCAGCTCCAGTTCGGCCCTGTGTCGTGTGCTGTTGGTAGGGTCCGGGCATGGACGAAGTCATGAAGCAAGAGGCATCAACCGCTGCTGCCCGGGATCTTCCCGGCCGGGCCGGGTACGACGCCAGTTTCCTTGGAGTCCCGGTCCCGATCCCCGAGCTGCCCGGCGTGGAAACCGTCCTGCTCCACTACACGCATTTCTCGGTCCTGATGCGGCCGGACAAGCGGCTTGCCGCGGTGACTACCCTGGCCATGGACGGGCAGAAGCTGATGGACCTGGACCGCGCCGGCATCCAGTGGCGGCTGGACCCACGCCTGCCGGAGGACCAGCAGACCGGCGAACGGGTGTACGCCCGCAACGACCTGGACCGCGGCCATCTGGTCCGCCGCGCCTCCGCGGTGTGGGGCGATACCGGGGCCGAGGCCGCCCAGGCGAACGAGGACACTTTCTACTACACCAACGCCGCCCCGCAGGCGGCCAAGTTCAACCAGGGCATGGAACTCTGGCTAGGGCTGGAGTCCTACCTCCAGGAGAACGCGGCGGACAACAGCAGGCGGATCGTCGTGTTCACCGGCCCGGTCTTCACCGACACCGACCCGGTCTACCGCGGCGTGGACATCCCGCTGCGCTTCTTCAAAGTCGCCGTCTTCCTCCACCACGGTGAACTGGCAGCCACGGGCTACGTCGTGGACCAGACACCCCAAGTGGAGGACCTGCCTGAGATCCCGCGCCCGGGAGTCACCGATGGCGCTCCCCCGCTCGGGCCGTTCCGGACCTTCCAGGTCCCCATCAGGGACATCGGCACCCTCACCGGGCTGGGCCTGGACCAGCTAGTGGCCGTGGACCGGATGCCGATCGCCTCGGCTCTGCCCAGCGCCCGGGTCACAGAAACGTGGCGGGAGCTGCATTCGCCGGAAGACCTGGACCTGGACTTCGACCTGGGCGAGTAAAGGTACGGCTGCCGATGATCTCTCCGCTTGCTACCGCTGGCGAACGCTGAAGAAGCCCTTCGGGGCCGTCGGCGGCAAGCAGGACATGGTGAAGGCAGCCGAGGCGATGACCGAGCCGCACTGCCTCGTTTTACCCGCCTCACCAAGCACTAAAGTTGCCGCCTCCCCTAGTGTGTTCATCATCGTCTTTGCCGCACCGCCGACAGCGCTTGTACACACTGCCGTCCTCGGCATGTTCGACGTGCCAATCGTGCCGGATGTTCAGCTTGCACAGCAGGGCCTGGATCATGGCATCCTCCGCTTCAAATCGCAATGGTCCATACCGCCCATGGTGGTCACCTACCACCACCGCCTCAGAGCCCAGTCATTGGCTGCCCCGTCCCCGCCGGCGCCGTCCTTGCCGCAATGCAGGCAACGTTTGTACAGGCCACCGTCGTCGTTGTGTTCGACGTTCCAGCGGTGATGGAGATTGAGCTTGCACAGCATGTCTGTGAGCATCACGATCCAGCACCCTAGTAGTAGTCGCGGGTGTGGGGCTCTTCGGGGTGATCACCGCTAGCGAGCCTTCCCGACCATCGGGCACTGCGGGAATCATCCTTCCCGCAGTGAATGCAGTGGCGACGAAACTCGCCGTCGTTCATTTGGGCAAGCCAGTGATGGCCGATGCCCCATCTGCAAAGCAGTTTTCGGATCATGGTGACGTCTCTTCTGGGACGTGCCCAGCTGTCGTTTGCTTGGCCGCATAACGTGGCTGTAAGGCTAATCATGGCCCTTGGGAAGCACCACGAGAAGAGGCAATCAGTAACGCATAGACCAGCTTGCGCCTACCCGCGAAGGGTAAAGAAGCCGCTCCTCGCCCTAGCTTGACGGAATCGCGGTTATCGGCGTTCAGTCAGGGGTGTAATCAGACGAAAGAATCTCGCGTTTGATGGTGCACTGGGGGCTCGACTCGCAGACGGCTTCACATCAAGTTATCCTCAAGCCCAACGAATAGATCAGGAGCCGGCTCAGTGAACACCCTCAACCCTGCTTCAACGGCACTCTTGGTCGTCCACCTGCAGGATGACATCGTCTCACCTGGGACCGCTCTTGGATCGCTATTCAGCCCAGAAGTTCGGTCACGCAACATCCTCGCAAAATGCTACAGCGCGATGGCTGCCATCCGAGGAGCCGGTGGGCTTGTGGTTCCGCTGCGACTCGCCTTCGCGAGCGACTATTCAGATCTTGACCCTACTGTTCCTCTGCTGCAGTTAGCTAAAGAGGCAGGTTGCCTAAAGGAGGGCAGCGAAGGCTCTGCCATCGTTCCGGAGATAGCCGTCCTCGATACGGATATCGTTGTCACGCATAAGTTGCCCGGCCCCTTCAGTAGTTCGTTACTGAACGACGTACTCAAGTCCCGCGGTATCGAAAATGTCGTTGTTTGCGGCGTAGCTACCAATGCCTCAGTGGAGGCCGCCGTTCGTCAGGCTGCCGACTTAGGGTACAAGACATACGTCCTGTCCGACGCCACCTCCGCAGCGAGCGAAGCAGCTCACCAGGCGTCCGTTGCTTCTATGACGTTGTTCGCTCGGGTCATGACGCTCCCAAGACTCAAAGCCTCATTGCTGACTGTGGCTGACGAGAGCAAGCAATAGCGCGTTCTTGCTGCCAGCCCTGCAATTTTCCGCGCCACGGCCCGTTCAAGCAACTGAGTTCTGGTGCGCACCGCGTTCAGTAGCTTCAGGCCCCCCCGATTCAAGGTCGAGCAGCAGGGTCCTTAGCGAATCATCGAGCGCGCCCCTCTCTTCGCGGGGCAGCGCGGCCACCACGCTTGTTTCCATGGCCGTGATCGCTTCCAATAGCGCGGGGAACATGTGCTGGGTGCGAGGGGTGATTTCCAGGAGTGCGCTTCTTCGGTCCTTTTGATGTGGCCTTCGTAACAAGAGTCCCGAGGATAGTAGCTTTTGCAGACGTTTGGTCATCCCGGCAGGCGATACGGAGAGCGTTGAAGCGATTTCGGTGGGCGCCATGGCCCGCCCGTGCCGTACCAGAACCGCCAGAACGTCGAACTCCCCGCGCGTCAACCCGGCCTTATCGAGGATGGCGGAGCTCCGAAGTTGGACCAGCCGAGAGATCCGATGAATGCGCCCCATGGTCGATGCCGGCTCAATGTTTACTGAAGGCAGCACCTCCCGCCACTGCTCGACCACTGCATCGACTGAATCATTCATCGCTCTACTCTAATGTAATGTACAAACTACTTCGCTAGCGAAACAGTTTGAACGGAGAGAGATGCCCGACCATGCGGCCACTGACTTACCTCGCCTCAGGCACCTCGTGTCCGTCGCCCCCCATGCCGGTGCCCACCGTGTAGCGATTCGAGCTGGCCTCTCCGCCCTCATCCCCCTTCTCGGGCTGTGGGCGATACAAAGGATAGACCTTGCCCCGTTCGCAATTCTGGCAGCTACCGGGGCGGTGTTCGGGAGGAACGCCCCGCTGGGCGTGCGTTTGAAAATGCAGTTACAGACAACAACCGTTCTTGTGCTTCTGATTGTTTGTGGTTCGGTCGCGGCTGCATCTGAAATGCCGGGGTGGGCAATTGTTCTGGCCACCGCTGTGGTTGCGGGTGTTGGTTCCGCCGCCGCGGATTTTCTCCGTTGGGCACCGTCAGGCTGCCTCTTTTTCGTCTTCGCCTTCGCGGTAAGTGCCGCAGCATCACCGGGGAACATGAAGATTTCTTTGATTGCGCTGACTGCAGGCGGCTCGGCAGCCATAACTCTGCTCGTTACCCTTGCAGGTGGAGCTATCGGGGCTGCCCGACGCCGGAGCGGTACTTTTAGCCCCCACAGTGCTGGCCATGCCAGTCTGCCGCGTTTGCCGCTGCCCGTGATCAGCGTTCACGCCTCCGTCTGTTTCATTGCCGCCGCCGCTGCCGGGATGCTGAGCTTGGGCGCAGGCCTGGCGCACCCCTACTGGGCAATGGTCTCTGCCATTGTTCCTGTTGCGGGCTCCAGTACTGCCGGGCAGCTGACCAGGGCCGTTCACCGACTGGTCGGGACATTCCTTGGCCTTGGAGTCACTGCCCTGATCCTCCTTCCGTCGCCCGATGTGGCCGTGCTGATAGTCGTGCTCGCTTTCCTCACGGCAGGAACGGAGCTGATGGTAGCGCGCAATTACGGCCTGGCGATGCTCTGTCTCACGCCCCTTACCATCGGCATGATGTTCCTCAACGATCCGCAACCCCTCGGACCACTTTTGGCCGACCGGGCCCTAGAAACCTGCGTTGGCCTAGCGGTCGTGAATGTACTGATAGTGCTGACCCATCCCGTGAGACATCCGGATGAACGAGCAGAAAACCCCGGCTAAACCCGAGCCATGAACAGCCGTAACGGTAAGAGGCGCCGGCCGGTCGCTCTGACCGGCCGGCGCCCTCTTGTCATGTGTGGAAGTATCTGGCCCCGATGGCCGGCCGGTCACCGGGCAGCCTCGCCAGGCCAGACGTGGCTAGGAGGAACATGGCGTCTGTCCCGAATGTTAGTGACTCTACGTAGGGCGCTTTTAGCACAGCTTCCGAGCAAGCCCTTTTGGCAACCCCGAACTCGCTGGCTGTAGCCTCAGCCTTGCCGCCTGCCCTGGTGGATCCGACCTTACGGCTGGTCGGCTTGCCAGCGTGAAAAGTAGGCCTGCACAAACAGGAGTGCGCGGTCGACCAGCACGGCAAAAACGATAGCGGCAAACGTTGCCGCCCAGACCACATTCACATCGAAGCTGTTTTGACCTTTCACCATCAGGAAGCCCAAACCTGAGTCGGCGCCGGTGAATTCTGCGACTATGGCGGCTTGAACTGCGAAACCGAAGGTGATTCGCGCGGAGGTACCTACCCAGAGTACGGCCGCCGGCAATCGGGTGTCCCTGATGACCTGCCATCGATTTGCGCCTAGGATCCGGGCATTGTGACGTATATCCGGATCCACGTCCGCTACGCCGGCAGCGGTGCTGACAATGATCACGAAGATGATGACGAAAGCGACGTGAATCATTCGTGATGCAACGGTGTAGCCCAGGGCCACTGCGAAGAAGGGATAGAAAACCAGTCTGGGGAATCCCTGCCAAAATGTGACGAATGGGGAGATGATTCGACCTATGGACGGGAAGGTTCCGGCGATTGTGCCGACGGTGACACCGATCAGCAATGCTGCGGTGTAGCCCGCAAGCGTCACAGCCATCGTTGTGACTGTGTGCCCCACGAGACTTCCGTCCTGCAACCAAGACCAGATGTTATCCAGGATCTTTAACGGAGTTCCTACTACAAACGCGTTAATGGTGCCGCGGCTGGCAAGGACCTGCCAGCCCACGAGCAGGCCGGCCACAAAGACGAGCTGGGCCAGCAGCATGAGCGCGCTGGAGGATTTGCGTGAACCTAGAATAGCCGCCATTGTGAGAATCTCCTTTCAACGACTGCCAGGAGCCGGTCTGCCGCGAGAGACAGCAACGCGATTGTCACCGCGGCGCCGAGCAGCATGTCCGGTTGACCCAAGATGTTGCCGCGGGCCAGGTACGAGCCCAGTCCGCGCGATCCAGCGAGGTACTCGGCGAGAGCGGCGCCCAGTATCGCCCAGATCAAAGCCAGCCGGAGACTGCTCATCAGCCAACCCATGACGGCGGGCACGTAAACCGAGCCGGCACGCCACAGCCTTCCGGCTCCGAGCACACGTGCGTTCTGGTCGTAAATTGTGTCGATTGAAGAGAGCCCGTTGTACACGTTGAGGTACACGATCAGGAAGATGATGGACGTTACGAACATGGCCGCGGACGTCGTTCCGATGCCGAACCACAGGATGAAGAGGGGCGCCAGCGCGACCCGTGGTACAGCATTGGCGATGATAAGGAAGGGCGCAAGGAACCGACGTATCAAAGGTATTGGCCATGTAATTGCCACGCAGATGCATGCGGCCGCAGCACCGAAGAAAAAGCCTGTGAGAGCGCTGTTGATCGTCGTTCCGACGTTGGCCCAAAAAGCCGGTTCCCGAACCCACTGACTAAGTCGCTCAAGTACCAGCCCGGGAGAACCGATCAGGGAAGCCATCCCAGCAATCGAGACGGACAAAAGGTGCCAAGCGAGGATCAGTGCACCCCAGATGAGTATCTGGGCCAGGACAACCTGAACCGTCGGGTGAAGACGCCTCGTTGTGGCTTTTGGGGGCGCCAGCCTGTCCGTGAGCGCAATGTCTGTCATGATCCGGCCGCCCGCCCTAAGGTCTGCCCGGGCGCCATGACCTGATCGCGCAGATCGCTCCACAGTTCTTCGTGCATATGGGTGAACTCGTCATCGAAGCGCAGCTCCAGCAGATTTCGCGGACGTGATATCTGTACTTTGCGGTCGGTGAGAATGGTCCCGGGACCACGGGTCATGGTGACAACCCGGTCGGAAAGCCCCACCGCTTCTTCGAGGTCATGTGTCACGAAAACGACGGTTTGCCGGCTTTCCTCCCACAGAGTCAGCAAGTCGTTTTCCATGAGGTTTCGTGTTTGTGCATCGAGTGCGCTGAAAGGTTCGTCCATCAGAAGTACCCGTGGCTTCAACGCCAGGCTTGCGGCGATGGACACGCGTTTGCGCATACCGCCGGAAAGCTGATGCGGATATGAATTGTCAAAGCCGTGAAGCCCTACACGGGCCAGCCATTCCTGCGCCTGTTGGTTGGCCTCGCGTTTCTGCATGCCACGGTAGCGCAGGCCGAGCGCCACGTTCTGCAGCGCGCTTTTCCAGGGCAGAAGGGCGTCGCGCTGAAAAACGAAGCCCACATCAGGGTGGGGTCCCTTCCGGGCATCCACGTCGGTTCCCAGGACAGAGATGTGTCCTTCCGAGGGCGACCGGAGCCCTGCGACCAGATACAGAATGGTCGACTTCCCGCACCCTGACGGTCCGACGATCGAGACAAACTCACCGTCCGCTATCGAAAGGTTGACGTCCTTAATGGCCGTGTGGGTTCCGGACTTCGAGACGTAAGTCTGGGTGAGACCGCTAATGTCTATCGCTGCTGTGTTTCCCGTGGCAGCGACCGTGGGCGCGTTCACTATCTGATTCCATGCCATTGCATTGCTTTCGTTTGGCTCGGTTAGGAGAGGTCGGACGGCAATTTGAGGGACAACTTCTCATAGGCCTTCACAACATAGGAGTTTTTGAAGAGGTCGGAGGGAGGAGTGAAATCTTCCTTGACCACTGCAACAAGCTTGGCGCCTGCAACAGTGTGTTCGACTTCATTCTTAGTGAAGCCGCCCGTTGCCCTGCTGAATCCGGTTTTCGAATACTCCCACTGGAGATCCCACGATTTTTCCACTGCGTTCTTGAACTCATCCGTCATGGGAGCCAAGGATTCGGAAGATGACTTCGCTGATGCCAGACCGGAGAGTTCCTCAACCAACGCAGTGACAATATCCTGCGTGAGTTCCGGGTGTTCATTGACGAACTTGGGAGAGGATGCAAAGACGGCGTTCAGCTGTTTCGCGATGCTCAGTGATTCGTTCTCCTGAGGATTCGCCACCAGGTACGCCGCGCCGGATGCAACCGCAGTAGCGGAGTTGTTCGGCGATGTTGACAGGACGTCTGCCCTGCCGGATTCGAGCACAGCCTGAGTTTCGGAGCCGCTGCCGAGCGGAAGCCGTTCCTGGTCCTCCCATTTCAACCCGGCGCTTTCGGCTGTGAGCTTGGCACTGATCTCGGAGATCGAACCCAGCCGAGTGAAGGCCCAACGTTTCTTATCAAAGACTTTGATATCGCCCGGTCCGCCGAGCTTGGATGCAGTGTTGCCGATCACTTGCTGTGAGGGGCCGTCGAACATATTCATCAGCGGGACGATCTGACCGCCCTGGGAAGCGACACCAAGTACAGACGTACCCGGAACGATGGCAGCGTCGACAGAATTGCTGGCCAAGGCGGCAATCAGATTGGAACCCGACGGTATGGTCTCGATCTTCAGTTCGATGTTTCGGTCCTTGAGAACTTTCGTCAGGGCGCCGTCCTTGCCAATAGAGGCATAGAAGGCACTGAAAGTGACGTCAGGGGAAAAGAGGCCCACACGCAGTTGTTCCGGATCGGCACTCCCTTCGCCAGCGGGCTCGCCTGCGCATCCGGTGAGAACGAGTGCAGATGCGGCGATTGCTCCGAGGAAAGCGGGCAACTTTGACCGGTTTTTCATTAGTGCTCCTGGATAAGTGTGATGCGCATTACGGAAGAGGCGCCCTCATATCATCGCAATGTTTGTAACGGCCGTCAATCCTTTAGCGGAGTATTGAACGGCCGGGGCGCAAAATGCTGTCTTCCCGGCGTCCCGCCATGCAGCAGGCGAGGCTCACAAGCGTCATAAGCATTGACGCTCGTCATGGAGCATGCGATGGTTTTGGGGTTGGTCACCAGAAGGTGGATCACCCGGGCTTATGGCTTTTCACACCGAACGTGCGGTGTGAGGCGTGGACCAATCGAGGAAAAATGACATTGAATCGTATGCAAGGCTGCGTCGAGCGGTCAGCCGCCTGCGCCCCTTCGCCGGGAAGGTGCTGACAATGGCTGCGGGCGTTGGTTCCCAGGACTTGCTCATCACACTTATTGGGACCTACTTCTTGGGGCAGGACCGGCCAATCCCTTCAGTATTTCTCGTTCGCTTACTGCAGGAGTTCGATGTGTCGCCGGTTGGCGCCCGAAATGGCCTAAGCCGGCTGGCTGCCCGTGGGCTACTGGTATTGCATAAGCCTGGCCGAAACACGTACTACCGGTTGAGCCCTGAAGCCCATAACCATCATGCGGAGCGGCTCAGCGAAATAGTCAACTTCGGGGAATACCCGATTGAGTGGGACGGGACCTGGACGGTGGCTCTCTTTACAGTTCCGGAGAAGGAAAGGGCGCAGCGTCACCTAGTTCGCTCCCGTCTAGCTGCCCTGCGGTTTGCAATGCTCTACGACGGCGTTTGGGTTCGTCCGGGAGCGCTCAAGAACCAGGTCAGTGCCACTCTTAGCAGCCTTAATCTGCAAAAGGTCACGGTTCTTTCGGGGGCCGCAGTGGATGGTGGGTTCAGAGGAGGAAACCCCGTTAGCGCCTTTGCTCTCGAATCTCTCAGAGAGAGCTATGAACAGTTCGCCGCGTCGCTTCAGACCCTACGGGCCGATATTGACGCCGGACGGGTGGGCGCTGCTGATGCACTGCTACAACGTGCCCGGGTCATGCAGGACTGGCGCAACTTTCCAGATCACGACCCGCTGCTACCGGACGAACTCCTTCCCCATGACTGGCCATTGCACGAGGCCCGCAAAGCTTTCACAGAGGTATACGACGGGCTGGCCGAGCTTGCGGACCACCGGTTTCGCAGCCTGCTGGCCGATTACTCGACGGATCTGGCCGGTGAGGTCCGTTCCCTGACGAGCGCTGAGCTGCTCGCATTGCATCTGCCGCCCAAGGGCCTTGGCCCTCTCACCGGAATGCCCGACCCCCTACTCACAAAGGAATGATCCCAATGGAAACCTCGCCCTCCACCACGCAACAGCCTGTAACCGTTCTCGCTGTCGGGGACATAGGACCTGACAGGGAAAATGCCGGTGAGCTCTTTGCCTTAAACCAAGACCTGTTGCGGTCAGCGGACGTAACGTTCGGGCAGCTGGAGTTCGTCCTGTCAGATCGCGGCTCCCGGCTTCCTCAGGTGCGGCATACAGTGCGGGCAAAGCCGCAGGATGCTCAGGCACTCGTCGATGCAGGCCTGGACGTCGTTTCTTTCGCCGGCAACCACTGCATGGACTTCGGAGCTGAGGCCATGCTCGACACAGCCGCTAATCTGTCCTCAGCCGGGGCGAAAGTTGTTGGTGTTGGCACGAACATCACTGAAGCCCGTAGGCCGGCAGTAATTGAGCGCGGAGGGACGGAAATCTCGTTCCTCTCCTACAGTTCGGTCTTGCCGCACAGCTTCTGGGCGACAGAAAACCGGCCGGGCTGCGCCCCAATGCGCGCCTTCACTGTCTACGAACAGGTCGAGCACGACCAGCCGGGAACACCGGCCCGGGTGCACACCTTTGCCCACCGTGAGGACCTTTCGGCCCTCGTCGAAGACGTCCGGCGCGAAAAAGCGCTTGGACGCTTCGTCGTCGTGTCAGTCCACTGGGGGATCCATTTCATTCCAGCCGTCATCGCCGACTACCAGCGTGATGTTGCCCATGCAGCCATCGACGCCGGGGCTGACGCCATCCTTGGCCACCACGCCCACATACTCAAGGGAATCGAGATGTACAAGGGAGTCCCAATCTTTTATAGCCTCGCAAACTTCGCGATGGACACACGCGTCACGCCCGAGCAGGTAGCAACAGTCGCGTTTCAGGAGATCCTCGCGCTTAACCCGGGATGGGTTCCCAACTTCAACTCCACGTTCAACTTTCCCCCGGACTCACGAAAGACCATCGTGGCAAAACTGACCGTTGAAGACGGAAAGTTGTCAGGCATCGGGTTCCTGCCTGGCTGGATCAACGACAACTCCCAGACAGAGATCCTCAATGGCGAGGACCCGCGCTTCGATCAGGTGGTTGACTACATGCGGACGATCACCCTTGAAGCGGGCCTCAACACTGACTACAAAGTTGACGGCTCTGAGGTACGCCCGGTTGCTATAAACGGCGACGAGCTCTGATGAGAGACCATACAGCGGGAGCCACGGCCCAGCTCGCCCGGTTCGCCTCAACACTGACATGGGACCAGGTGCCGCCATCAGTACGTGAACATGCCGCACGACAGGCCCTCGATGGTTTTGGGGCCATCCATGCCGGCAGCGGACGCCCGTGGACCAACTCAGCCCGCCAGTACGCCCTCCAGGAGGGAAAGACAGGGTGCAGTTCCGTAATTGGCACCGAGCTAAAATTGCGACCGGCTTTGGCGGCATTCGTGAACGCTACGGCTATGCACGGATTTGAACTTGATGACTATCACGTGCCGGCAGCCGTGCATGCCGGCTGTGCCGTTATCCCAACAGTGCTGGCGCTGGCGGACGAGGTGAACGCGGGCAGCCATGCAACACTGACGGCCATCGCGGCCGGAACGGAAACCATTATCCGCCTCGGGCTATCGATGTCACCGGAAATGACACAGGACCGCGGGTTCCACGTGACGAGCGCATTTGGCGCCATTGGAGCTGCTGTGGCCGCAGCTAACCTGCTTCGCCTGGATCAGAACAGCGCCCAAAATGCCATAGGCATTGCTGCCGCCCAAGCAGGCGGGACCACTGAATTTACGCGGTCGGGGGGTGAAATCAAACGCGTTCACGCCGGCTTTGCAGCCTCCAATGGCATAAGGGCTGCTGACCTGGCCCGGCTGGGACTCACGGCTCCTCTGGCAGCCATCGAAGGACCCAAGGGATTTGCCCAGGCATTTGGAGGGCGCTGCGTGCAGCTTGAACACATCACACGGGAACTCGGGAAACAGTGGCACCTGGACGGGCTAGGGATTAAGTCGTGGAGCACGTGCACAGGCAATCACGCGCCCATTGCAGCGCTGGAGATACTGCGCCGGAAGGGTCTTAAAGCAGCTGACGTTGCCTCTATAACCGTGTACACCGACCGGACGACAGCGGAACACTGCGGGCATGTCGGCGCCCACGCAACAGACGTTACCGGCGCCCAGTTCAGTCTGCATCTTAGCCTTGCTATGCGTCTGGTCATGGGGGGAAACGACCCGAAACATTATGCCGAGCTTGAAGCTGCACGCTTCGCCATCCCAGAAGTCACGAGCCTGGCGGAAAAGGTGGACATATTGGTGGGTGAGGAAGAAGAAGCCGCCTTCTCAACTGCGCCTTCTGCGCGTTTGGTAATCAAACGCTCCGATGGGACGGAAATGACTTCGACGGCAATCGCCCCCGGCGGGCCCTCCTCCCCTTTCTCTTGGGATGAGCTTAAGCAGAAAGTGCATGCATGTGCCGATCAGACTGTCGGTCCCGGTGCCGTGGAAGAAACTGCCCGGTACATCCGGTCATGGATGACGATGGATCAGCCCGTCCGCGGCCTGCTGGGCGACTCGCACTCCAGCGCAAACAGCCTAGGCTGAACGCAGCCTTTGGTGCCGCCGTTAATGTAAGGCCACCACTCCATGGGAGGAGGAAGGGAAGACAGTTTTGTCGTGGGAGCCGAGAACCGCGGCCCCGAGCTCCGAGAGGCGCAGAAGACTGAACAGCGCCTCCGAAGCGGAGGACACCACTCCGGGCAAAAGTGGGGGGTCGCATTCCAGATTGGACGCCACGGGAACAAGATCGCCCGGAAGGATGTAACTACCGGCCGCGGTACTCACTAGCAATCCCTGGCTTCCCGGGGTATGGCCCGGAAGGTGGAGGACCCGAAGACCGGGAAGCAGGTCGAGATCCCCCTTGATCGCTTGGACTTGAGCCATAAATCTTCCCCATGGCGGCATGAGGCCAATCGCCGGGGAGTCGTAGGCCCGCTCCTGGCCCTCGGGAGGGCGGAACACGGCGCTCAGTTCCCTTTCCTGCACGATGATCCGGGCGTTCGGGAAAAGTGAAAGATTCGAACAGTGGTCCCAGTGGAGGTGCGAGATAACAACCGACTGGACATCCAGGGGGTCGATCCCAAGCTCGCTCAGAACAGACCGCGGTGACTCCCCCGCATACCCCTCCTGCAGCCCGTGACGAAGGGCGGCAGGGCTTCCAGAAGGTGGGATGCCGGTATCAAAGACCACGATGCCGTGCGCAGACTGCAGCACCCACATGATGATCGGTGCCGAGGTGATGTCATCTCCCCCATTACTGGACAACAGCCGCGAGGGAACCCGGAGAGCTCCCACGCGCGCTGCTGTGATCTTCCACTGTTGGCCCACTTAGCAAACCCTTCGACTGAATTCTTGTAACGCAGATCACTGTAATGTTAGTATTCTAGCCTGTCGCAAATTCAACCCGCACAAGGACGTGTCACGTGAAATTTCGAACGAATCTCCCTGTTGCCGCAGTAGCCGCTACGGCCCTGCTACTAACCTCCTGCGCCTCAGGCAACACTCCGAGCAGCGCTCCGGCTTCGTCGGCGGGCTCGGACACCCTGTATAACGAGCTGCCCCAAAAAATCAGGGATGCCGGCGAGCTCATTGTTGCTGCAGATGCCCACCCGCCCTACAGGAATGTCGCGGCCGACGGCAAGGTGACGGGAATTGACCCGGATCTGTGGGATGCCTTGGGTAAGGAACTCGGAGTCAAGGTCACATTTCAGCAGGCCGCAGCACTTCCCGCTATTCTCACCGGCCTGGATACAGCGCGCTACGACGCCTACAACGGACCCATCGCCGCGACCGCCGACCGCGAAGCCAAGTACGACATGGTTGCCTGGCTGAAAAACGACGTAAGTTATCTTTTCCCCACTGCCGACGGCAAGAAACTCGGTGGCATTCAGGACGTCTGCGGGAAAAAAGTCGCTCACGGCGTAGGGAACATCATCGAAGGAGAAGTGGCAAAGCTCAACCAATGGTGTGAAAGCACGGGACGGCCGAAGGCCGAAACTATCCCCTTGAAAGACACCTCTGCCACAATCCTGGCTTTGGCTTCAGGTCAGGCGGACGTGGCTGCCATGCCCGAAACGTCGGCCGTTGACGCCATGACCGCGACACCGGACAAGTATGACTATGTGATCCAGGGAGCCGAGCAGGGCTCGACCACCAAGTATCAGTCCCTGATCACCCCGATCAGCTCTGGTCTTGGTGGCGTGATGCTCAAGGCCTTCGAACGCATCTTCGCCAACGGTTCCTACGATGCGGTCGTGACCAAATGGAAGCTCGATCGCGTTAAAGTCGACGCCCCCTCCATAAACCCCGAAACAAAGCGAGAACCGCAAGCGGTTGAAAAGGGCTAAACGGCGATGACTACTAAGACAGAACACATCCCGCCACCGTCCTCCCTGGATGATGTGGGCGCTGCAAAAAAGCGTTTCCGTCCGGTCCGGCTCGCGACCACTGTCATCGTGCTGCTGATCGCAGTGCAACTACTCGTTTTCATGACGACGAACGAAAAGTTCGAGTGGAATGTCGTGGCTGAGTACCTCTTCTACCCCACCGTTCTGATGGGCGTAGGTGTCACGCTCCTGCTGACCTTCGTGGGGATGGTCCTGGGCTCTGTGCTCGGCACGTTTATAGCGGCAGGCCAGTTGAGCGGGTCCCGGACCGCGCGCTGGTTCTGCAAAGTCTTTGTCGGCGTATTCCGCGGCGTGCCGCCGCTGGTCCAGCTCATCTTTTGGTTCAATCTGGCTTACCTCGTCCCCCGCATCGAGTTGGGCCTGCCCTTCGCCTCGCCATTCTTCTCGCTTCCCACCAACCAAGTCATGACACCGTTGATGGCTGCAGTAATTGGACTGACCCTGCATGAGGCGGCATACATGTCCGAAATCATCCGGGCCGGAATCATCTCCGTAGACCGCGGTCAACTCGACGCCGCGAAAGCCATGGGCTTCACCTCCGGGCAGGCATTCCGCAAAGTCACTCTGCCGCAGGCGATGCGGGTCATTATCCCGCCTACCGGGAGTCAGGTCATCGGACTTCTGAAAGGAACGTCCCTGGTCAGCGTCATCGGGATGACCGACCTGCTCCTCTCGACCCAGCTGATCTACAACCTCAACTACAAAATAGTCCCGCTGATCATCGTTTCCGTCGTATGGTACCTCGCTGTCGTTTCCGTCCTGACGGCTGTCCAACGGAAGGTCGAGGATAAATTCGGCCAAGGGCATGCTCTGACTTCACCCACCCGCGCAGCCCAGAAGCTCCAACAAGCGAAAGTCCTAGAACAGTGACCACATCAACAGGCAAGCCAGTGCTGCAGGTACGGAACCTCAAGAAGTCATTCGGTGGTACTCCAGTCCTGGAAGGAGTAAGCCTGGACCTGCACGAAGGAGAAGTGCTGGCGATCCTCGGCCCGTCGGGATCGGGAAAGTCGACGCTCGCTCGATGCATCCACATGCTCGAAACCATCGACGGCGGAGCGGTTTACCTCGACGACGAGATGCTCGGCTACGAAGAACACCACGGCCAACTGCGAGAGCGTTCTGAGCGGAACATCTCCGCGCAGCGGGCAAAGCTCGGAATGGTCTTCCAGCAGTTCAACCTGTTCCCGCACTGGACAGTACTGCGGAACATCACCGAAGCCGCCGTCACCGTTCACCGACAGCCAAAGGATGCAGCAAGGGAACGTGCTCTTTACCTGCTGCGCGAGATGGGTCTGGGCGACAAGGCCAACTCCTATCCCAAGCAGCTCTCGGGCGGCCAGCAGCAACGTGTAGCCATCGCGCGAGCGATTGCAACGCGTCCCCGCGTCCTTCTGTTCGACGAGCCGACCAGTTCACTGGACCCTGAACTGGTAGGCGACGTCCTTGGTGTCATGCGCAGGCTGGCTGAGAGGGGAACGACGATGATCGTTGTGACCCACGAAATGGACTTCGCCCGAGACGTCGCTGACCGCTGCATCTTCATGGCCGGCGGCCACATAGTGGAAGAAGGAAAGCCCGGTGCCTTCTTCCAAAATCCCCAGTCCGACAGGCTCAAGGCCTTCCTGGCCCGTCACATTGGTACAGCCAGCAATCAGCCGACATAGAACACGATTTCGTTAGAGCGCGAGCCGAACGGGCGTGGCGCCGAAGCGCGGGGGGCCAGCCATGACAACACCAGATACGAGCAAAAAGCCCCGGCTGACCCTCGCAGGCTTTGTAGTCGCAGTCGCGTTTACCGTGTTGTCCCTCGCCGACATGAGCAAGTTCAACGTAGCGATTCCCGACATCAGAGAATCAACAGGAGCCACCCCAACACAACTGCAGCTGATCGTGTCCGGCTACATCCTCGCATTCGGATTGACGCTCATCCCGGCAGGACGGCTGGGGGACGTCCGCTCACGCCGCGGCCTGCTCCTTTTCGGCATGGCGCTCTACACGCTGTCGAGTCTGGCATGCGCCGTGTCACCCACGCTTGAAGTCCTGGTCTTGTCCCGGCTTGCCCAAGGAATGGGGGCAGGCCTCCAGTCACCCCAGATCATAGGACTGATCCAGGACCACTTCACGGGCCCCGAACGTGGCCGCGCCTACGGGGCATTCGGGGCCCTGGTGGGCGTGGCCACAGGCGTTGGCCCGGCCCTGGGTGGGACAATCCTCTCTCTTGGAGGCGGAAACATCGACAACTGGCGCCTGTTGTTCTGGGCAAATGTTCCGATCGGAGCGCTTGGCCTGATACTCACACTGCTTCTCGTACCCAGGGGTACACCTAGGCCCAGAAGAGTGACGTTAGACCCGCTGGGTCTTCTCTTACTCGGTGCCACCATCGTCGCTTTCATGTTGCCCGTCATACTGACGACCGGAGCCCCAGAGGATAGCCCCTTACGATGGATCTGCGTGCCAGTCGGCTTCCTCGCCGCCTACAGCTTCATCAAATGGGAAAAGTCATACTCGGCTTCCGGCAGGCAGCCCCTGGTGCCCATGAAGATGCTGCAACTGCCTACTTTCCGCCGGGGAATTCTCGTCGCATCGCTATTCAATGTGGCCATGGCGGCAGGATTTATCGTTGTCATGATGTTCCTGCAGGAGACCGGGGTCGATCCCGTGTCCGCAGGTATTGCCACAGTTCCCTTCGCTCTCACGTCGGCTGCGACGTCCGCCGCCATCGGCCGACGCATCGATAAATCCGGACCAACGCTTATCGTCGCCGGCGTCGCCGTCATGATGCTCGGATACGCGCTGGTGGCAATCTCAGCCGTGTTGGCTCCTCACGATCTTCGCTGGATCTTCATCACAGGATCGCTCACGCTGGCAGGTGTAGGAGGAGGTGCGGTCACTGCACCGAGCCTGTCCGTCGCTATGCGCGACACCGACGCCGCCTTCGCCGGAGTGGCTGGATCTGTTGTCCAGACCGGACAGCGACTCGGCACAGCGGTGGGGGCCAGCCTGGGTATAGCCGCCTACTTTTTCCTACTCCAACTCAGTGAACCAGGCACTCCTGTCCTTGACACTCACAGGTTGGCAATCTCAGGTACCTTCATTGTCCTGGTCGCGATTCTTCTCCTGAGCCTGCTCATCGCCTGGGCCGGCCTGTCCCAAACGGGACAGAGAGGCGGAGGCAGAATGCGTTCCGAAATTGTCCAGGAGCGACACCAACGCCAGTAAGGTCACGGATTCCATCAGGACGGATTGAGGTACGTCGTCTGCACGGAGGCCAGAAGCCTGCCCTCATCCAAGGACGTCACCGTCGTATCAGTCACAATAAGGGTCTTCCCCGCCTTGATCAGCCGCGCTTTAGCCTCCGCCGTGCCGCTCCGGACGTTACCCAGCAGATGAACGTTGGACTGGACCGCAAGCGGAAATTGGTCCGGCAGCATCTGCTCCATGGCCAGGAAGGTCCCTGCGATGTCGGCAAGACCGAACAAGGAAGCGGCGGAAAACATCCCGGCGGGCTGGGAGATGGCCGGTCGCAGGGCCAGACGGAGGACAACAGATTTGCTGTCACCTGAAACGGCCGTAATACCCAGAGTGACGGCGATGTCCTCCCTGCCCACACAGAAACGTTCCCATTTGCGTACAAAGCTTTGATCAAGTCGGGCGCTAGCGGACATGTTCATCTTTGAAGTCCTTATCGTTCGCTCGATGTGTTGCTCACATCATACTGTAATGTTAGCATTACAGTGCCTTTGAAGAAACAGGTTTCGGCTCAACGGAGAGACGCAATGACCAGAACATCCACCGACGTAATGCTTGTCGGGGACCTCGTCCTTGACGGGCCCGACATCCACCGGCATTTCGACGACACCCGCGAGACCCTTTCTGCGGCCGACGTGACCGTCGGGCACGTTGAAGTCCCGCATACCCTTACTGGCGCGCAGGCGGTTTTCGCTTCACCAGCGCCCCTCATCGACCCTGCAAATCTTGAGGCGATTGGGGGCGCTGGCTTCGATATCTGCACGCTGGCAGGAAACCACATCTATGACCGCGGGCAGACCGGAATTGAAGACACCCTGGAGGCGCTCGAATCCCAGGGCATTTTGACGGCCGGAGCTGGGCTGAACATCAACCACGCCCGACGTCCGGCCATCATTACGCGGAATGGACGGAAGCTCGGCGTGCTGAGCTACAACTGCGTAGGTACCAGGGAAACCTGGGCCTCGGCCGGCAAGGCAGGGTGCGCGTTCGTCCGGATCCTCTCGCATTACGAACTGGACTACGCAAGTCCGGGCAGCCCCCCGGAGGCTTTCACTTTTGCAGAGCCAGCCTCACTGGCGGCCATGGAGCAAGACATACGCCAGCTCCGAGATCAGGTTGAGATTGTGATAGTCGCGCTTCACAAGGGTCTTGTCCACACACCTGCCACCATCGCCGACTACGAAAAGCAGGTTGCACACGCCGCCGTCGACGCCGGAGCGGACATCGTTATCGGGCACCATGCACACGTCCTGCAAGGCATCGAGCTCTACAAAGGGAAACCGATATTCCACGGCCTGGGGAACTTCGTGACCACGACGAAGGCGCTGAACGTCTCCCCCACCAACGACCCGGACGCACTCGCCTGGGCCAAACGCCGCAGGAAATTATTCAACTTCGAGCCCAGCCCTGGTTACGAGAAATACCCCTTCCACCCGGAAGCGAAACATGCGTTTATCGCCACCGTGACCATCGGAAGCACGGGCGACATTACTCCAGGATTTCTTCCGTGTGTCATCGGCCCAGACGCGATACCACGTCTCGTGGGCAGCACCCCAGAGGGCCGAGAGGTCGCCGACTATGTCAAGAAAATCTCTAACGAGTCGGGCTTCCACCCTACTTTCACTTGGAGCGGGGACCGGGTCTTGGTGGCCTGACGCCGAAGCCTAACACCCCAGCATTTAAGCAAAGGAGCACTACGATGCAGACCGATTCCACGTTGCCGGCACTTGAAACTCTGGTTGATCATTACGAAGACCCGGAGCGCGCTGCCCGGGAACATAAATCCGAGGGCGGAAAAGTCGTCGGATACCTATCAAACAATGTCCCCGTTGAACTCATCATCGCGGCGGGTCTATTCCCCGTCGAAATCAAAGGCGACCCACACAGGGGGACCGAGGCCGGGGACATCTATATGGAACCGTTCCACGATGGACACATCCGGTCCATCTTCTCCCGCGCCCTCGCCGGAGAATTCAACTACCTTGACCTGCTCGTGATCCCCAGGAGCTCAGAGGGTTACCTGCAGCTCTATTACTACCTGCTGGAAGCAAAGAAGTGGCAGCCGGAACTCCGGCTGCCGGAAATCCATCTCTTTGATCTACTGCAAACGCCGTTTTGGATCAGCGGGCGGTACGACCGCAAGCAAATCGACGGCCTCAAGGACAAGCTGACCGAAATTTCGGGTCTGCCCCTCGGGCCGGACGACGTACGCCGGGGCATAGAGACAGTCAATGCCTCGAGGGCACGTCTGGAGCAGATTAACTCCTTCCGCCGTGAGTTCCCCCCGAAGATTTCCGGTACGGACATGCTTCGCATCATCCGTACCGCAGGATTCACTGACCGGTCCAAGTACAACGCACTGCTGGACACAGTTCTTGAAAATTCTCAGCACAGGCCCGGAATCACGGGGCCACGACTGATGGTCAAGGGAACCCAGCACGACTCCACCGACTTCTATGCACTCCTTGAGGACCTCGGAGCTGTAGTCGTCGCCGATGATCATTTCTCAGGTGAAAGATCGTTTGAGTATCCCGTCGAGACTCACCACGACAGCCATCTGGAAGCAATCACCCGCAAGTACCAGCAGTTCAGCGCCAGCCCACGCTCGTATCCGCAGTCAGACCAGGACGCGAGGTTCATCCAGATCGCCAAAGAAGCCGCCGTGGATGCGGTGATTTTCTATCTCGAGGAGAACGACGACACCTTCGGATGGGATTACCCCGGCCAAAAGCGGCTGCTCGACGAGGCTGGAATACCTTCCCTCTATCTGAAGTACCAGCCGTATTTCTCGGCCGATCATCAGACACAGCGCAGCGAAGTCACCAAATTCCTGCAGCAGATCGAATCTGCACCCGCGCCGGCCTTCACCCAGGAGATTCAGTGAACAATCCTTCAGCCACCAAAGCCCCCGCCACAGAACGCCTCCACTCCAGCAAGCTGGCAGCAGACAAGCAGAAAGCGTGGTTCGGTGACTTCCGTACCCGTGCCATGCAGAACGGCGAGCCATACATCATCGCCGACGGCGCAGCTCCCCATGAAATCGCCCACGTCATGGACATACCGGTCGTCTCGACCGTCTGGTACTCCGCAATCATCGCAGCCAAAAAGCTCTCACCCCGGTACTTCGGACTCGCAGACCGCCTGGGCTATCACGAACGACTGGCACGCTACGTAAGCTTGCCTCTCTTCAGCACCCTGGACAATGACCCTGAAGTCGCGCCCTACGGGGGCCTACCCAAGCCGCTGCTTCTGCTGAGCCGGTTCCGGGGCGACTTCAGCCAGAGAATCTTCGAGCAGTGGGCACAGGCATACGGCGTACCCCACTACCCCATTGACTGCAGCTCCGTGGTGAAGCTCGGAGATAACTGGTGGGACGAGAACCAGTACAACTGGGAGGAATTCTTCGGTACTGAACGGCTGGACCATCAGGTTGAGCAGCTCGAAGGACTGATCCGGGTCCTGGAAACTCTTACCGGCAAAGTCTTTGACTACGACGAGCTCACACGGCAGATGCATCTGTCGAACGAGCTTGGTGAAGTCATCAGGGAAACCGCAGATTTGATCGCCAGCGCCGACAAACTGCCCGTCTCGCTAAAAGACCAGCTGCCAAACGTCATGACGCCCACCTGGCACCGCGGATCGCAGTGGTCTGTGGACCACCTCCGCACCTACCGGGATGAGGTAAAGAAGCGGATTGATGACGGCGTCGCCATCTGCCCGGACGAAAATGTGCGGCTCATGTGGCTGAACAATGGCCTGTGGTTCGACACCGACTTCTACCGTGCCTTTGAGGAGAAGTACGGCGCAGTCTTCGTATGGTCCATGTACACAGACTTTGTCGCCGACGGGTACCGCCGCTACTTCAAAAATGATCCGCTGAGGGCTCTGGCCGCACGACACCTCACGGTGAATGAACAGCTCCACCTTCCCGGCTGGATGAATGACTATGTCGTCAAAAAGGCAAAGGACTTCCGGATTGATGGGGCTGTGCTCCTCATCTCGGACGGCGACCGCGCCCAGGCGACAGCCGCCAATTTTTCCCGCCTGGCACTCGAAGCAGCCGGAATCCCCGTCCATGTTCTCCACGCCAACACAGTTGACGAGCGGCTATGGGACGCCGAAGGACAGAACGCAGCGATGGGCGAATTCATCGAACAGCGCATCCTGCCCCGGAAGTAACTCACCATCCCACCCCCGCCGCCTTGCCTGTTCCGGTGGACTTACGCCCTCGCCCGGGCACTTTTGGCACGATTTTAAGAGGAACAACATGGAACAAACGAAACTCGCTCCGGCCCCTGAGTCTCCCAAGGCCAGCGCCCTGCCTAAACCCCTGGAGGATGTCGTCGTCCTCGACGTAACCCTCGCGCTTTCGGGGCCGTACGCCACCTTGCTTCTGGCGGGCCTCGGCGCCCGCGTGATCAAAGTGGAGAATCCCGAGGGCGGTGACGCGGCACGTGAGAACTCCCCCTACTACGGGCGGGATGGGGTGAACCTGGGACGACAGCACCCGGATGACGTATCCCTGGCTGCGCTGAGTAGACTCCGCAACAAGGAAGCTGTGACGCTCAACCTCAAGTGCCCGGAAGGGCAGGCCATCTTCCGCCAGCTTGCCGCCAAGGCAGACGTTCTGGTGCAGAACTTCAGTTTTGGAACCATGGAGAAACTGGGACTTGGCTACGACGTCATCCGGGAGATCAACCCCAGAATTGTTTATTGCTCGATCAGCGGCTTCGGCTCGGAAATCACCCCCGGTGGCGGCAAGGCAATGGACTCCATCATCCAAGGCATGAGCGGGGCCATGCTCTCGACCGGAGAACCTGGTGATCCGCCCGTTCGGATCGGCTTCCCGATAGCTGACCTCGCAGCACCCCTGTTCGGGGTAATCGGCATACTTTCAGCTTTGCACCAGGCCAGGCGTACGGGTATCGGTCAGCATGTCGATGTGTCAATGCTTGGTGCTCTCACCTCCTTGGTTGCCGTGGAGCCCTGGGCGACAATGGAGGCGCTGAACATCCCAACCCGCACAGGCAGCAGCATGCCCCGTCTGGCTCCCTTCGGCAATTACCGGACCTTGGACGGCTTTGTAGTCATTTGCGCTCCCCTTGATGCATTCTCCCGCGGCCTTTTCTCCGCAATGGGACAAAGCGAGCTCATCAGCGACACCCGCTTCGCCAGCCGCGATGACCGTGTCCGGAATTCGCGCGAGCTTGACGCGTTGATCGAAAGGTGGACATCGTCGATGTCCACTGCCGATGCGATCACTGCGCTTCAGGCGGCAAGCGTCCCTGCAGGTGAAGTGCGGACTCCAAAGACCGCAGTATCAGACCCTGTAACCGTGCGGCGCGGTGAGACTGCACCACTAACTCATCCGCTCTACCCGAACGGGGACCCCGTATACGGCCCGGGTGTACCAATCGTGTTTTCGGGTGCCACCGTGGGCTTTGACCAAGCCCCTCCCCAGCTGGGCGCCCACACCGAGGCCGTTCTTACTGAACTGCTGGGACTCAGCTCGGCGGAAATCAGTACCCTGCGGGGCCGAGGTGCCATATAGACTGACGGTCGTTCATTTCAACGAGAAACCAGCGGCGGTACCACGATGACAGACGTAAACGAGTTCGCCTCGACCGCAGGGACATTGTCCGGCAGAATCTACGCAGTTATTAAGGACAGGCTGCTTCACGGCGTCTATAAACCCGGACAACGGCTACCGATTGAGACTCTGGCCCAGGAATTCGGTGTGAGCAAGCAACCCGTACGGGAGGCCTTCAGAGCATTGTCCGCCGACGGGCTGCTCGACATCAAACCCCAAATTGGCTCAATTGTGGCCGCCTACTCCCCCAAAGAGTTTGCGCTGTTCTACCGCGTCCTGGCCGGCTATGAACGGGCCGCTGCCGAAGCTGCGGCCGTGAACGCAACTGATGAACAAATCAACCAACTCCGGGCCTTCCTGCACGGTGCAGAAAGCCGTCAACTTCACGCCAACCCAACCGATCAGCTCCCCGAGTTCCGGCGCAGCAACAGGGAGTTTCACGCCATGGTGCATGCCATGGCCAACTCGAGGCTGCTGACCATCCAGGGGCAGCGGTTGTGGGACCTCAGCGATTTCCTGCTGAGTTCCTTGCAGGGCCAGGACGGTGTACGTGCACTCGCCCCGAAACAACATGATGAACACTGGGAAATTATTGAAGCATTCGAAAGTCGGGATCCCGAACGCGCCGGTCTCATAATGCTGGAACACGTGAACAGGATCGCCGAGATGACCGCACACAGGGTATAACCAAGCCAAGGGCCAAGGCCTTTTCGGCGCCGGTGGATGATCAGCGGCGTCAAAGCCTCAAAAGGGATGACCACCGGCTGCCCCGGTACTGGCTGTCACCCCGGGATTGCGATGACAATCTTCCCGGTAGTGTCCCCGTTGATCATTGCCCGGAACCCCTCGTGGATCCGGGTGAGTGGGAGCACCCGGTCTATGCGCGGCCGAATCCCGGATACCTCCAGCAGTGCCAGCATTGCCTCCGTCTCCTGCTTTGTGGCGCCAGTGGACCCTAGGATCCTCAGCTGCTGGTAGAAGACTCGGCCGAGCTCGGCCTCGGGATTCATGCCACTGGTCGCTCCTGCGACGACAACCGCGCCACCGGGACGGAGGCAGCGCAGCGAATGCGCCCACGTAGCTTCACCAACGGTCTCGATTACGGCATCCACGCGTTCAGGCAGACGGGCGCCAGGTTCAAAGACCTCCTGGGCACCCAGCTCCAGCGCGTACACGCGTTTGGACTCGGTTCGGCTAGTTGCGTAAACAATGGCCCCTGCGGCGGCCGCGAGTGCAATGGCCGCGGAGGCAACACCGCCCCCGGCTCCTTGTACAAGCACGCGGTCACCCGCTGAAATACGTGCTTGGGTAAACAGCATGCGGTACGCGGTGGACCAGGCGACCGGGAGGCACGCCGCCTCTTCAAAGCTCAAGGAGGACGGTTTCGTGATGAGGCACCGGTCGGGCACTGCCAGATATTCTGCGAATGCTCCGTCAATCGTTTCCGAGAGCAGAGCCCGGTTGGGATCGAGCGTTTCATCCCCGCGTCCGGCTGCGGCGTCACCAATGATCGGATAAACCAGTACTTCGCGTCCGTCATCAGTGATCCCCGCGGCGTCTCCCCCCAGAATGATGGGGAGGTTTTCGGGATTGTGTCCTACGCCCCTGAGCGTCCAGACGTCATGCATGTTCAGGGACGAAGCCCTGACCCGGATTCGTGTCCAACCGGAACCGGCGGCAGGGATGGGAACGTCCATTAACTTCAGGCAAGAGAGCGGATCGGCCGCGTTCTGGGCAGTTGCTACGGCGGCTAACATCGAGGTCCTTTAAAATGGGTGCGTAGTTTGTGTGTCCTGGACGGTAGGACCTTGCATCGCATTTGGGGTGCCAAACAGGCTCGCGGCGGAAATGGCCCACTTCTGGAGCTCCCCCGGGCCATCGGTGCAGAATCCTGCAGGCCGCACTCTTCGTCCCTGGAACCGATGCGAACGGGGCAGCACCCCTGCGCTGCCAGCCGGTGCCACCAGCCGATGCACGCTGAATACTGCCCCCGCCGGCGCGGCTTCGTGAAACCTGTTTATGCCGGTACGGCTCTCAGTGGCGTTGAGGACGGGCCGAACTCGAGCCAGTCGGTCATTTTGACGTCCCCAGCCAACTCAAATGATTTCGTCTTACGCAGGAGCGCCTCCACCCCGATACATAGCTCCAGTCTCGCCAGGGAGGCCGCCGGGCAACGGTGCGGACCCCTGCCGAATGCGATGTGCTTATTGGGCTTTCGGTCCATATTGAATTCGTGCGGGTTTTCAAACACGTCCTCATCCCGGTTCGCCGAGGGGAAGATCATCGCAATCGGCTCCCCGGCTGGGATCTGGCGATCCCGAATTTCTACATCATGTGTGGCTGTGCGGGCAAAGACTCGGTACGGCGAGTAGAGGCGCAGAAACTCTTCCACAGCATCGGGAATGCGATCAGGGTTTTCACGGAGGCGCTGCTGAAGCTCCTGGTCCCGTGCCAGATGGGTTGCGATGCTTCCCAGAACTGCGCCCGGGGCAGCCTGAGACGCTGAGAGGAACTGACGGATGCTGGCGACAACCATGTCATCAGGGATTGCCTCGCCTCTCTCGCCGGCAAGGAGGAGCGCGGAAATCAGGTCCTCATCCGGATTGAGCAGGTTCTGCTTGCGCGCAAAGACGATCTCTTTGGCCACTTCATAGAGTCGGTCACTCCATTCAACGACCTTTAGTTTATCCATTGCCATTTGGGCCCGGTAGTACTGCACCTGGACCTCACGTGAACGCAGCATCATGTCCAACGGCAACTTCAGGATCAACCCAAAAGCCCGGGCAGCAAAGTACTCAGCGAAGTCGAGTGTGTAATCGAAGTGGCCGGCGGCGATCAGGGGGTCGATCAGCTCGTCGGCAAAGCGACGAAGCTCCGGCTCAAGAACGGCCATGCGGCTCTTGGCGAAAACTGGAGTGACCGGCCGTCGGTAGGTGTCATGTTCCGGCGGATCAAAGTGAAGCGGGGGTCGTTTGCCCTGGTTGCGGGTGGCAGGCGGGACGACATTCTTTTCCGCAGTGCTGAAGGTTTCATGCTCCGTTTGAACACGGATGATGTCCTCGTACTTGAAGACCGCCCAAAAGCCCCCGAATGACTCACTGTGTGCCACGGGGCACTTGGCGCGCATCTCCTCGTAGTACACGTGCGAATTGTCGAATGTCTCCTCGTAATGAGGGTTGAACTCGTTCACGGCTTCCTGTTGAGCCACCGTTGCCTCCTAATTGCCGGGCCCTTCGCAAGCCCTTCAGCGGACGTGCTCCGCTTCACGTCCAATAAGCTTCGCATGCGCCGTTACCACCGTCAAGATAATTGACAAGTAACTGGGTGGGCAATGGTGCGGTCTGTACGAAAGACTTAGACATGAGCAACCTCAAACCGGTCCACGGCTCCCAGCAGTTCCTGCTGACGCTTCTTGGTACCTATTTCCTTGGAGTTGAGGACGATATCCCGTCGACGTTCTTCGTCGATGTGTTGGGCGACTTCGGCCTTAGCGAAACGGCAGCCCGAAACGCCCTAAGCCGGGTAGCACGTCAGGGCTTTCTCGAACCCTCCCGGCGGGGCCGCGCCACTTACTACACGCTGACTGAGCCAGCACGCCGCCGTCACCAACACCGCCTTAAGCAGATCGTGGATTTTGGGCGTGAGTACCGCGACTGGGACGGGCATTGGACCGTTATCACGTTCTCCGTAAGTGAGGAGCAGCGCCACCTTCGCCACCAGGTCCGGCAGTTGCTTCGGCAGTTCGGTTTCGGGCTACTGTACGACGGGGTCTGGGTACGACCCTGGGCGCTGGACGAGGAGTCCCGGCGGGCACTGATGAACGTGGGTATCAACCGCATGACGGTTTTCAGCGGTGCCCCTCAGGCCGATTTCGGGGCCGAGGGAAACCCCGCCGCCGCCTTCGGGCTCGAGGACCTCAGGCCGCGCCTGGAATCATTTATCAGCCGTGCCGCGGACATAGTTGACGCCATTGAAGACGATGCTGTTTCGCCAACCATGGCATTGAGACTGCGGATCGAGACCCTGCGGGACTGGCGGGAAATCGGCGAAGCCCATCCGGACCTCCCCTTGGCGCTCTTGCCTTCCGACTGGCCTCTACCCGAGGCGCGCGCCCTATTTGAAAGGACGTATGACGGACTTGCAGAACCGGCGGAGGCGCGAATGCGCCATCACATGATGCAGAGCACGGCCGATCTGGTTCCCGCTATCGGATCCCTCAGTACGAGCGAAGTAGCGCAACTGGAACCCGCCAGCTGATTAACTGACCCGGCCTCCGGTCTTACGAAATCATCATCGAGACGAATTGGCGCGGGCCGCCCGGGTGTGGGGCGAGCCGGGCGACCCGCGCTCAGCACCTCGTCGTATGAGGGGCCCGTTTAGGCCACGTGGCTGGGCAGCGCGGCAGTGAACTCCTCAAGGGTAATGACCTGGGCAAACAATCCCATCGACGCAAGGGACGCCTGATGGGAGTCATTGTCCGCCGCCGAGGTGGCATCGGAGAGGACGTAGGTGCCGTATCCCAAATCCGCAGCCTGACGGACAGCGGCTTCCACGGATGCATTGGTCGCCACGCCACAGATGACTACATTCTCCACGCCGCGGGATGCAAGGATTTCCTGCAGTTTTGAGCCGCTGAATGGACCCGGCAATTGGTGGATGACCACTTCATCGGAATCGTGGACGTCCACCTCCGCGACAATGGCGCTGCCTTCGCTTGCCTCCTTGAGGCAACCGGCCTGGGCGACCATCTGTAGCAGCGGGAGCGCGCGGTTCAAGTCCGAGTAGTTGTCCATGAAGGCTATCCGAAGCGGTACAACCAGACCTCCGGCATCCCGCAAAGATTGCATGGCTTTCCGGCATTGGGTGAGCACGTCACGGGACTGGACTTCGGGGTGGAACATCTGGCCAAAGGCAGTTCCTGGTGACACGATGTCGTGTTGAAGGTGGACAGCCAAAAGGGCAGTCGTTGCAGGGTTTAGGGTGACCACGGAAACCTCCCCGTCTAGTCGTTGGGCTTGAGGATGATGGAGGTGAAGCCGCCGGCGCGATCGGTGGCAGCGTCGATGGCTTGATTGGCCTCCTCGAGGCTATAGTGCCAGGCCTCGAAATGGCTGAGGTCAAGGGTTCCTGCGGCGGCCATCCGCGCCATTTCCTCTCCTTCCGCCACGCTGAACCACAGCGAAGTCAGCAGGCTGATCTGCAGCGTCATCAGCCTGTACATCGGAATAGGCAGGTCCTCCGGCATCGCTCCTATGCTCACCATCCTGCCGCCCCGGCGCAGCGCCCAGATCCCCGCCATACTCACATCCGCCGTAGCTTTATCGCCGAGCGCATCAAGGTAGACGTCTGCGCCAAGCCCGTCGGTATTCTGCCGGACCCAGTCGCCAACATCCCCGTCGCCGTAGGCCATCACCTTGATGCGATCCGGAGCGATCTGGCGGATTCGTTCCAGCAGGGCCCTGTTGCGAGCGACACCGAAAATCTGCGTCGCCCCCATCGCCAGGGCCAGCAGCACAGCGCTCAGGCCCAGCGTGCCGGTAACACCCTGGATGAGGAGATTGGTGCCAGCCCGGACGTCCCCCTTGCGCAAACCCGAATATGCGGTGCCCAGGTATCCGAAGCGGGACGCATGGTCCAGCGGAACGTTGTCCGGTATCCGGATAATTCCCGACGCTGGCCCTTTGACGTACTGGCACATCCCGCCGTGGGGGTAATCCTTATGGATCTCCCTGGACTCGGGGCCGAAGCCGAAATACCCCTGGAAAGTGTATGCAGTGTCGCTCAGGGGATCACCTGTACGGGAGGCCCACGAGTCCACCGAATGCCGGCCGGGGTTGAGGTAGACACGGTCGCCCACTTTCAGGTTCCGGACACGTGCCCCGACCTGGCTGATAGTGCCTGCTGTGTCCATGCCGAAGATAGCGGGCAGCTCGGGCAACGGAAGGAACGATTTGAGAGACGGGTAGGTAGTGATGACATTGCGCAGATTCTGAACCAGATTCGCCGACTCAACCTTGATGATGACGTCGTAGTCATCTGGAACCGGAATAGGTACTTCATCCACTTCAAACTTGCCGCCTACCTGGTGCAGCCGCGCTGCTCGCATTGTGCTCATGGTGCTTCTCTTCATTCCTAGAGGTGATGGTCACGGCAGTGTGACGCTCGTCCCATAGTGAGGAAAAAAATCAGAAGCCGCTAGCGAGCGTTCCAATCACCGGTACGCAGTAGGGGATGATTTTCCTGCTTGCTTGGTTCTTTTCGGAACACTGCCACCATTCACGAGCCGAAGCACAGAAAATTTGAGACCTGCCATCACCCTTTTCAGTCTTCGATTAGCGCACTGTTTCGGGGAAGCTGGCGGCCAAGGGCCAATGCTGCCGTTCGGACAGCGGGCCCAACCCGGTCGACGTCCAGAAGGCCAACAAATCCGGACACCGAAAGAGATGCGACCAGCGCTCCGCCGGAGTCCAAGACAGGACTGGCCACGCACGAGCTGCCAGGCGCTGATTCGTTATTCTCATAGGCAAGGCCGATGGCCGCTACTTCGACGAGTTCTTTTTGCAGCGCATCTTCATCCGTGATGGTTCCCGGGGCAACTTTTTGCAGACCCGCAGCAAGAATTTCGTCCGCAACAGCCGGGGGCGAAAAGGCAAGCATCGCCTTGCCAACGGCCGTCGCGTGAGCTGGCATACGGCCGCCAACGCGGGAGGGCAGCGGAGGTGCCCCCCTTCCCCGCAAGATTTCTATGTAAACCACCTCAGTCCCGTCGAGGACGGCAAGGTGAACGGTCTGTCCCGTGGCATTGCGCAGGTCGACCATAATCCCCATGGCGCGCCGGCGGAGCTCCTTGGGTGTCACGACCATCTGACCCAATTCGAACAAGGTGATGCCAAGCCGGTATGAGGAGCCCTGCCGCTCCAGAAACTGCAGCCGCAACAGCTCGGATGTCAGACGGGCAACCGTGGACTTCGCCAGCCCCGTTCTACGGGCTATTTCGGAAACCCCCAAGGAGCGGTCCTCGCTTCTAAAGGCACCAAGAACTTGGGCGGCACGCTCTAGCACAGACGACGAAGTGTTCCATTCAGCGGTACGCATGGCTCCAGTATGGAAGAAAGGGACATCACAAGCAAGGTCTTTACAGGCAGCCTGCGCAGTGGCTGCAAGGGAAATGGGCCACTGCGCAGGCTTCTTTTATCCGACGTAGGGGTCGGCGATGCCGATGTACTGGGTGTAGAGGTATTCCTCCATGCCTTCGAGGGCGCCTTCGCGCCCGAGGCCGTACTGCTTGATGCCGCCGAAGGGTGCTGTGACGTTCGAGATGACGCCGCCTCGGGCTCCCATTCGGATCACCATGCCCGCAAGTCTGGCCCATTGGACGACCGCTCCCGTGTTGACGCGGAACCGTCTCGCCGTTTCCTGCGCAGAAGCACCCTGCAGGAGCATCGAATACGCGATGCTCCGATCTTTCCACGACACCGTCACGACGCCCTCCGATGAAAGGTGTTGCGCTGCCTCCTTGAAACCGCCACATCTACTCCGGAAGGATCGTCGGGTACTCGATGGACTCCCGGATGAAGTCCTCACTGGCCGTCACCGCACTGGAGAATGCGGTGACGGCACGCCGCCTGGCAGCAACCGTGGTCCACTCGGATCGCGGGTCCCAGTTCCGTCACGCCGATTCGTCGAATTACTCCGTCACCACGGGCTCATCGGCTCGATGGGCAGGGCCGGTGCGTGCGCGGGCAACGCCGCGATGGAATCGTTCTTTTCGCTGCTGCAGAAGAACGTCCTGGACCGTCAGCGGTGGATCACCAGACATGACCTCCGACTGGCCATCACAACCTGGATCGAAAGAACCTACCACCGCCGGCGAAGGCAAAGACGGCTGGGAAAACTCACGCCAATCGAATATGAAACAATCAACCGGACCGCGCTCAAAGCGGCCTTAGACCCTTAGTCAACAAAAGCCGGGGCAGTCCCCTCCAACAGCTCGTGCCTGTAGTGGAGTAAGAATTCGTGCCTGTAGTGAAGACCAATCCAGGGGGATGCAGTCAGTTCGTCGATGTTCAGGGCCTGACGGGGTACCGGTGGTTCTTCCGCGCAGGGAGTCCGATCCGGCACATAGCGTCGGAAAGTCTTCAGCAGAGGGTACTTGGGAGGAACCCGGCGATTGGGCATGGTCTCGTCTCTTTTCACTTCTGTCGTCTTCCTCGGTACACGGATTTGGTTGTGTAACCCCGACTAGCGCCGCCCGGGTGTTGTTATATCGACCAGCAGAAAGGCTACGCGGGCGCCATCGGTTAGAACGCGCGGAGGATGTCTTCGACGCGTTGTTTGGCGTCACCGAAGAGCATCTGGGAGTTCTCGCGGAAGAACAGCGGGTTCTGGACGCCGGCGTAGCCGGCGGCCATGGAGCGTTTGAACACAATGACGTTCTCGGCTTCCCAGACTTTGAGGACGGGCATGCCGGCGATGGGGCTGCCGGGGTCTTCGGCGGCGGCGGGGTTGACGGTGTCGTTGGCTCCAATGACCAGGACTACTGAGGTGTCGCCGAGGTCGTCGTTGATCTCGTCCATTTCCATGACGATGTCGTACGGGACTTTGGCTTCGGCGAGGAGGACGTTCATGTGTCCGGGCAGGCGTCCGGCGACGGGGTGGATGCCGAACCTGACGTTCACGCCCTTCTCGCGGAGCTGGTGGGCGAGTTCGGCCACGGGGTACTGGGCTTGGGCTACGGCCATGCCGTAGCCGGGAGTGATGACGACGGACGAGGCGTTCGTCAGCATCTCAGCCGTTGCCTCGGCGGTGATCTCGCGGTGCTCGCCCTGGTCCTCGTCGCCCTTGCTGGCGGGGGCGGCGATGCCGAACCCGCCGGCGATCACGGAGATAAAGGACCGGTTCATGGCCTTGCACATGATGTAGGACAGGTACGCACCCGAGGAGCCGACCAGGGCACCGGTGATGATGAGCAGGTCATTGTTCAGCAGGAAGCCTGCCGCGGCGGCGGCCCAGCCGGAGTAGCTGTTGAGCATCGACACGACCACGGGCATGTCGCCGCCGCCGATGGAGGCCACGAGGTGCCAGCCGAGCCCGAGGGCGAGGACGGTGACGACGATGAGGAGCCAGAGTTGGGAGTCGTTGACGTACCAGACGGTCAGGGCGATGAAGGCGGCGAGGGCGCCGAGGTTGATCCCGTTTTTGCCCGGCAGCATCAGGGGTGAGGATTTCATCCGGGCGGAGAGTTTCAGGAACGCCACGATCGAGCCGGTGAAGGTCACTGCGCCGATGAAGACGCCGATGAATACCTCGGCGTGGTGGATCGCTGTCAGGTCCGGGGACAGGTCCGGGGCTTCGAGGTGCCCGTTCCAGCCGACCAGGACGGCGGCGAGGCCCACGAAGCTGTGCAGCAGGGCGATCAGTTCGGGCATGCCGGTCATTTCGACCACGCGGGCGCGCCAGAGCCCGATGGCGCCGCCGACGATCACCGCGGCGACGAGCAGGCCCAGCCCGGTGAGGGCGTGACCGGTGCCCCAGGCGTCCTGCAGGGTCAGCCAGATCGTCGCGGCCAGGGCGATGATCATCCCGGTGATGCCGTAGATGACCCCGGCGCGGGCTTTCTCGTGTTTGCTCAGCCCGGCGAGGGACAGGATAAACAGCAGGGCAGCGACGACGTAGGCCGCCCCCGCGATGGAGTCGGCGGTCAACGGACCGGAGACGGTGTCAGACACGGTAAGGCTCCTCGATAGAATTCCTGCTGCTTCAGTGGCCGCGCTCATGAACGTGCCTTCCCGGCCGAGAACATGGCGAGCATGCGCCGGGTGACGGCGAAGCCGCCGAAAATGTTAATGCTGGCCAGCAGGACCGCGACGGCGGCGAGGACCTGCATCACGATGTTCTCGGAGGTGACCTGCAGCAGAGCCCCGACGACGATGATCCCCGAGATCGCGTTCGTGACGGACATCAGCGGGGTGTGCAGGGCGTGATGGACCTTCCCGATGACGTAGAAGCCGACCACGATGGAGAGCATCAGCACCGTGAAGTGCTGCGGCAGCGGCGCCGGGGCGACCGCGTTAATCCCGAACAGCACCGCGATCCCCGCGGCGAAGAGCCCGGCCTTGCCGGCCGGGCTGAGGCCTTCCTTCTTCTTCGCGGCGGTGCTTTCGGCGGCCGGGCCCTGGGTCGTGGCTGCGGGTGCGGCTGAGACCTGGACCGGTGGCGGGGGCCAGGTCTTCTCCCCTTCCCGGACGACCGTCACGGAGCGCTGCACCACGTCCTCGAAATCGATCCGCAGCTGACCGTCTTTGTCCGGGGTCAGGAGCTTGAGCAGGTTTACCAAGTTTGTCCCGTACAGCTGGGAGGCCTGGGCCGGGAGCCGGGCCGGAAGATCCGTGTACCCCAGGATCACCACACCGTTATCCGTAACTATCCGTTCTCCGGCGACGGAGCCTTCGACGTTCCCGCCCTGGCCGGCGGCCATGTCCACGATCACGCTGCCGGACTTCATGCCGGCCACGTCTTCGGCGGTGAGCAGTTTCGGCGCGGGACGTCCAGGGATCAGGGCGGTGGTGATGATGATGTCCACATCGGCTGCCTGCTCCGAATAAATCTCAGCAGCCCGGGCGTTATACGCCTCAGAGGTGGCCTTCGCGTACCCGTCGGAGGACTTCATCTCCTCCTCCACCTCAACCTTGAGGTAGGTACCGCCAATGGACTTCACCTGGTCGGCTACCTCAGGGCGCGGGTCTGTCGCCCGGACAATTGCGCCCAGGCTGGACGCGGCCCCGATCGCCGCCAGACCGGCGACGCCGGCGCCGGCGACCAGGACCTTGGCAGGCGGGACCTTGCCCGCAGCGGTCACCTGGCCGGTGAAGAAGCGGCCGAACTCGTGGGCCGCCTCGATCACGGCACGGTATCCTGCAATGTTCGCCATCGAACTGAGCACATCCATCGACTGCGCCCGCGAGATCCGCGGCACCGCATCCAAAGCCAAAGCTGTAATGGGGCGTGCCGCCAACGCCTCCACCAGCTCCGGCCGCAGACCAGGGGCCAGCATCCCGATCAGCGTCGCACCTTCGGCCAGCCGGCCGATCTCCTCCTCAGTAGGCGGGTTGATCCGAAGCACCACCTCACTGCCCCACGCCTCATCGGCGCCGACGATCAGTGCACCGGCTTCGGCGTACATGTCGTCTCTGAAGGAGGCGGACTCGCCCGCACCCTTTTCGACCACAACTTCGTAGCCCAACCCCAACAACTGCTTGACGGTGGTGGGCGTCGCCGCCACCCGCCTCTCGTGACCCAACTCGGCCACAACGCCAATACGTGCCACGTATAACTCTCTTTCATCCAGCCGAGGCAAGCAGAAATTACTGCCCAGGCGCGGTATCGATTTATTTCTCTTTCAGGGATCGTCAGAAAGGCTTGACGTGTCACTGACCCTCCCCCGGGTGTTGTGGGAATGCCATTGGGCCGAAGCCGGACCGTGGAGCCTCTCGGATACAAGAGCCGTCATACGTCCAGCATCCTGACACCTGGATTGCAAAGGCAGACTGGAACGACGGTTTCAACCGCTGCCGCAGCTGCGCGTCGTGGGTGACTTGTGCAAGTCCGGAACGATTGAGTGACCACGGGGGGCATGGTTTAGAGGCCGATGATGAACGCAAGCCCGTCAGGTGACGCTCGTTTCGGCGTCCGTTAGGCAGCTCCCCCGGGCTCCGCCTGCCACCAGCCTTCCCAGGCGGCGGCGGTGATTTGTCCGGATGGAAAACCTCTTTCCGGTACTGCGTCGGCTGATTGGCCATAGTCGACCGCACTCTCGATCGGAGCACGTGCTGGATCATGACTATGGCTGTCTGCAGCACTACCTCTTAGGGCGGCCTGGCGGAAGCCGCAGGTGCCACTTTGCTCCGAAGCCGTTGTGCAGAATGGGAGGACAGCGAGGGTTTTTGCCACCGCTGTCCGCGGAGGATTATTGCAGTGCTTGGACGATCGCAAGTTTATAGCCCTCTCGTTTGTCAATCATGGTTCTGCTGTCGAACCCATCTGCCGCTAGCCAGATGATGTCTCCGGATGCGGTGACGTCGTCGACGAGCCCTGTTCGGAGGACCCGTCCCTCCCGTCGGACCTCCACCACCGCGCCGACCAGCAGATGCCAGTCCTGGACAAAACTTGTCCGCTTCGCAGGTGTTGTCTCCTGCCACGCAAGAGTCGGAATTTCATCTGGTCCAAAAACGCGGTCGGGGAAATCTGCGCGTGTCATTCGCGTGACCTTTCAGGCGTGACCGGGGACAGGGTGACCTGTGATGAAACCGGAATAGGGGAACTTCGTCACCCTGGAGGAGGCCGCCTGAGCCTTGTGGCAGCAGGGGCGGCCGGAATGTGCCGGCAGCCCCTGCTGTTCAAAAGGTCTGGTTAGGCTTCGGCAGGGGTGTTTGCTGCGCTTCGTTGAGTTTCAGCCAGTTCTTCCCCGTTTTGGCGGGCTGCTTCCTTGCGCCCCCAGCCACCGGGCAGGAGTGCAACAGAGATGATGGAAATGGCAGAGACGACGAGCAGGTAGATGACGATGGAGTCGCTGGATTTGGTCGCAGCGAACAGTGCTGTGGCAATCGTCGGGGCGAACGCGGAGCCGGCGATCTGCGAAATTGTGTAGCCAACTGAGGCGCCGGTGTAGCGGACTTCCCGGGAGAAGACCATGGAGAAGAGGGAGCCGGTCACGCCCGCTGCCGGTGCCATGGCGATGCCGAAGACCATTACCACCGCCAGGACGAAGTTGGCTGCCACACCAGTGTTGATGAGCATGAAGGCGGGGCCGATGGAGACACCCATGGCTACGGCACCAGCGAGGTACATGGTCTTGCGGCCGTACCTGTCCGAGAGTGATCCGAAGATCGGGTAGAGGACGACGGCGACGATGCCTGCGACGAAGACGCCCATCAGGACGGTGGTGCGGTCAATCCCGGCGACGGCGGTGCCGTAGCTGACCAGGTAGGCCATGGTGATGTATGCAAAAACGCCCTGGCTGAGGTAGGTGCCGGCGACGAGGAAAATTTCCTTGGGGTGCCGACGGAAGGCTTCCTTGATGGGGAGCTTCACCAGCTCCTTCTTCTCGCGGGCCGCGGCGAAGGCGGGGCTTTCAGCGATGGTGAGGCGGATGACCAGGCCGACAACGACCAGGACTGCGCTGACCAGGAACGGCAGCCGCCAGCCCCAGGCGAGGAACTGGTCGCCGGGCAGCTGGGTGGCGCCGAGGAAGGAGACAGTGGCGAGGGCTACGCCTGCCGGGGCGCCCATCTGGGGGAACGCTCCATAGAAACCCTTCTTGCCCTTGGGAGCGTGTTCTACGGCCATGAGTGTCGCGCCTCCCCATTCACCACCGACACAGAACCCCTGGAAGAGGCGCAGGACGGTCAGCAGAATGGGTGCGACGATGCCAATCTGTGCATAACCGGGCAACAGGCCCATCAGGAACGTTGCGGCGCCCATGCCCACCAGGGAGATGATGAGCATCTTCTTCCGCCCGACCCGGTCACCGAAGTGGCCGAAGACGATACCTCCAAGGGGACGGGCGAGGAACCCCACGCCGAAGGTGGCAAAGGACAGCAGCGTGCCCATCAGCGGGCCGGCTTCAGGGAAGAACAGCTTGGGGAAGACCAGCGCTGCTGCTGTCCCATAAATGAAGAAGTCGTAGTACTCGACGGTGGTGCCGATGAAGCTTGCCATCGCAACCTTCATGGGGCCGGTGCGGCCCTCTGCGTTCGGGGCTGTCTTCGTTGACATGTCTGATTCCTTGGAGGAGGTGGAGCTAGCGGACGGGAAGGGGTTGTTGGTGCTTCGCAGCGGCGTGCTGTAGGTCGAGGGCGACGTCGGTGATCATGTCTTCCTGGCCGCCGACGAGTTGGCGTTTGCCGACTTCGACGAGGATGTCGCGGGTGTCCAGGCCGTAGCGGGCGGAGGCGCGTTCTGCGTGGCGGAGGAAGCTGGAGTAGACGCCGGCGTAGCCGAGGGTGAGGGTTTCGCGGTCGACCTGGACGGGACGGTCGTGCAGTGGCCGGACGAGGTCTTCTGCGGCGTCCTGAAGGGCGAAGAGGTCCGCGCCGTGTTCCCAGCCGTGCAGGGTGGCGACGGCGACGAACGGTTCCACGGGGGTGTTGCCGGCTCCTGCGCCGTGGCCGGCGAGGGAGGCGTCAATACGGTAGGCGCCTTCTTCGACGGCGACGACGGAGTTGGCGACCGCGAGGGACAGGTTTTGGTGGGCGTGGATGCCGATTTCGGTTTCGGGGTTCAGGATGTCGCGGTAGGCGCGGACGCGCTGCCGGACACCTTCCATGGTCAGGCCGCCGCCGGAGTCGGTGACGTAGACGCAGTGGGCACCGTAGGATTCCATGAGCTTTGCCTGTTGGGCGAGTTTTTCGGGTTCGGACATGTGCGACATCATGAGGAACCCGGAGACATCCATGCCCAGTTCGCGGGCGTAGGCGATGTGCTGGGCTGAGACGTCCGCTTCGGTGCAGTGGGTGGCGACGCGTACGGACCGGACTCCCAGGTCATAGGCTTGGCGGAGTTCGTGCAGGGTGCCGATCCCGGGCAGCAGCAGCGTTGTGAGACGGGCGTTTTTGACGACGGAGGCGGCGGCTTCGATCCATTCCCAGTCGGTGTTGCTTCCAGCGCCGTAGGTGAGGCTGCTGCCGGCGAGGCCGTCACCGTGGGCGACCTCGATGGCGTCCACGCCGGCGGCGTCCAGGGCGCCGGCGATCTTGGCGACATTGTCGGTGCTGAGGCGGTGGCGCACGGCGTGCATGCCGTCGCGCAGGGTGACGTCCTGGATGAAGACGCGGGTGGGTGTCTGGCTCATGATGATACTTCCTGTTTTGTGGAGACCAGCTGCTCGGCGACGCGGAGCGCGGCAGAGGTCATGATGTCCAGGTTCCCGGCGTACTCCGGGAGGTAGTGCGCGGCGCCTTCGACTTCGAGGAAGACGCTGACCCGGGTGTATTCTCCGTTTCCGTGGCCGTCCGGGATGAGCCCGCTGACTTCGGCGCCTTCGTCCTGGAACTGCACGGCCTGCTTGAGCCGGTAGCCGGGGACATAGCCGGCGACCTCGTTGACCCGTTCCTGCACAGCGGCGGCCACCTTGTCCTGTTCGGCCTCGGTGAGCCGGTCGACCAGGCATAGGACCGTGTCGCGCATGATCATCGGCGGTTCGGCCGGGTTCAGGACGATGATGGCCTTGCCACTGGCGGCCCCGCCGACCTGAACGATCGCATCGGACGTCGTTTCGGTGAATTCATCGATGTTGGCCCGGGTTCCCGGTCCGGCGGATTTCGATGAGATGGAAGCGACGATTTCGCCGTAGTGCACAGGTGCGGCACTGGCAATGGCCGCGATGACGGGGATGGTTGCCTGCCCGCCGCAGGTGACCATGTTGACGTTCCCGGCGTCCCGGTGCTGCTCAAGATTCACCGACGGCACGACGTAGGGGCCGATGGCGGCAGGGGTAAGGTCGACGAGTTTTTTTCCGTAGGGGGCCAGGGCCGCTGCGTTATGGCGGTGGGCTCCGGCGGACGTTGCGTCGAAGACGACTTCGATGTCTTGGAATTCCGGCATGGCGATGAGGCCTTCGACGCCCTCGGCCGTGGTGGCAATGCCGAGCCGGGCGGCCCTGGCGAGGCCGTCGGATGCGGGGTCGATGCCGACCATGACGCCCATGTCGAGCTTGTCGCTGAGCCTCATGATTTTGAACATGAGGTCGGTGCCGATGTTTCCTGAGCCGATGATGGCTGCTTTTGCGCTCATGAGAGCTCCTTAGATGCTGTAGCGGTGACAGTGCCCAGCCCGCTGATGCGGGCTTCGACGACGTCGCCGGCTTTGAGGGGGGCCATGGGGCCGAGTGCGCCGGAAAGTACCACCTCACCGGCGCGGAGGGGACGGCCCAGTGCCGCGGCGGTTTCCGCGACCCACAGCAGGGCGTTGATGGGATCGCCGAGGCAGTCGGCACCGGTTCCCTGGGATACCTGTTGGCCGTTGATGGTCATGACCATTTCCGCCGCTGCAGGTACGTAATCGTTCAGTGTTGCTTTGCCGCTGCCCAGGACGAAGTAGGCGCTGGATGCGTTATCTGCGACCGTGTCCACGATCCCGATATCCCAGTTCGCGATGCGGCTGTCCACGATTTCCAGTGACGGAACGACGAAATCCACAGCGGAAAGAACTGCACCACGCTCGGTGTCTTCGACGTCACGCCCCATCACGAAGGCAATCTCCGCCTCGATACGGGGCGCGATCAGCTGCGAGTACGGGATTTCCTCGTCTTCGCCACGCTGCATCTCCGAGAGCAGCACGCCAAAGTCGGGCTGGTCCACGCCCAGCTGACGCTGCACCGCAGGCGCAGTCAGCCCGACCTTCCGGCCAACCCGCCGGTTACGAGTACTGACCCGGCTCTGAATCAGGAGCTCCTGAACTTCATACGCGGCGTCAAGATCTCCGCCGAGCACATCCCGGACGGGCTCACAGGGGCGTGCGGTGTTCAATGCCCCTAACAGGGTGTTGGCCACGGTCCTCAGGTTCGGTGAACTGACCGATACCGCTGCGCCCTCATTGGCGCCGCTGGTTTGATTTGTCATTACGTCACTCTCAATCGTGCAGCTTTTTCGTCCGGGGTCCGGCGCTGCGCTAGCTGTGGTCCAGGGTGGCGGTTGTAACACCGAACCCTGCAATGTACTCGCGGATGGGGCGGTAATAGCTGTACTGCACCGTGTAGGGACCAACAGCTCCCAAAGCTGCATAAGCTGCGATCCAGGTACGGACCTCATGGGAAGAATTCCCCGCGATTTCGGTCATCTCCTCTGGTGTCCAGGCATCGATGGGCGAAAGGTCCCCGGAAGCGAGAATCTTCATCAGCTGCTGATCCCACTCAGGCGCGAGGTCCTTAATGTTCGCTTCACCACGGGCGAACGCGTCCGCCGTGTCATAGACCCTCTGCTGCCGGGCTGCCCGCGCCTCGGGCGTCTGCTGACCATCCGCTCCAATCAACATCCGGCGCTGGGCTTCGGTGGCGGTGGCCAACCTGGGCACCGGCGGGTCGTGGGAAAGCCCACCGGAAGCAATGAGCAGCACTTTCTGGTCAAGGGTCTTCAAATACTGTCCAATGGCTTCTCCAAGCAGCCGGACACGCTGGAGGGGCGTGAAGGGCGGCGCTACAGAGTTGATGAACACAGGGATGAACGGCTTGGCGGTGATGTCGCCGTAGACGATCTCCATGGGCTGGACGGCGCCGTGATCGACCTCCATCTTCAGGGAGACGGCAATATCAATACCTCGACCGATCACGAACTCGGCCAGGCCTTGTGCGATGTCCTTCGGGACGTTCAGTGGGCCCGCCTGGCTTCCGTAGTCACCAATGCTGACAGCGTCATAACCGACACAGAACGCCGGCATCAACTGATAAAAGAAGCCGTTGTAATGGTCCGGGCCCAGATTGATGACCACGTCGGGGTCGTAATCGTGGACAAAGCTGCGGGCAGCGTCAAACGCGGCCTCCACTTCGGCCTTAACTTCCGGCCCCGGATCTCCATGTTCGAGGAGAGGACTGTGGGACATGGCAAGCAGAGCAACGGTCATGGCAGTCTCCTAGCCTTGAACTTGTGCAGAGGTCAGTTCCGTGCCCGCGCCCTCGTCGAGGCCGAGCAGGAAATCCAACTGGATCTTGTTGAAGATCTCGGTCTGCTCGTACTGGGGCCAGTGACCGGCGTTTTCGATAACAGCCAGCCGGCCGTTGGGGATGAGATTAGCGATGCGGCGGCCCTCATCGACCGGCCCTGAGGGGTCCTTGGTGGTCCATACAACGAGGGCGGGCGCCTGGATGGAACGAAGGTCATCGTCGGTGAGCATGTTCCGGCGGCGCGTTTCGGGATCCTGAAGGGCCATGTTTGCTTCACATGCCTTGAGCCAGTCCGGCTGCTGGAAGATCGCCTGACGGGTACGGATAAGGTCGTCCGTCACCATGGAAGGGTCAGCCATGAGCCACTCGAGCCGGGTTTTTACCCGCTCCCAGGACGGATCCTTTGCCGCTTCCATCGACAACGTGTACAGGCGTTCCATCACGACCGGGTTCGCCATGGTGCCGCCCATGGTGTTCAGGACGATACGTTCGACCCGCTCAGGGAAATCGATGGCGAAACGGGCGGTCACCCATCCGCCAAGGGATTCACCTGAGAAGTAGGCTTTCTCAGCCCCGATGGCGTCCAGGAAGTGGTTGACCTGCTCGATGTAGTGCTTGATCTCCAGCGGGTGGTCAGGCTTGCTGCTGTATCCGTGGCCGATGAAGTCGATGGCATAAACGTTGAAGTGCTCCGCGTGGGCCTGCAGGTTCCGCACATAGGCTTCGGCATGGCCGGTGATGCCGTGGAGCATCAACAGTGTGGGCTTGCTGCTGTCGCCGGCGTGCAGGTATCGGGTGCGGTAGGGGCCGGACTGGATGAAGCCCTGGCTGAATTCGACCTGTGCAAGGTCGGACCAGACGCTAGTGTACGGGCGTGAATTCACGGGTTTCTCCTGCGGTTTCGGGGGTGTTCTGTTTGGTGTTGCCCAGGACGGTGTCCAGTGCCGAGCGCA